>NZ_JBFALJ010000004.1:0-391832 GCF_040660195.1 Streptomyces sp. NPDC050147 | reverse complement strand
GTCAGCCCACCCCCTTGCGGATACCTCATATGACCGGCCTACTGCGAAAACCAAGACTTGTCAGCCCTCGCGACATCACGCCAACAAGGTCAGTAACCCGGCAGGCGGGCCAGTGCCGCGGATGCCGCCGCCGCGAGGCGCGGGAAACCGCATGCCTGCGTCAGGACGGGCCGGGCTCGCGGATCCCCCAGCGCGCCGAGGCCCTCCACACAGGCAAGCGCGATTTTGCCGTACGGATCGTGCGGGGCGAGCCTGCGCCCCAGCGTGGTGATGAGGGCGGGCGCCGATTCGGGCGCGCGCAGCTCGGTGAGCAGACGCACGGGGTAGAGGGCGTAGGCGACGCGCAGCTCATTGGTGGCCAGGGCCGCTGCCGCCCGTGCCGTACGTGGATCACCCAGCCTGGCCAGCGCGTACGCGGCGGCCGCGCAGCGTGAGGGGTCCCGGTGGTTGAGGAGCAGCACGAGCGACTCGAAGGCGCGGCTGTCCCCCGCGGTGCCGAGCCGGACCGCCGCCAGCTCCCGCGCCCACAGTGGCTGACCCGCCGCGGCGAGCACCTCCGCGAGTTCCTCCACATCGCCGGTCGCGACCAGCCTCTCGTAGCTGTCCGAGACTCCCGCCTCGCGGCGTAAGCGTTCCGTCACCGTGCGCAACTCCACGTCCATGACGGGAGCCTATCCGCGATACAGATCACAAACCCTGGGGACTGGCGCGCTCGTTACTCGCCGGTTAATCTCATGTGAGCGGGGCACACTCCCCGTCAGCAGTATCTGAACCTCGCAGCGGCCTGGTGACGCAGCCGGTGCGAGCGAGTGTTTGTCGGTTCGGTGCTTCGAGCACCTCAGCTCCACCCAGTACGACGTGGCTCCGGGACAGAGCCGGTCGACTCCTCACGGGCGTGCGCGCTTCGCCGCCCGATCACGACACACAGCAGCTCACTTTCCGTACGTCGCGCCGCCGTTGCCGCGCACCGCGTGCGCCCCTCAGTCGTCACTCACTTCCTGGAGTCCACGCATGGACACTCCCTTGAACACCGTCGCCGTGATCGGTCTCGGCACGATGGGCACCGGCATCGCCGAGGTCCTGGCCCGCGCGGGACGCGAGGTCATCGGCATCGACATCAGCGAGGCCGCGGGCGCCCAGGCCGTCGCCGCCATCGAGTCGTCCACCGCGCGGGCCGTGCGCCGTGAGCAGCTCACCGAGGACGAGCGGCGTGACGCGCTCGCCCGTGTCCGCACCTTCACCGACCTGCAGGCCGCGGCCGACGCCGACCTGGTGATCGAGGTCGCCCCGGAGTCGTACGAGATCAAGCAGCAGATCATCCGTGAACTCGACGGCGTCGTGCGCCCCGAGACGATCATCGCGACCGGCACGAACGCGCTGTCCGTGACCCGTCTGGCCGCCGAATCGCAGCGTCCCGAGCGGGTCCTCGGGCTGCACTTCTTCAACCCGGCCCCGGCGATGAAGCTGGTCGAGGTGGTGTCGTCCGTCCTTACCGCGCCCGCGGCCGTCGCCTCCGTCACCGACCTGGCGTACGCGCTCGGCAAGGAACCCGTCGCGGTCGGCGACCGTCCCGGATTCATCGCCGACGGCCTGCTGTTCGGCTACCTCAACCAGGCCGCCGCGATGTACGAGGCGAAGTACGCCTCCCGGGAGGACATCGACGCGGCGATGCGTCTTGGCTGCGGCCTTCCGATGGGCCCCCTGGCCCTGCTCGACCTGATCGGCGTCGACACCGCCCGCACGGTCCTGGACGCGATGTACTCGGAGTCCCACGACCGCCTGCACGCACCCGCCCCGATCCTCAAGCAGCTCAGCGAGGCGGGCCTGACCGGACGCAAGGCGGGGCGCGGCTTCTACACGTACGACGAGGCAGCGGCGCCGGGCGGTTCGGTCGTCGTGCCGGACGCGCTGACCCCGCCGGAGGGCGGGCGGCAGGGCGGCGGGCGCACCGTCCGCTCGGTCGGTGTCGCGGGATCCGGGACCATGGCGTCCGGGATCGCCGAGGTCTTCGCGAAGGCCGGCTACGACGTGGTGCTCGCCGCGCGCAGCGAGGAGAAGGCGCAGAAGGCCAAGTCCCGTATCGCCAAGTCCCTTTCGCGCTCCGTCGACAAGGGCCGAATGACGGCGGAGACCGCGGCCAAGACGCTGGACCGGATCGTTCCGGCCGGTACGTACGACGCGTTCGCCGACGTCGATCTGGCCCTGGAGGCGGTCGCCGAGGATCTGGAGATCAAGCAGCAGCTGTTCGCGGCTTTCGACAAGGTCTGCAAGCCGGGCGCGATCCTGGCGACCACGACCTCGTCCCTGCCGGTCGTCGCCTGCGCCCGTGCCACCTCGCGTCCCGGTGACGTGATCGGCATGCACTTCTTCAACCCGGCGCCGGCGATGAAGCTGGTCGAGGTGGTCCGCACGGTCCTCACGGACGACGACGTGCACGCCACGGTGCGGCAGGTCTGCGCGACCATCAAGAAGCACCCGGTGGACTGCGGCGACCGCGCCGGTTTCATCGTGAACGCGCTCCTTTTCCCCTACCTCAACAACGCGATCAAGATGGTCCAGGAGCACTACGCGACGCTCGACGACATCGACGCCGCGATGAAGCTCGGCGGCGGTTACCCCATGGGCCCGTTCGAGCTCCTGGACGTGGTCGGCCTCGATGTCTCCCTCGCCATCGAGAAGGTCCTGCACCGCGAGTTCCGCGACCCGGGCCTCGCTCCAGCCCCTCTGCTCGAACACTTGGTGGCCGCGGGCTGCCTCGGCCGCAAGACCGGCCGCGGCTTCCGCGAATATGCCCGACGGTAGGCCGGAAGCGGACGGGGGCACGCCTGACGGCAGACCGCGCACCGACTGGGGCGGGCTGCTCGAACCGTCGGGCGGCCCCGTCCCGCAGGAGCACCTGGCTGCGCATATGCAGTACGTTCGGGTCATGCCCAAGGCCGCCAAGTCCTCACGTACGCCCGCTACGCCCGACGCTCCCGAGAGCGCGGCCGGCAGCCGCGCCGCCGCCCAACGCCTCAAGATGCGCAGGGAACTGGCGGCCGCCGCGATGGAGCTCTTCGCGTCCAAGGGGTACGAGGCGACGACGGTCGACGAGATCGCCGCGCAGGCCGGTGTCGCGCGGCGCACCTTCTTCCGGCACTTCCGCTCCAAGGAAGAGGCGATCTTCCCGGATCATGACGACACGCTGATCCGGGCGGAGGCGGTCCTGAACGCGGCGCCGCCGCACGAGCACCCGCTCGACACGGTGTGCCGGGGCATCAAGGAAGTCATGAAGATGTACGCGGCGTCGCCCGCCGTGTCCGTCGAGCGGTACCGCCTGACGCGCGAGGTCCCCACGCTGCGCGAGCGGGAGATCGCCTCGGTGGCTCGCTACGAACGGCTCTTCACGCGCTATCTCCTGGGCCACTTCGACGAGCAGGCGCACCACGACGGGAACGACGACCCGCTCCTGGCTGAGGTCGCCGCCTCGGCGGTGGTGACAGCCCACAACCACGTGCTGCGCCGGTGGCTCCGCGCGGGCGGCCAGGGCGACGTGGAGACCCAGCTTGACCACGCCTTCGCCATCGTCCGCAGGACCTTCGGTTCGGGCATCGGAGCGGGGCGTGACACCACCACCGCTCCGGCGGCCTCGGTGAGCACCGGAGGCGATGTCCTGGTCACCGTGGCCCGGACGGACGCACCGCTGGACGAAATCATGCGGACGATCGAGAAGGCGCTGCGGGAGCGGGACTCCTAGGACACTCGGGGGCTCGCTAGGCCCCCTTTTCCACCCTTTCGTCCTCGGCTTTTGAGGGGGCGCTACCCACCGGTAGCGCCCCCTTCTTCATGCCGTCACACCCTCTGACCTGCACTGATCGATCATCTATCAAAAATTGCTGGCACTCAGTGTCTTGCCGACTGGCACGCGGTGTCATACGTTGATGTTGTCCGGGCGGCCGGCGTGCAGAGAACTTCCGTACGCCGGCTGTCCCCACAAGCCACGGCTTGTGCGCCCGGACGCCTGCGTCACAGGCAACCTCCCGCGCCACACCAAGCGCTGCCGAGCATCACCCTTCGCCGAACCGACGGCACACCTCCACCACCTGCACCAGCAGCACCCGACGTAACCCTCAAGAGCGTGCTCCCCTCAAAGGGGGCATGAACTTCGCCGGAGGCATCACCGTGAAGGAAATCCTGGACGCGATCCAGTCGCCGGACACCTCGTCCGCCGACTTCGCCGCTCTTCCGCTCCCCGACTCGTACCGCGCGATCACCGTGCACAAGGACGAGACGGAGATGTTCGCCGGGCTCGAGACCCGCGACAAGGACCCCCGCAAGTCGATTCACCTGGACGACGTGCCGGTCCCCGAACTCGGCCCGGGTGAGGCCCTGGTGGCCGTGATGGCCTCCTCGGTCAACTACAACTCCGTGTGGACCTCGATCTTCGAGCCCGTGTCCACCTTCAGCTTCCTGGAGCGTTACGGCCGCCTGTCGGAGCTCACCAAGCGCCACGACCTGCCGTACCACATCATCGGCTCCGACCTCGCGGGCGTCGTGCTGCGCACCGGACCCGGCGTGAACGCGTGGAACCCGGGCGACGAGGTCGTCGCGCACTGCCTGAGCGTCGAGCTGGAGTCCTCCGACGGCCACAACGACACGATGCTCGACCCCGAGCAGCGCATCTGGGGCTTCGAGACCAACTTCGGCGGGCTCGCCGAGATCGCCCTGGTCAAGTCCAACCAGCTCATGCCCAAGCCGGACCACCTGAGCTGGGAGGAGGCCGCATCGCCCGGCCTGGTGAACTCCACCGCCTACCGCCAGCTGGTCTCGCGCAACGGCGCCGGCATGAAGCAGGGCGACAACGTCCTGATCTGGGGCGCGAGCGGCGGACTCGGTTCGTACGCCACCCAGTTCGCCCTGGCCGGCGGCGCCAACCCCATCTGTGTCGTCTCCAGCGACCAGAAGGCGGACATCTGCCGCGCGATGGGCGCCGAGGCGATCATCGACCGCAACGCCGAGGGCTACAAGTTCTGGAAGGACGAGCACAACCAGGACCCCAAGGAGTGGAAGCGCTTCGGCAAGCGCATCCGCGAGCTGACCGGCGGCGAGGACGTGGACATCGTCTTCGAGCACCCGGGCCGCGAGACCTTCGGCGCCTCGGTCTACGTCACCCGCAAGGGCGGCACCATCGTGACCTGCGCCTCGACCTCGGGTTACAACCACGAGTACGACAACCGCTACCTGTGGATGTCCCTGAAGCGGATCATCGGCTCGCACTTCGCCAACTACCGCGAGGCGTGGGAGGCCAACCGCCTCATCGCCAAGGGCAAGATCCACCCCACCCTCTCCCGCGTCTACTCGCTCGAGGACACCGGGCAGGCCGCCTACGACGTGCACCGCAACCTCCACCAGGGCAAGGTCGGCGTCCTCGCCCTCGCGCCCCAGGAGGGTCTCGGCGTGCGCGACCCGGAGATGCGGGCCAAGCACATCGACGCCATCAACCGCTTCCGGAACGTCTGAGGCTGAGGGTTCGCACATGACAGAGCGTCAGAAGGACCGGCCGTGGCTCATGCGTACCTATGCCGGTCACTCCACGGCCGAGGCGTCCAACGAGCTGTACCGGCGCAACCTGGCCAAGGGCCAGACGGGCCTGTCGGTCGCGTTCGACCTGCCCACGCAGACCGGCTACGACCCGGACCACATCCTCGCCCGCGGTGAGGTCGGCCGGGTAGGCGTCCCGGTCTCGCACGTCGGCGACATGCGGCGCCTGTTCCAGGACATCCCCCTGGACCAGATGAACACCTCGATGACGATCAACGCCACCGCCATGTGGCTTCTGGCGCTCTACCAGGTGGTCGCGGAGGAGCAGGGCGTGGACATCACGCAGCTCCAGGGGACGACGCAGAACGACATCGTCAAGGAGTACCTCTCGCGCGGGACGCACGTCTTCCCGCCGGTGCCCTCCCTCCGCCTCACCACCGACATGATCACGTACACGGTGGCGCACATCCCCAAGTGGAACCCGATCAACATCTGCAGCTACCACCTGCAGGAGGCCGGGGCCACTCCGGTGCAGGAGATCGCGTACGCGATGTCCACCGCTGTCGCCGTCCTGGACGCCGTGCGCGACTCGGGCCAGGTGCCCGAGGAGAAGTTCGGTGACGTCGTCGCCCGTATCTCCTTCTTCGTGAACGCGGGCGTCCGCTTCGTCGAGGAGATGTGCAAGATGCGGGCGTTCGGCCGCATCTGGGACCGGATCACGCGCGAGCGGTACGGCATCACCAACCCCAAGCAACGCCGGTTCCGCTACGGCGTGCAGGTCAACTCGCTCGGCCTGACCGAGGCGCAGCCCGAGAACAACGTCCAGCGCATCGTCCTTGAGATGCTGGCCGTCACGCTCTCCAAGGACGCACGCGCGCGTGCCGTGCAGCTTCCCGCCTGGAACGAGGCCCTGGGGCTGCCCCGGCCGTGGGACCAGCAGTGGTCGCTGCGCATCCAGCAGGTGCTCGCCCTGGAGAGCGATCTCCTGGAGTACGAGGACATCTTCGAGGGCTCGCACGTCATCGAGGCCAAGGTGGAGTCCCTCGTCGAGGAGTCGCTCGCCGAGATGGACCGCATCGAGCAGATGGGCGGCGCGATGGCCGCCGTCGAGTCCGGCTACCTGAAGTCGCAGCTGGTCTCGTCGCACGCCGAGCGCAGGGCGCGCATCGAGTCGGGTGAGGAGAAGATCGTCGGCGTCAACGCCTACGAGTCGACCGAGCCGAACCCGCTCACCGCGGACCTGGACACCGCGATCATGACGGTCGACCCGGCCGTCGAGAACCGCGTGGTGAACGCCCTCAAGCACTGGCGCGACACCCGCTACCAGCCGCCGTTCAACCACCCGCGCCCCTGCAAGGCCCTGGAGCGGCTCAAGGAGGTCGCCGCCGGCACGGGCAACCTCATGGAGGCCACCCTGGAGTGCGCACGCGCCGGTGTGACGACCGGGGAGTGGGCGGGTGCCCTGCGGGAGGTCTTCGGGGAGTTCCGGGCGCCCACGGGCGTCTCCAGCGCTCCGGTGACCGTCACCGCGGAGGCGGGCACGCCGCTGGCCCTGGTCCGCGACAAGGTCGCCAAGACCGCCGCCGACCTCGGCACCGGCAAGCTGCGCTTCCTGGTGGGCAAGCCGGGCCTGGACGGGCACTCCAACGGGGCCGAGCAGATCGCGGTGCGTGCGCGTGACGCCGGCTTCGAGGTGGTCTACCAGGGCATCAGGCTCACCCCGGAGGAGATCGTGGCCGCCGCGATCGCCGAGGACGTGCACGCCGTGGGCCTGTCGATCCTCTCCGGCTCGCACGCGCAGCTCGTACCGGACGTCCTCGTGCGCCTGCGCGAGGCGGGCGCGCCCGACATCCCCGTCATCGCGGGCGGCATCATCCCCAACAGCGACGCCGAGGACCTGAAGGCGGCGGGTGTGGCCGCTGTCTTCACCCCCAAGGACTTCGGCATCACCGAGATCATCGGCCGTATCGTCGACGAGATCCGGAAAGCGAACCAGCTCGACCCTCTGGAGGTCCCCGCATGACCGCGCCTATCAACCGTCTCCGCCCCCGTCGTTCCTGTCTGGCGGTCCCGGGGTCGAACCCGCGCTTCCTGGAGAAGGCCCAGGGCCTCCCCGCCGATCAGGTCTTCCTCGACCTGGAGGACGCCTGCGCGCCGCTCGCCAAGCCGGAGGCCCGGCACACCATCGTGAAGTTCCTCAACGAGGGCGACTGGACGGGCAAGACGCGGGTCGTGCGCGTCAACGACTGGACGACCGAGTGGACGTACCGCGACGTCGTCACGGTCGTCGAGGGCGCGGGCCAGAACCTCGACTGCATCATGCTGCCGAAGGTGCAGAGCGCCGACCAGGTCGTGGCGCTCGACTTCCTGCTCACCCAGATCGAGAAGACGATGGGCTTCGAGGTCGGCAAGATCGGCATCGAGGCTCAGATCGAGAACGCGCAGGGCCTCAACAACGTCAACGCGATCGCGCAGGCGTCCCCGCGCGTCGAGACGATCATCTTCGGCCCGGCCGACTTCATGGCATCGATCAACATGAAGTCCCTGGTCGTCGGCGAGCAGCCGCCCGGCTACCCGGCCGACGCCTACCACTTCATCCTGATGAAGATCCTGATGGCCGCCCGCGCCAACAACCTCCAGGCGATCGACGGTCCTTACCTCCAGATCAAGAACGTCGACGGTTACCGCGAGGTCGCGAACCGCGCCGCCGCGCTCGGCTTCGACGGCAAGTGGGTCCTGCACCCCGGCCAGGTCGACGCCGCCAACGAGGTCTTCTCTCCCTCCCAGGAGGACTACGACCACGCCGAGCTGATCCTGGACGCCTACGACTTCTACACCTCCGAGGCGGGCGGCAAGAAGGGCTCCGCGATGCTCGGCGACGAGATGATCGACGAGGCCAGCCGCAAGATGGCGCTCGTCATCTCCGGCAAGGGGCGCGCCGCCGGCATGACCCGTACCTCCAAGTTCGAGATCCCGGAGGCCTGAGATGCAGTTCGGCCGCACCTACGAAGAGTTCACCGTCGGGGACGTCTACAAGCACTGGCCCGGCAAGACGGTCACCGAGTACGACGACCACCTCTTCTGCCTCCTGACGATGAACCACCACCCCCTCCACATGGACAGCAACTATGCGGAGAAGACGACCGACTTCGGGAAGAACGTCGTCGTGGGCAACTACATCTACTCGCTGCTTCTGGGCATGTCCGTGCCGGACGTCTCGGGCAAGGCGATCGCCAACCTGGAGGTCGAGTCGCTCAAGCACGTGGCGCCGACCTTCCACGGCGACACGATCTACGGCGAGACCACGGTCCTGGACAAGACCCCGTCCAAGTCCAAGTCCGACCGCGGGATCGTCCACGTGGAGACCAAGGGCTACAAGCAGGACTCCACGCTGGTCTGCGTGTTCCGCCGCAAGGTGATGGTCCCCACCGAGACGTACATCAAGGAGCGCGGCGGCGAGCAGCCCGGCCGCCCGGAGCTCAAGTCCCAGGAGAAGTGAAGCCATGAGCCGACTCGCGCAGACCGCAGGTCTCACCGACATCCAGCAGGAGATCCTGGCCACGGTCCGGGACTTCGTCGACAAGGAGATCATTCCGGTCGCCACGGAGCTGGAGCACCGTGACGAGTACCCCCAGCAGATCGTGGACGGTCTCAAGGAGTTGGGCCTCTTCGGGCTCATGATCCCGGAGGAGTACGGCGGTCTGGGCGAGTCGCTGCTCACGTACGCCCTGTGCGTCGAGGAGATAGCGCGTGGCTGGATGTCGGTCTCCGGCATCATCAACACCCACTTCATCGTCGCCTACATGCTCAAGCAGCACGGGACGCAGGAGCAGAAGGACACCTTCCTGCCCCGGATGGCGGCCGGCGAGGTGCGCGGCGCGTTCTCCATGTCGGAGCCCGCACTCGGCTCCGACGTGTCGGCGATCACGTCCAAGGGCGTCAAGGAGGGCGACGAGTACGTCCTGAACGGTCAGAAGATGTGGCTGACGAACGGCGGAACGTCCCATCTCGTCGCCGTGCTGTGCCGGAGTGACGAAGGACACCCGGAGGGCACGGCGCCCCACAAGTCGATGACGACCTTCCTCGTCGAGAAGGAGCCCGGCTTCGGGGAGGTCCGGCCCGGCCTCACCATCCCGGGCAAGATCGACAAAATGGGATATAAGGGGGTGGACACCACCGAACTCATCATGGACGGACTGCGAATTCCAGCCAATCGCGTGCTCGGCGGGACCACCGGCCGAGGGTTTTACCAAATGATGGACGGTGTCGAAGTCGGCCGCGTGAATGTCGCGGCTCGTGGTTGCGGTGTCGCTCAACGTGCATTTGAGCTCGGCGTCTCTTACGCCCAGCAACGTCACACTTTCGGCAAGGCGATCGCCCAGCACCAGGCGATTCAGTTCAAGCTGGCCGAGATGGCTACCAAGGTCGAGGCCGCCCATGCGATGATGGTGAATGCGGCACGCAAAAAGGACTCCGGGGAGCGAAACGACCTCGAAGCAGGGATGGCGAAGTACCTCGCATCCGAATACTGCAAAGAAGTCGTAGAGGACGCGTTCCGGATTCATGGCGGTTACGGCTTCTCGAAGGAGTACGAGATCGAGCGTCTGTACCGTGAGGCTCCGATGCTGCTGATCGGCGAAGGTACCGCCGAGATCCAGAAAATGATCATTGGACGCCGACTGCTCGAAGAGTATCGATTCCAGGGCTAGATGCCCGTTTTGGGATGATTTCTTCGAGAAGAAGGTCACACCCTGTCAACACTCTTCGGCCGTCGACTCCGCTTCTTGGCTTGCCCAGTTGTGGCTCGCAACCGATACCATCCGGAAAAAGCCGCCGTCCCCCGTCAACTGCGCGGCATCATCCGCTACGAAGGTCATCCATGCCCCACAGCCAAACCTCTGCACCACGCGACAGCCTCGCTGGCGTACGCCTTGCGCGCGGAGCATCGCCGTGGCTCCTGCCGACTGTCGCCACCGCGGCACTCAGCCTGGTGCGTGCGCGTCGTGCTCCCAAGCCGGGGGTTGCCGCGGCCGTCGCCGTGCCCGCCACCGCTCTGGCGGCGGGCATGCTGTGGTTCTTCCGCGACCCCGAGCGCGACATCGCCCAGGGCCGGGTCATCTCCCCGGCCGACGGTGTGGTGCAGAGCATCATGCCGTGGAAGGACGGACGCACCCGCGTCGCGATCTTCATGAGCCCGCTGAACGTCCACGTCAACCGAGCGCCCCTCGCGGGCACGGTGACGTCCGTGGAGCACATCCCCGGCGGGTTCGTCCCGGCGTTCAACAAGGAGAGCGAGAACAACGAACGTGTTGTCTGGCACTTCGACACCGAGCTCGGTGACATCGAGATGATCCAGATCGCGGGCGCTGTCGCGCGGCGCATCGTTCCTTACGTGCCGCAGGGCACGAAGGTGGAGCAAGGCGAACGGATCGGCCTGATCCGCTTCGGCTCTCGCGTCGACATCTACCTCCCCGAGGGTGTCGACGTGGACGTCGAGGTCGGTCAGAAGACCGTGGCTGGGGTGACTCGCATTGACCGTGGTTGATCCCGAGACACAAGCGGGCTGGGTGCCCGAGGCGGCCGAGGACGAGGCCGACGAGGAGATGCCTCTCTCACTGCGCCTCTCGATAGCGGACACCCTCACGCTCGGTAACGCCACCTGCGGCTTCATGGCGGTGTACTTCACCACCACCGGCATCCTCATCCCGCACCTGCAGGGCAGCAACGAAAGCGGCATGGCGCGGCACTCCGCCGCGACCGCCGTGATCCTGATGCTCTGCGCGGCCGTCTTCGACCTCTTCGACGGGCTCGTGGCGCGCAAGCTGCGGTCCTCGCCGATGGGCGCGGAGCTCGACAACCTGTCGGACCTGATCAGCTTCGGTCTGGCCCCCGCGTACTTCGTGCTCGTCTACGGCATGGTCGCCGACGACGCGCACCAGAGAGTGGCCGCGGTCGGAGCGATCGTCGTGCTGTTGGCGGTGGTGCTACGGCTTGCGCGGTTCAGTTGCGTGACCGTGAAGGACGGCACCTTCCAGGGGATGCCCTCGCCCTTCGGCGCGCTCACGGTCGTCTCGATCGTGCTCCTGGAGCTGCCCTTCTGGGCGACGCTCCTGGCGATCACCGGCACGGCCTGGCTCATGGTCAGCCGCGTCGAGTACCCCAAGCCGCGGGGTCCGCTCGCGGTGGCCATGCTCGCGTGGATCGTCGCGGCCATGGGGCTGCTCGCGGCCTGGGCGTTCGACGCCCCGGGCGGTCTGCTGCTCCTGCAGACCGGCTGCGCGCTCCAGGTCGTTCTCGGTGCGGTGATCCCCCTCTTCGCCACGGCTCGGAGGGTGAACAACTTCCGGGACAATCGGCGTGAGGCACGGGCGGCGCAGTTGCCGTAGCGGTTTCTGTACGTTGCCAGAAGGGGCCCGAACCAATTGGTTCGGGCCCCTTCTGGTTGTTCGTTCGTTCAGGCACTTCTCAGGCGCCGGGTGTGTATCCCTCGGCCGCTGCCGCCGCTTCCGGCTCCCTGGCGACCTTCATGCCGCCCGTCACGCCCTTGTCGGGGCGCAGGATCACGCTCTCCTTGGAGGAGGGCGCCTTCGGGTCGCTGAAGTCCTGCTTGACGCCGAAGCCCGTGTCGTAGGCGTCGATCGTCAGGAGGGCCTTGTCCACGCCCTCACGGGTCAGGTCCTTGCTCTCGCACGCCTTCTTCAGGGCCTCGCCGAAGACGGACGCCGCGGTCCAGCCGGCCGTGACGCCGTTGTCCAGGGAGTCCTTGGGGTACGCCTTCTTGTAGTCGGCGACCAGCTTCTTCGCCGCGGGGGTTTCCGCGCCGATCGGGAGGGTCGGCGAGGCCACGTAGTAGTTCGCGGCCAGGGCCGGGCCCGCCTGGGTGCCCAGGAGCTGGGGGGAGAACGCCGAGTTGTTGCCGATGATCGGCACGTCGAACTTGCCCGCCGCCGCGACACCCACCAGCGAGGCCGCCTGCCGGGGGCCCGCGCTGAGCACCACGGCCTTGACCCCGGCCTTCTTCAGGGCGGCGACCTGCGCCGTCATGTCGTTGTCGGTGGCCTTGATCTTCTGCTCCACGACGGTGAGCCCCGACTCCTTCGCCATGTACTGCGAGCCCTTCAGGGCGTTCTCGCCGTAGTCGCCCTCGAAGTAGACATGGCCGAGCTTGTCGCCCTTCTTGAGGCCCTTCTCCTTCATCAGGAAGTCGATCGCGTTGATCGTCTCCAGGTCGTACGTCGAGCCGACGACCCGGACGTACGGGCTGCCGAGCAGGTTCGCCGACCAGGCCTGCGGCAGTACGAGCCCCTTGTTGGAGTCGACCCGCTGCTTGACCGCGGCGACGAACGGGGAGCCGATGAACTGGGCGAAGCCGAGGACGTCCGGCTCCAGCTCGGTGTACGCGGCGACCGCCTTCTGGGGGTCGTAGCCGTGGTCGCGGACGGTCAGCTTCAGCTTGCGGCCGCAGATGCCGCCGTCGGCGTTGGTCTGCTTGACGTAGAGCTGCTGGGCCTGTGTGACGCTCTTGCCGAGCGTCGCGTAGACGCCGGTCATGTCGGTGAGCACACCGAGGTTGATCGTCTTGGCGGAGACGCCGACACCGGACTTGACCCCGCCCGCATCCTCCTTGTCGCCCTTGTCGTCCCCCGCCTTGGAGCTGCAACCCGCGACCGCGAGCAGCGCGGCGAGCGCCGTCGCCGTCGCCGTGGTCCTTTTCAACCTGCGTGAACTCATTGTTCCTCCCCTGGAGTGTGGCCGGACTTCGGCCTGGAGCGCCGGGCGGTGATGCTGGCCAGACCGCCGGGCAGGAACAGCACCACCGCCACGACGGCGGCGCCGTACAGATACCGGGATGCCTCACCCGGTGTGATCCCGCCACTGCCGGGGGCCGCGACCAGGGGCAGCGCGTCGCTGTACCGGGTCAGGAGCTGCGGCAGCAGGGACACCACGGCGGCGCCGGCCACCGCGCCCGCGACCGAGCCGAGGCCGCCGATGACGATCATGGCGAGGAATTCGAGGGACAGCGTCATGCCGAAGTAGTCCGGCACGGTGCGCTGGAAGATCAGGGCGAGCAGGACGCCCGCGAGGCCCGCGTACATCGACGACAGGATGAAGACGCCGGCGCGGTAGCGGGCGACGGGCACTCCGATGACACCCGCGGCGATGCGGTGGTCGCGGATGGCGTTCATGGCGCGTCCGGGGCGGCCCCGCAGCACGCCGCGGGCGAAGAGGCCGCAGCCGAGCAGCAGGACGAGCCCCGCGTACCAGAGCTTCTCCGAGGCCCCGAACGGCACGGCGGCCACCACGAGCTCGCTGTCGTCGAAGGTGATGCCGAAGACGCTCAGCGGCGGCACGTCGCGTCCGTTGGAGCCGCCCGTCAGGTCGTGGGCGTTGAAGAGCACGTGCTGCCCGATGAAGATGAGCGCGAGGGTCGCGATGCCGAGGTAGGCGCCGCGCAGGCGTCCCGCGATGGGGCTGAAGAGCCCGCCCGCGATCCCCGCGACGACGACGGCCAGGGCGGCGGCGATCCAGGTGGGGAGCCCGAGGCCGCTCAGGCCGTCCTCCCCGTCCCCCGCGAAGACGCAGTATCCGTACGCGCCGATCGCGAGGAAGAAGGCGTGTCCCATGGAGAGCTGGCCGGTCGCGCCGGTGAGGAGGTTGAGGCCGATCGCGCCGATGGCGGCGGCCATGGCGAAGAGGCCCGCCTGGAGCCAGAACCGGTCGAGGTAGAAGGGCAGGGCGAGCAGGAGCACGGCGCCCGCGATCCAGACGTACGTGCGGTGACGGCTCAGCCTCGTACGGCCTCGGGAGCGCAGTCCCCGTCCACGGGCCAGGACTTCAGACACGGGCGAGCTCCTTCGTGCCGAAGAGTCCGGCGGGCCGGATGAGGAGGATGACGGTCATGACGAGGTAGGGCGCCAGGTCGCCGAGGCCCCGGCCGAGGAAGGTGAGTTCGCTCTGGTAACCGGTGGCGAGCGACTCCGTGACCCCGACCACGAGCCCGCCGACGAGCGCTCCCGTGGTGGAGTCGAGGCCGCCGAGGATCGCCGCGGGGAACGCCTTCAGCGCGGCCAGTGAGGTGGCCCGTTCGAGCCCCGGGGTCGGGAAGACGGTGAGGAAGAGCGCCGCCACCGCGGCGAGGCCGCCCGCCACCGCCCAGGCGCCGAGCGAGACCCGGCCCAGGCGCACGCCCATCAGGGCCGCGGTCTCGGGGCTCTCGGCGGCGGCCCGCATCGCCACGCCCCAGGAGGTGTAGCGGAAGGCGAGCAGGAAGACGGTGATCAGGAGCGCGGCGGCGACGAACGCGGCGATGCGCGTGTGCGCGATGGAGATCGACCCGAGGGTGAGCACCGAGTCGCCCCAGGGATCACCGAGCGCCAGCACATCGGTGCCCAGGCGCCGGGTGAGTTCGGTGATGAGCAGGATGTCGACGCCGATCGTGACGATGGCGAGAACGCTGTGGTCCGAGCCCCGGTAGCGCCGCATGACCAGGAAGTCGATGGCGGCGCCGACGACGGCGGCGCCCGCGATGCCGACGAGCAGCGCCGGCCAGAAGCCGATGTCGTCGTGGAGGGACGCGGTGACGTAGCCGCCGGCCAGGAGCAGTGAGGCGTGCGCGAAGTTCACGACTTCGGTGGCCCGGAAGATGACGACGAAGCCGAGTGCGATGAGGGCGTAGACGGACCCCATCGAGAGGCCGTTGAGGAGAAGCTCGACGAAGGTGGTCACGAGGCCGCCTCCTCTCCCAGGTAGGCGCGTACGACCGCGGGGTCGTTCTGTACGGCCGCCGGGCTGCCGTCCGCTATGCGCCGGCCGAAGTCGAGTACGGTCACCGCGTCAGCGAGCCGCATCACCACCCCCATGTCGTGTTCCACCAGGACGATCGAGATTCCGAGGCTGTCGCGGACGCCCGCGATGACGGCGGCCGTGCGTTGCCGCTCGTCCGCGGTCATGCCCGCGACGGGTTCGTCGAGCAGGAGCAGCCGGGGCTCCATGCACAAGGCGCGGGCGAGTTCGGCGAGTTTCTGCTGCCCGTACGGCAAGGAGCCGGCCGGGGCGTGCAGTTGATGTTCGATGCCGACGAACGCCGCTATCTCGCGGACCCGTTCGCGGTGGTCGCGCTCCTCGCGCGCCGCCGACGGCAGGCGTAGACCCGCGGCGAGGAAGCCGGTGCGGGTCAGCCGGTGGCGACCGAGCATCAGGCTGTCGGCGACCGTCGCGCGCGGCGGCAGGGCGAGGTTCTGGAAGATCCGGGCGACGCCGAGATCGGCGATGCGGTGCGGAGGCATCGTCGTCAGCTCGTGCTCGCCGAAGCGGACGCTGCCGCCGGTGGCGCGGTAGACGCCGGACAGGACGTTGAAGCAGGTGGACTTTCCCGCGCCGTTGGGGCCGATGATGGCATGCACGGTGCCTGGCCGTACGGTGAAACTGATGGCGTCGAGCGCGGTGAGGCCCGCGAAGCGGACGGTCAACTCCCTGACGTCCAGAGCGGGTACGTCGTCTTCTCGTGCTCGCGTCACATCTGCCGTCGGGTGGTTCTCGGTCATCGTCGGCCCGCCCATCGCTGTAGCACCGGCAGCGCGCTGACGCCGCGCGAGGCGTCGGCTGCGGCGGTCTCGTCGACCACGCCGAGGTAGCGGCGGCGTACCTCGTCGGATGCGGACAGCTCGTCCGCGGGGCCCGCGAGTGCCACTTCGCCCACGTCCAGGACGTACGCACGCGACGCGAGGCGCAGTGCGAGCGCGGCGTTCTGTTCGACGAGGAGGACCGAGGTGCCCTGGGCGTTGATCTCCTGGATGGTCTCGGCGATGCGTGCCGCCATCAAGGGGGCGAGCCCCAGGGAGGGTTCGTCCAGGAGCAGCAGTTTCGGTTCGGCCATCAGCGCCCTGCCCACGGCGAGCATCTGCTGCTCGCCGCCCGAGAGGAGCCCGGCCCGCTGGCCCGCGCGCTCGGCGAGCACCGGGAAGAGTTCATGGACACGGCCCAGGGCCCTGGCCTTCGCGGCCCGGCTTCCGGCGGAGCCGAGGGCGCCCGAGCGCAGGTTGTCGGCGACGGTCATTCGAGCGAAGACCCTTCTGCCTTCCGGCACTTGGGATACCCCGGCGGCGACCACCCGGTCCGCGTGCAGAGAGTCGATGCGCCGTCCGCCGAAGTGGATGGAGCCGGTGGTGAGCGCCCCCCGGTGAAAGGCGAGGGTGCGTGAAATGGCGCGCAGGAGCGTCGACTTGCCCGCGCCGTTGCCGCCGAGGACGGCGACGACGGCACCGTCCGGTACTTCGAGCGACACCTGGCGCAGTGCGCGCACCGGCCCGTATCCGACCGACGCGTCCTGTACGACCAGTCCGGAACCACCCACCTGGGACCCCCTGTCCTCTGCCTGCTCTGTTCGTGTCGCTTCGGCCCGCCCGTGCCGCTCGGCCCGCCGCGTGGCGCTCAGCCCAGCACCGCCGCGCCCGCCCGTCCACGGCCTGTGTCCGAATCGCTGCGGGTGACCAGCGGGACCGGCCACCGGTTGTGCACGGGCACAACACCCCGTGTCAGGGGCCTGCCAGGGGTGGCCGAGCGGTGGCATCCTCCGCAGGACAGAGGCAGGGCGGGCGGCGGCGATGGGGGGATCCATGAGCGGGCGCAGGCCACGAACGGGCCACGACTGGAAGGTGCTCGAGGAGGCGTGCGTGGCGCTGAAGCCCCGCATTCCCGAGCTGGTGGACGAACACTTGCGGCAACTCTTCGAACACTCTCCGGTGTACGCGCGGGTGCTGCCGTACGACCAGCAGTGGCGGGAGGCGGAGGAGGCGATGCGCATCGGCATCGAGACCATCTCGGCGCCGCGCGCGTCACCGCGCCGCGATCTGGAGTACGCGGAGGAGGCGGGCCGCCGCCGGGCCCAGCAGGGTCTTCCGCTCGATCTGGTGGTGCACTCGTACCGCAACGCGGGCTACCTGGTCTGGGACTCGCTGCTCGAAGGCACGGTGGGGCAGGACTCGGAGAAGCTCGCGGTCCTGATGCGGTCGGCGACGATGGTGTGGGCGGCGGTCGACGCGCAGGCGGCGGCCGCGTCCGACGCCTACCGGGCGACGGAGATGGAGCTTCGGCGCCGCACCGACGAGCAGTTGCAGGCGCTCCTCGACGCGCTCCTGGAGGGCCAGTCGGCGCCCGGACTCGCCGCGCGGGTGGCCGCGGGGCTCGATCTGCCGGAGCGCGGGCCGTACGCGGTGGTGGTGCTGCGGGCCGAGCGACGCGACGGACGTGCCGCGTTCCACCGGCAGATTCAGCGGGCCGGGTTCCGTTTCGTCTGGCGGATGCGGACGGACCGGGAGGTGGGCGTGGTGGCGCTCGGGGCCGAGGAGGGCCTTGACGAGCTGGCCGCGGCGCTGCAGGGGCGGTGCCCCGGGCCCGGTGGCATCAGCCCCGTGGTGGCGGGGCTCTCCGAACTCGGCCATGCGCGGCGCCTCGCCGAGCTGGCGCTGCGTACGTGCCCGCCGGACGCGACCGGGATCGTACGGCTCGACCAGCGGATGCCGACGGCTCTGGTGGTGAGCCAGCCGGAGCTGGCGGAGCGGCTCGTGTCGGACGTCTTCGGGGAGGTGCTCGCGCTGGAACCGGCCGACCGGGCGGTGCTCCTGGAGACGCTGGACGCGTGGCTGCTGTGCGAGGGGTCGGCGGGGCGGGCCGCGGGGCGGCTCTACTGCCACCGGAACACGGTGTTCAACCGCTTGCGGCGCCTTGAACAGCTGACCGCGCGATCGCTTGCGCGGCCACGGGACCTGATGGAGATGACGCTGGCCCTCGATGCGTATCGGCTGGCGCCGGGCTAGAGCGGGGTTCTCCCGCGCCCGGCGGCCGGGGGTCGCCGTTGGTCACCGGCTCCGCCGAGTTCGTCCTCAAACGCCGGACGGGCTGAAACTCCAGCCCGCCCGGCGGTGCGAGGGCGCCCGTCAGGGGCGCGGCCGGCTCCCGCCTGCGGGAGGCCGCAATCCGGGCGCCGCAAGGGGCGCGGGGAACTGCGCGGGCAACTCCCACCGGCGGGAGGCCGGAATCCGGGCCCCATAAGGGGCGCGGGGAACTGCGCGGGCAACTCCCACCGGCGCAAGGCGTTGGTCCCGCGCCCAGCCCCAGCCCCAGCACAGCGTCTAGCTCAGGAAGTCCCTCGCGATGTTCTCCGCCACCGTTTCCAGGATGGGGCCCGCCTCGGCGATGCAGCGGGCCACGTCCGGCTCCACGTCAGTGAGGGCGTACGCGCGGCGGATGCCCGCCTTTCCGAGGGCCTCCGCCGGGAGTGCCAGACGGCCGCAGACCGCCACGACCTCTACGCCCGCCGCGCGAGCCGCCGCCGCGACACCCGCGGGGGCCTTGCCGTGGAGGGTCTGCTCGTCCAGTGAGCCCTCCCCGGTGATCACCAGCGACGCCCGCGCGAGGGCGGGCGCGAAGCCGAGGACGTCCAGCATGACCTCGATCCCGGGGCGGAAGCTCGCGCCGAGCCCGACGAGGGCGCCGTAACCGATGCCGCCCGCCGCCCCGGCTCCGGGGGATTTCGCGTACTCCAGGGCGGAGGAGCCCACCGACTCGGCGAGCACCTGCGCGAAGTGCGCGAGAGCCGCGTCCAGCTCGGCGACGTCCTCCGGGGCCGCACCCTTCTGCGGTCCGTAGACCGCCGGAGCGCCCTTCGGTCCCGTCAGCGGGTTGTCCACGTCGCTGGCCAGGACCAGGTCGACCGAGGCGAAGCGCTTGTCGAGCCCGGAGAGGTCCGCCGTGGCCAGGGTGGACAGCGGGCCTCCTCCCGGCGCCACCGGCGCACCCGCCGCGTCCAGGAAGACCGCGCCGAGCGCGGCCAGCATGCCGGCCCCGCCGTCCGTCGTCGCACTGCCCCCGACGCCGAAGACGATGGTCCGCGCGCCCGCGTCGAGCGCGGCGCTCAGCAGCTCCCCGGAGCCGTACGTCGTGGACGTCAGCGGTGCGAAGACACCCTCGGGCAGCAGCTGGAGGCCGGACGCCTCCGCCATCTCCACCACCGCGGTCCCGTCCCGCAGCGCGTACGCCGCGGTGACCTCGTCGCCGAGCGGCCCCGTCACCCGCACCTCGCGGCGCTCGAAACCGGCCGCGACCGCCGCGGCGACCGTGCCGTCGCCGCCGTCGGCCACCGGCAGGGCCTCGACCTCCACCCGCGGGGCGACGCGGCGAAGCCCGGCCGTCACCCGCTCCGCGACCTGCACGGCCGTGAGTGAGCCCTTGAACTTGTCCGCGGCGATGAGCACATGCCCCGCCGTCCCAGCAGCGTCCGCCACCTTGCATCCCCTTGCTTTCCGGGCCTTGCTCGCGTCAAGGCAGTCGCGCCGCTGCGACCATAACCGCAGGAGGGGCCGCCTGCCCATGGCCGTCCGCATATCGGAGCCTCGGACCTCTCCCTTAAATACCCCTAAATCTGGAGATAGCGAGCCAATGCGTTCGCCGTAATGATCGATCAGTGCGCTTGGAGGGTCTGGGCCCGGCCCCCGAGGGACCTTCGAGAACCAGACAAACGTGTCACTCTCCGGGCCGAACCGCTCGCGTTGACCGGGCACGACCGCCCCGAATTCGGTAAACCGGACGCATGACCCCAGCGCGTACGGAACTCGCCGACCGTGTCCTCGGCGGCTGGATCGGGCGGATCGCGGGCAACATGCTCGGCAAACCCATCGAACGGGGCGACTACTGGACGCGGGAGCGCATCGAGAGCTATCTGCGACAGGCCGACGCGCTGCCGCTCACCGACTACCTGCCCGAACCTCCTTCCTGGGTCGAGGAGTTCCAGCTGCGGCCCGAGTGGCAGCAGTGCATGCGCGGCAGGGTGCACGGCAGCTGCCGTGACGACGACGTCGACTACGCGATCCTCGGACTGCACCTCCTGGAGACGCACGGGTTCACGTTCAGCACCGAACAGGTCGGCGAGCTGTGGCTGCTGCGCCTGCCCTATCTGCAGACGTTCACCGCGGAGCGCGCCGCGTACCGGAATCTCGCGAACGGGCTCAAGCCACCGCTCACCGCGACGTACGAGAACGCATATCAGGAGTGGATCGGCGCCCTCATCCGTGCCGACATCTTCGGCTGGACGAACCCCGGCGCACCGCGCCGCGCCGCCTCTCTCGCCCGCCGCGACGCCGTGCTCTCGCACACGGGCAACGGCGTCTACGGAGCGATGTGGGCGGCGGCGCTCGTCTCGGCCGCCTTCTCGGCCGCCACCGCGCGCGCCGCGCTCGACGCGGCGTTCGGCGTGATCCCGTCGAGCTGCCGGCTCGCCCGTACGGTGCGCCGGGTCGTCACGCTCCACGAGGCCGGGCTCAGCTGGGAGGAGACACTGGCCACCACCGAGTCGGAGACCTCCGGGCTCGGCTGGATCCATGCGGTGCCGAACTCGGCCGTCCTGACCGCCGGACTCCTGTACGGCGACGGTGACTTCACCCGCACCATCGCCCTGACGGTGCGCGGCGGCCTCGACACCGACTCCAACGGCGCGACCGCCGGGTCCGTCGCGGGAGTGCTGTGCGGGGCCAAGGCTGTTCCGGCGCAGTGGCGGGACCCTCTGGAGGACCGGGTGCGCAGCGCGGTGTTCGGTTTCGACGGGGCGCGGATCAGTGAACTGGCCGCGCGGACCGTGGCGCTGGTGGAGGAGTAGCGGTTCCGCGTCGCGTCTACCCTTTTCAGGTGACCATTCAGGATTACGCCACGTACATCGCGGGCCTCCCCCGCATCATCGCCGGAGCTGCCGCGCTCTTCCGGGACTCCGAGGGGCGGGTACTGCTCGTCGAGCCCAACTACCGTGACGGGTGGGCCCTGCCCGGCGGCACCATCGAGTCGGACGAGGGCGAGACACCGCGGCAGGGAGCGCGCCGCGAGACCGCCGAGGAGATCGGTCTCGACGTCGAGCTGGGGGCGCTGCTCGCGGTGGACTGGGTGCCGGGCACGACGCGGCCCCCGCTGGTCGCCTATCTGTACGACGGTGGAGTGCTCGGCGACGACCAGCTGAAGTCGATCAGGCTCCAGGAGGACGAGCTGCTCTCCTGGCGCCTGGTGGCCCGCGAGGATCTTCCCCGCTTCCTGCCGGGCGAGTTGGGGCTTCGGGTACGGGCCGGGCTCGACGCGCTTGACGCGGGGACGGGGACCGTGGAGCTGGAGAACGGGGTGCGGGTCGGCTGACTCGTCCGCACTGCGCGTCAGGGCCGACCCGGCGTCGGGATCAGAAGAGGGCTGCCTCCTTGTGTGGCGTTGTCGCGCCCTCGAAGACCAGCAGCCGCTGCTTGCGGTCGAGTCCGCCGCCGTAGCCGGTCAGGGAGCCGCCCGCACCGATCACCCGGTGGCACGGCACGATGACCCCGATCGGGTTCTTGCCGTTGGCCAGGCCGACGGCGCGTGAGGCATTGGGCTTGCCCAGAATGGCCGCGAGCTCCCCGTACGTACGGGTCTCGCCGTACGGAATCAGTTGCAGCTGCTGCCAGACGGTGCGCTGGAACGGCGTGCCGTCGAGGCGCATGTGAAGGTCGAACTCCTTCAACTCGCCCTCGAAGTAAGCCTCCAACTGGCTGATCGTCTCGCCGAACGGGCTCGCGTCGCGGTCGCCGAAGGTCTCCTCGGGTGGGCGGTGGCGTTGCTCTGTCATGTAGAGGCCGCTGAGGACCCCGTCGGTGGCCACGAGGGTCAGCGGGCCGTAGGGGCTGTCGATGAGGGTGTGCTGACGGTGCACGGGCTTGTCCTCTCAGGCCGGCTGTCAGGCCGGGATGTGGTTGATGGGGTGGGCGTCGGTGGCCCACAGGTACTGGACCGCGTACGCCCGCCAGGGACGCCAGGCAGCAGCCCGCCCGGTCAGCGCCGCCGGAGTGTGCGGGAGGCCGAGCTCCTGGGCCGCGCGGCGGATACCGAGGTCGGTGGGGAGGAACGCGTCCGGGTCGCCGAGCGCCCGCATCGCGATGACCTCGACGGTCCACGAGCCGAAGCCGGGCAGTTCGGTGAGCCGGGCACGAGCCTTCTGCCAGTCGCTCTCCACGCCGAGCCGCAGTGATCCGTCGGCGAGGTGACGTACGAGCGTGGTCAGGGTGGTGCGGCGGCTGCGCGGCAGCGCGAGCGCCTCCGGGTCGAGCGCGGCCAGGGCTTCTGGCGCCGGGAAGAGGTGGGTGAGGCCGCCCTCGGGATCGTCGACCGGCTCGCCGTGCGCGGTGACCAGGCGGGCGGCGTGGGTGCGTGCGGCGGCGGTGGACACCTGCTGGCCGAGTACCGCGCGTACGGCGAACTCCGCCTCGTCGACCGTGCGCGGCACGCGGCGGCCCGGCGCCTTGGCCACGAGGGGCGCGAGCAGCCGATCCGTGCTCAGCTGGGCGTCCACCGCGACCGGGTCCGCGTCCAGGTCGAGCATGCGGCGGCAGCGGCTGATGGCGATCGTGAGGTCGCGCATGTCGGTGAGGCCGAGGCGGCAGGCGATGTGGTCCGGGGCCGGGGTGAGGGCGACGACCCCGTGACCGTACGGGAGGCGGAGCGTGCGGCGGTACGCGCCGTCGCGCCACTCCTCGACGCCGGGTACCGCGGTGGCGATGAGGTGGCCGAAGAGGTTGTCGGGGTTGAGCGGGGCCCGGAAGGGGAGACGGAGCGAGAGCGCGCCGGGGGCGGCGACCCTGCTCGCGGACCTCGGGGCGCGGTCCCTCAGTTCGCCCGGGGCCAGGGCGAAGACCTCGCGGACGGTGTCGTTGAAGGTGCGGATCGAGGCGAAGCCCGCCGCGAAGGCGATCTCCGCCATGGGCAGGGTGGTCGTCTCGATGAGGAGGCGGGCGGTCTGGGCGCGCTGGGCCCTGGCCAGGGCGAGGGGTCCCGCGCCGAGTTCCGCGAGGAGTTGGCGCTCCACCTGGCGGGTGCTGTAGCCGAGGCGGGTGGCGAGGCCCGGGACTCCCTCGCGGTCCACCACGCCGTCCGCGATGAGGCGCATCGCGCGAGCCACGAGGTCGGCGCGCTGATTCCACTCGGGGGACCCCGGACTGCTGTCGGGGCGACACCGCTTGCAGGCCCGGAACCCTGCCTGCTGACAGGCCGCCGCGCTCGGATAGAAGCTCATGTTCTCGGGCTTCGGGGGGACCACGGGGCAGCTGGGGCGGCAGTAGATGCGGGTGGTGGTGACGGCGGTGTAGAACCAGCCGTCGAACCGGGCATCCTTCGACTGCACCGCACGTATGCAGCGTTCGGCGTCGGAATGCATCGCGGGAAGCGGCGGGGAGCTCGTGGTCATGCCTCAAGGATCGGGCACGGGGGCGGGGGTGGCTGGCGAGAATCCGACATCGAGGTGGAGGCAGAGGGTGGGGGTGTGGGCTGGGGCGGGGCGATCAGCGCGATAGCCCTGAGCGGAGCCTGCGCCAGACCGCCTTCGCCGCGTTGTGCCCCGACATGCCGTGCACACCGGGCCCGGGGGGCGTCGCGGACGAGCAGATGAACACGGACGGATGCGCGGTGCCGTACGGGAAGAGGGAGAGCTTGGGGCGCAGCAGCAGTTGGAGGCCGCTGGCGGCGCCGCAGGCGATGTCACCGCCCACGTAGTTGGCGTTGCGGGCGGCCACGGCGGGCGGGCCCGCGGTGGCGCGGGCGAGGACGCGGTCACGGAAGCCGGGCGCGAAACGCTCCAGTTGGCGCTCGATCGCGTCGGTGAGATCACCGTCCCAGCCGTTCGGCACATGGCCGTACGCCCAGAAGACCTGCTTGCCCGCGGGTGCGCGGGACGGGTCGACGAGGCTGGGCTGCACGGTGATCAGGAACGGCGGGTCGGGTGCGCGGTTCTCGCGCGACGCGGCGTCGAGCGCGGCGCCGATCTCGGCGCTGCTGCCGCCCACCTGCACGGTGCCCGCCGCCCTGGCCTCCTGCGCCGTCCACGGGACAGGGCCGTCGAGGGCGTAATCGATCTTGAAGACGCCCGCGCCATAGCGGTACTTCTCATAGCTGCGCCCCAGGCCCGCGATCCGGGCCAGCGCGGTGGGCGAGGTGTCGAAGACGTACGCGCGCGCCGGCGGCAGGTCGTCGAGCCGCTTGACCTCGTAGTCCGTGTGGACCGTGCCGCCGAGGTCCTTCAGATACGCGGTGAGCGCGTCCGAGATCGACTGTGAGCCGCCCCGGGCGACCGGCCAGCCGCGGGCGTGCGCGGACAGCGCGAAGACCATGCCGACGGCGCCGGTGGCGATCCCGCCCAGCGGCGCCATGACGTG
This sequence comes from Streptomyces sp. NPDC050147, assembly GCF_040660195.1. NCBI lineage: Bacteria > Bacillati > Actinomycetota > Actinomycetes > Kitasatosporales > Streptomycetaceae > Streptomyces > Streptomyces sp. NPDC050147. Next base: position 367,107 of record NZ_JBFALJ010000004.1, on the reverse strand, counting down.
GGCGACGAGCCCGGCGAACAGGGCGCGGGCCCGGTCGTCACGGAAGCGCCGCATCAGCCAGGTGGAGGGCGGCAGGCCCGTGAGGCCGAAGCGCGCGAGGGCCACGGGGTCGCGCGGCAAAGCGGTCGAGGGCAGCGCCATGAAGTCCCGCAGGAGGCCGTCCCACTTGCTGAGGAAGGGGTCGACGAGTCGTCTGTACGCTCCCGCGTCGCGCGGCCCGAACGAGGCGGCGGTCTCGGCGACGGAGCGGGACAGCACGGCCGCGCTGCCGTCCGTGAAGGGGTGCGCCATGGGCAGCTCGGGCTGGAGCCACTCAAGGCCGTACCGGTCGAGGGGCATGGTGCGGAACACGGGTGAGTTGATGCCCAGCGGGTGCGCGGCGGAACAGGGGTCGTGCCGGAACCCCGGGAGCGTCAGCTCCTCGGTCCTCGCACCGCCGCCGACGGTGTCCTTGGCCTCGAACACGGCCACCGAGAAGCCGCGGCGGGCCAGCTCGACGGCAGCGGTCAGACCGTTCGGTCCCGCCCCCACGATGACGGCATCAAGCATCGACGGCACCTTCGGACTCCTTTGTCAGCCGATGGCCTCTGCCGCCCAGGATAGGCCGGGCCGGCGACAGCGCCGTGGGCGCGGGTAGCCTCTGACGGGTGACGTACTGGTTCCGCCGTGCTGACGCGGGCTCCGACGACTGGTTCGAGACGGGGCACGACCGCGTCGCCGTGCGACAGGCGTCCTTCACCGACCCGCACGGCCCGGCTTCCGTGGCGGCCTCGCGCGACGAACTCGCCTGGGTACTCGGCCAGTTCGAGTCGCTGGGGGCTCAGCTGTACGAGGTGAGGTACGGCGCACTGGCGGGCGGCCCCGTCCGTACCGGTGAGCCGGTCTCCGAGGCGGAGTTCGAGGCCGCTTGGCAGCGGGCCCGCCACAGCCGGAACATGACGGCGTCGGAAACGGGCGGCCCACTCCCTCGGGGCACCCGCCTGACCGGCACGGTCAGCAAGCTGCCGTGGGGCCCGGGGCGGACCGGGCTCTTCGTCGACCTGGGGCTGCCGATCACCGGTTTCGTGGATCTGGGGCATCTTCTGTTCGACCCCGCGGACTGGCCGGACGTCGGCACCGTCACGGAGTTCGAGGTCACCACCGTGCGTTTCAATTTCCCGCCGTGCGGTGTCCCGCAGATCAGGCTGCGGCCGACAGCAGTTCCACCACCCGGTCGACCGTGGCGGCATCCCGCCCTGCGGTGAACGGCAGTGCGTTGCCGCCCTCTATTCGGAAGGGCTCACCCGAGACGGTCCGATTGCTGCCACCGGCCTCGGCCACGAGCAGCAGTCCCGCCGCGTGGTCCCAGGCGAGCTCCCAGGAGAAGGCGACCGCGTCCAGCTCACCCCTGGCGATGGCCAGATACTCGAGTCCGGCCGAGCCGCAGGGGCGCGGCGCCACACCCGCCACGCGCAGGCCCAGCAGTGCGTCCTTCTGCTCGGGCGTGGTGAAGTCCGGGTGCGAGGTCGCCACCTCCAGGACTTCCCCGGGCGAACCGGCCACGAGCCGCTCGCCGTCGAGCCAGGCGCCCCTGCCGCGCAGGGCGACCGCCATCTCGTCGAGCGCCGGGGCGTATGTCCAGGAGGCGATCACCTCGCCGCGCCACGCCAGCGCGATCAGCATGCAGAATCCGGGGTTGCCGTGCACGAACTGCCGTGTGCCGTCCACGGGGTCGACGATCCATACCGCCGCGTCGGTGCGTATCGCCTCGTACAGCGAGGGGTCCGCGTGCACCGCTTCTTCTCCTACGACCACGGAGCCGGGGAGCAGCGTGGTGAGTGCTTCCGTCAGCTGCTCCTCGGCGAGCCGGTCGGCCACCGTCACGAGGTCGTGCGGCCCGCTCTTCTGGACGACATCGCCCTCGGCGAGCTGCCGGAACCGCGGCATGACCTCGGCCGCCGCGGCCTTGCGGAGGGCTTCTTCGACATCGGGGACGCCACGTACGAGAAAGTCTTCGATCGCTTCGATCATGCATCCATGAGAGCACGCCGGACTGACAATCCGTACGGCCCAGGGGAAGGGGGCATGGATTCGAGATGAATCCCACGTGACCCGGGCCCTGGGCCTGTCTACGCCTCGCCCCTACGGCCCCACCTGCATGAACAGACCCTTCCCGCCCTAGTGGGACGACACCCGGGGCGACTCCCGGGTCTGGCCCCTGCAAACTGCGCCGCCGCAGCGAAAGCCTGCTCGCCCGTGCCACGCCTGGGGGAAATGCCATGGCCAGGGAACCGGCATAAGGTGCATTTCATGGCGTAAACCCCTCCCGGAGGGCTCCTCATCCGCCGCCCCGCCCCGAAAGGGTCATTCCATGCATCCCTCCCTCAATCCGGCCACACTGGCCGAGCTGCGCCGGCCGCGCCCCTACCCCGCCGTCACGGTCCTGCTGCCGACCCACCGCAGGGAGCCGGACAACGCCCAGGACCCCGTGCGGCTGCGGAACCTCGTCGCCGAGGCCAAGGAGCGCCTGAAGTCCGACCCGGCCGTGGCCAGGGAGCAGCGGATCGAGGTGGCCGCGCAGCTGGACCGGGCGGTGGCGGAGATCGACCTCGTGCACGCCGAGGACGGGCTCGCCCTCTTCGCCGCCCCGGGCGAGCACCAGGTGTGGTCGCTGGCCAGGACGGTGCCGTCGCGCGTGGTGCTCTCGGACACCTTCCTGACGCGCAACGTCGTCGCGGCCCAGGCCGCCGAACGTCCGTACTGGGTCCTCGCCGTCTCGGCCGCCCGGGTCTCGCTGTGGAGCGGCACCCCGGAGCGGGTCGTCGAGCACACGGCGGACGGTTTCCCGCTGACCCGGACCCTCGACGACCCCGACGCCGAGCGCAAGGAGCGGATCGGCGACCTGCCGAGCACCTTCCGCGACGAGCACACGCGCAAGTTCCTGCGCGAGGCCGACCAGACCGCGGCCGGTGTGCTCCACGCCCACCCACGCCCCCTGCTCGTGGCCGGGGAAGCCCAGGCGCTCTCCCTCCTCGACGACGTCGGCACGGTCATCAAGGCGGCCACTCGGCTGCCGCACGGCGGCCTCGCGCACGGCCCCGCGGACGCGGTGTGGCAGGCGGCACGCCCCTTCCTCGCCACCCGCGAGAAGGCCGACCTCGACTCCGTCGTCCATGAGTTGGACGCGGCGCAGGGGCGGCGCCAGTATGCCGCCGGTCTTGACGAGGTCTGGCAGAACGTGACGACGGACCGGGTGCGCCTCCTCGCCGTGGAGGACACCTACCAGGCGACCGTGCGCGACGACGGCGGGCATCTCGTACCGGCCGACGGCGATGACTTCGACGCGGTGGACGACGTGGTCGACGACATCGTCGAGCGTGCCCTGGACACCGGCGCGCAGGTCCGGTTCGTACCCGAGGGCACACTCACCGGCCGCGGCCGGATCGCCTGCGCGCTGCGGTACTGACGCAAGCCGCACGCAGAGCACACGGATTCAGGGAAAGGACCGCAGCGAATGAACCCTTTGCCACCCCACGGGAAGCGGCGCCCCACACACACCACCAGCCCCGCCGCACGCAAGCCCGCGGTGTCCGCCGTCCTCACGCTCGCCGCCACGGTGACGGCCGCCGCCGCGCTCGTCTCGTGCGGCACCGACAGCGACGCCCCGTCCTCCGAGGGCAGCGGGACGGTCAGCGAACGGCCGACCGCCCCCGATGAGTCCTCCTTCTCGGAGAAGACCGCGTCGCCGCTGAAGTCGCGGGCCTCGGAGGCCGCCGAGTCCGCGCGCGCCTCGGCCTCCGAGGCCGAGGCCTCCGCGTCCGAGCGCGCGGACGAGTTCGAGGCGTCCGTGTCCGCCGACACGGAACGGGCCAACCAGGCAGCCGAGGACGCCCTGAAGGGCGTCGACGGGCGGGGCAACGCGATGTCCGACGTCTCCATGACGGGCAAGCCGCGCTCCGAGACCGGTGGGGTGCTCGCCTCCGTGGTGACCTTCACCAACAGGAGCGACAAGACGGCGGACTTCGCCGTGCGGGTCGACTTCGTCGACTCCTCGGGCAAGGTCGCGGAGACCCGCTACGTCGGCACGGAGAACCTCGAACCGGGCAAGCGGGCCCAGCGGTACGCCATCAGCCACGAGCCCCCCGAGCCGAAGCTCTCCGCGAAGCTGGTCAAGGCCCAGAGGTACTGAGCGGTCCGGCGGCCGGTTCAGAAGTCCACGGCGTCGCGGACGAGCGGGCACGTCATGCAGTGTCCGCCGCCGCGACCGCGCCCGAGTTCGGCGCCGACGATGGTGATGACCTCGACGCCTGCCTTGCGCAGCAGCGTGTTGGTCTGGGTGTTGCGGTCGTAGGTGAAGACGACGCCCGGCTCGAGGGCGACGGCGTTGTTGCCGCTGTCCCACTGCTGCCGCTCGGAGGCGTACACGTCCCCGCCCGTCTCGATGACGCGCAGTCCGGGCAGGCCGAGTGACTTGGCGACCACGTCGACGAACGTACGCGAGCCCTCGTCCGTGATCTCGACGCCCGCCGCCTTGTCGCTGGGGCGCAGCGTGAAGGAGTGAACGGCGTCCATGATCTTCGGGTAGAGCGTGACGATGTCGCGGTCGGCGAAGGTGAAGACGGTGTCGAGGTGCATCGCGGAGCGCAGCTTGGGCATACCGGCGACGACGACCTGCTCGGCCGCGCCGTTCTCGAACAGCGAGGCGGCGACCTGCGTGATGGCCTGACGCGAGGTGCGCTCGCTCATGCCCATCAGGACGACGCCGTTGCCGACCGGCATGATGTCGCCGCCCTCGAACGTCGCCTGCCCCCAGTCGAGTTCCGGGTCGCCCCACCACACCGTGGCGCCGGTGAAGTCGGGGTGGAACCGGTAGACAGCCTTCATCAGGAGTGTCTCGTCGTGCCGGGCGGGCCAGTACAGCGGGTTGAGCGTGACGCCTCCGTACAGCCAGCACGTCGTGTCGCGGGTGTACAGGGTGTTCGGCAGCGGCGGCATCAGGTATTCGCGTACGCCGGTGGATTCACGCACGAGCGCGGCGTATCCGGAGCGAAACTCGTCCGGCAGGTCCGCGGTGGCCAGGCCGCCGATGAGGTACTCGGCGAGCTGCCGGGGCTCCAGCGTCTCCAGGAAGGCGCGGGTGTCGTCGATGAGCCCGATGCCGACCTCGTTCGCGGTGATCTTCCGGTCCAGGAGCCAGGTCCTGGCCTCGGGGATCGCCATGGTCCGGGCGAGCAGGTCGTGCAGTTCGACGACCTCGACGCCGCGCTGCTGCAGCTTGATGACGAAGTCGGCGTGGTCGCGCTGGGCGTTCTCCACCCACATGACGTCGTCGAAGAGCAGGTCGTCGGCGTTGGTGGGGGTCAGCCTGCGGTGGGCGAGCCCGGGTGCGCAGACCAGTACCTTGCGCAGCCTGCCGACCTCGGAGTGGACACCGAACGTCGGGGTGGCGGGGGTGTCGTGGCTGGTCACGGGGCGCCTTTCGGTCGGTGGCAACAGGGTCGGGGTCCGGTCAGAGCTCGATCCAGCCCACCGCGAGGGCGATCACGCCCACGACGGCGCCCACGATCGAGACGGCGCAGATGAGGGCCTCGCGAGGGGAGAACAGGCGCCGGTTCTGTTCCCGCCGTGCCTTGACGAAGAGGAACGTCGCGGGGGCGTAGAGGATGAAGGAGACCAGGACGAACTTGAGCCCGGCGGCGAACAGCAGGAACGCCGTGTACAGCGTGGCGATCACCGCGATCACGAGTTCCTTGCGGGTGCTGTGCCCGGCGACGTCCTCGCGGCCGTGCCCGAGGGCGATCCTGACGGCGAAACCGGCCGCGAGCAGGAAGGGAATCAGGCTCAGCGCACTGGTCAGGTCGAGCGCGAAGTTGAACGCGTCGTCGGAGAACATCGTGACGACCAGGACCACCTGGCTCAGAGCGGTGGTCATCAGGAGCGCGGGGACCGGCACGTCCTCGGAGGTGGCCTTCCGCAGGAAGCGGGGCATGTCGTCGTCCTTCGCGGCGACGAAGAGCACTTCCGCGGCCATCAGTGTCCAGGCGAGGTAGGCGCCGAGCACGGAGACGATGAGCCCTACGCTGACGAAGACCTTGCCCCAGGTGCCGACGGCCTCCTCGAGCACGCCTGCCATGGAGGGCTGGCGCAGCTCGGCGATCTCCGCCATCGGCATGATCCCGTACGAGACGATGGTGACGGAGGCGAAGACGGCGAAGACGCTGAGGAAGCCCAGGATCGTGGCACGGCCGACGTCCTCGCGGCGCTTGGCGTGCCGGGAGTAGACGCTCGCGCCCTCGACCCCGAGGAAGACGAAGACGGTGGCCAGCATGGTGCCGCGCACCTGGTTGAACAGCGATCCCGCGTAGTCGGCGCCGCCGAAGTTGTCCGCGAACACGGACGGCTCGAAGAAGACCAGCGCCAGGATCACGAAGACGAGGATGGGCACGATCTTGGCGACGGTGACGATTCTGTTGATCGCCGCCGCCTCCTTGACGCCACGGCGGATCAGCAGGAAGAACGCCCATAGTCCGACCGAGGAGAGGACCACGGCGAGCAGGGTGTCGCCGTCTCCGAGGGCCGGCCAGATGGCGCCCACGGTCGACATGATGAGCACCCAGTAGGTGACGTTGCCGACGCACGCGCTCGCCCAGTATCCGAACGCGGAGAAGAAGCCGAGGTACTCGCCGAACCCGGCCTTCGCATAGGCGTAGACACCGGCGTCCAGATCCGGTCTGCGGACGGCGAGGGTCTGGAAGACGAACGCGAGCATCAGCATGCCCGTACCGGCGATGGTCCAGGCGATCAGGGCACCGGCGACTCCGGTCTCCTGGGCGAACCGCCGTGGCAGCGAGAAGACTCCCGCGCCGACCATCGAGCCGACGACCATCATCGTCAGTGTCGCGAGGGTCAGTTTGACGGCCGGTGACGCCCCGGCGGTGGTCTGGTCGTTCGTCTCTGCGTGGCTCATGTATTCCTCGTCAGCTCCCGTCAGGGCCGGCGGTGCCGAGGGACGACTGACCACCCTGTGCGGGAATCTATCCCTAGTGGGCCGAGTTGTCCTGATATGAAATCGCAGGCTTACGGTGTCCGCGATTCCGGCCGGCGTTCACGATGCCGGTCTCCACGATTCGGCCAGGCCCGGAGGAAACAGAGTGCACGGTGAGTACAAAGTCCCCGGCGGCAAGCTCGTCGTCGTGGACCTGGAGGTCGAGGACGGCGTGCTGCGCCAGGTGCGGGTGGCGGGGGATTTCTTCCTGGAACCTGACGAGGCGTTCGACGCGCTGAGCCGCGCCCTGGAGGGCGCCCCCGCCGACACCGACGCGGCGGGCCTGGCCGCCCGCATCGACGCCGCGCTCCCCGAGAACGCCGTGCTGTACGGACTCACGTCGGAGGGGGTGGGGGTCGCGGTGCGCCGCGCCCTCGCGCATGCCACCGACTGGACCGACTACGACTGGCAGCTGATCCACGAGGCCCCGCAGTCCCCCGCCCTGCTCATGGCTCTGGACGAGGTGCTCACCGCAGAGGTCGCCGCCGGGCGCCGCCCGCCGACGCTCCGCGTGTGGGAGTGGGAGTCCCCGGCGGTCGTCATCGGCAGCTTCCAGTCGCTGCGCAACGAAGTGGACCCGGCGGGCGCCGACCGGCACGGCATCGAGGTCGTGCGCCGGATCAGTGGCGGTGGCGCCATGTTCTGCGAGCCGGGCAACGCCATCACGTACTCGCTCTCGGTCCCCGACTCCCTCGTACAGGGCCTGTCCTTCGCCGACAGTTACGCCTATCTGGACGACTGGGTGCTCGACGCCCTCGGAGACATGGGCATCAAGGCGTGGTACCAACCCCTCAACGACATCGCCACCGACGCGGGCAAGGTCGCGGGCGCCGCCCAGAAGCGCGTCGCCTCGGGGCACGGCGCCGTGCTGCACCACGTGACCATGTCGTACGACATCGACGCGGAGAAGATGGTCGAGGTGCTCCGCATCGGCCGCGAGAAGCTTTCGGACAAGGGCACGAAGAGCGCGAAGAAGCGTGTGGACCCGCTGCGCCGCCAGACGGGTCTGCCCCGCGAGGCCGTGATCGAACGAATGCTTGACTCCTTCCGCACGCGGTACGGCTTGACGGCCGGCAAAGCCACGGACGAGGAGATGGCCCGGGCGCGGGATCTCGCCCGGACGAAGTTCAGCTCGCCGGAGTGGACGGCACGGGTGCCGTAGGCCTGGTCCCGTCCGTCTCGTCCGCCGGGCTGCGCTGCCAGGCGGTCGTGCCGATGCGCCCGGTGTTGCCGAGGTCGATCCGGCCCTGGGGCGTCACGGTCCCGGGGCTGGTACCCGGGGCCGGGGAAACCTTCAGGTAGGTTCCGCTGACGGCGGTCGTCGTCGTGTCTGTGACGGTGTTGCGCCAGACGACCACGGTGTAGGCCGCCTCGCCCCGTTTGAGTGAGACGGAGTGGTTCGGGCCTGGGTCGTCGTCCCTCAGCATGATGGGCTCGGTGCCTTCGAGTACCTGTACGTCGAGGGGCTCACGGTGCTCGTCGAGGACCCGCAGCTTCGGGTACCCCTTCAGGCGGTAGGTGTCCTTGCCGCAGTTGGTCAGAGTCACGCTCATCGCGCGCAGCCCCATGGCGGGGCTGACCATGCCCGCCTCGATGCGGGCCCCGGATGCGGGGCAGGAGGGCGAGGGCACGTCGGGCACTTGCGGCGGCCCCGTCTCGACCGGGACCCCCGTAGGCGAGTCAGGACCGGTAGGGGCGGACAGACCGTCCTCCGCGGCGGACCGCCCACCCTCAGCCGGCGCCGTACGCCCGGGGTCCCTCTCCCGCTCCAACTCCTCCGAGAGCCCGCAACCGGAAGCGAGCAGAACCACGGCCGCGAGAACGGCGGCGTATCTGAACCGGACGACGTGCCTGCACGGTATGACGGTCACGCGGAGATCATGCCATGGGCAGAGATTTCCCCTTTCCGCTCTAGGAAGTCGCGTTTCGGGCCGCGACGAGCCCCGACTCATAGGCGAAGACCACCAGTTGGGCCCGGTCGCGCGCCCCGAGCTTCGTCATCGCCCTGCTCACATGCGTCTTCGCGGTGAACGGGCTGATCACCATGTGCGTGGCGATCTCCTCGTTCGTCAGCCCGCGCGCGGCCAGCGCGGTGACCTCCCGCTCCCGCCGGGTGAGGTTCTCCAGCCCCGGCGCGGTGGCCCGGTCCGGCGGCCGTGCGACGAACTCACCGATCAGCCTGCTGGTCACGGAGGGCGAGAGCAGGGAGTCCCCGCGCGCGACGATCTCGATGCCGTGCAGCAGATCGGCGGGCTCCGTGTCCTTCAGCAGGAATCCACTGGCCCCGGCACGCAGGGCGTCGAAGACGTACTCGTCGAGGCCGTAGTTGGTGAGGATCACGACGCGTACGCCGCTGAGGCGGGGGTCGGCGGCGATCCGACGCGTCGCCTCGATCCCGGTCATCACCGGCATCTGTACGTCTATGAGCGCCACGTCCGGCACGCACTCCCGCACCAGAGCGATCCCACGCTCCCCGTCGGCGGCCTCCCCCACCACCTCGATGCCGTCCTCGGCTTCGAGCAGCGCACGGAACCCGGCACGCATCAACGCTTGGTCATCAATGAGCACCACCCGGATCACACGCCCTCCCCCGCTCGCCCGGCATCAGCGGCCACCTTCGCCTCCGCAGACGCCCCCTCCCGCCCCTCGGCCCACGCACCGGCCGCCCCCTCAGGCGACCGGGACGGCAAAGCACCGAACTCCAGCGGCAGTTCAGCCCGCACCAGAAAGCCCCCCTCGACCCTCGGCCCCGCCCGCAACGTCCCGCCCAGGGAAGCGACCCGCTCCCGCATCCCCGTGAGCCCGGTCCCCTCCACCAGCGGCCGCCCCGCGTCGGCGACCCCGTCGTCCTCCACCCGCACCCCCAACACCCGCTCCCCATAGTCGAGCCCGACCGTCACCCGGGCGGAGCCCCCCGCATGGCGTGCCGCATTGGTGAGGCCCTCCTGCACGATGCGGTACGCGGTGCGCTCCAGCTCACCGGCCAGCCCCCGCTCCCGGCCCCGCACCATCAGCTCCACCGCGAGCCCGGCCGCCCGCGCACGCTCGACGAGCAGCGCCGGGCTCCCCGTCGGCTCGTCCGTGCGCAACACGGTGAGCGTGGAGCGCAGTTCACGCATCGCCTCCCCGCTCGCTTCCTGGATGGCGAGCAACGCGGGTGGTATCTCCTCGCCCCGCTTACGGGCGAGGTGGACCGCGACTCCCGCCTGGAGCTTGACGATCGAAATGCTGTGCGTCAGCGAGTCGTGCAGTTCGCGCGCGATCCGCAGCCGCTCCTCGCCCGCCCTGCGCAGCGCCGCCTCCTCACGGGTCCGCTCGGCCTCCAGGGCCCGCTGCTCGGTCTGGCGCAGATACGCCTGCCAGTTCTTGTCGGCGAGGCCCGTGACGAGGGCGCACAGGAACCAGCCGGCCAGCAGCAGCGTCCGCTGCACGACGTCGTCCGACGCCTCCCCCGCCACCGCGAAGCCCGCCAAGAACACCCCCGCGGCAACAGCGGCAAGACCCCGGTGGGCCGCTCGCGCGGCCGTGTGCACGGCCGCGACCACCGGGATCGCCGCGACACTGTTCGCGCCCCCGTACAACACCTCGACGAGCAGGCAGGCCGTGGTGACGGCGAGTACGGCACGCGGCGCTCGGCGATGCGCGGCGATGGCCAGCGAACCTGCCCCGATCAGGGCGTAGTCGAAGAAGCCCGCACCGCCGTCGTCCAGACCGACCGCGACCGCGACTATCACGCCCACCACGACCGCGAGCACCGCATCACCGACCCACGCCTGCCGCACCCGGTTCCGCACCCGCTCGCGCACGTTCACCTGATCCGCCGATCTCCCCGCCCGGTCCGCCGTCATCTGTGCCCCCGCACCCTCGCGCCCCACGCACCCCCGTCGCGGCGCATCCCCCGCCGTGTTCAGAACCTTAGAGGCCGCCGCCGACAACCGCGTCACCCCAGCAGACCGCTCTCGCACTACTCCCCGGGCAGTAGTCGAGGACCCGAACGGCCCCGATGACGTACTCCCAACTGCCTTCCGCCGGACGACGACCCGAGGCACCCGGCGCCCCGACCATCGGGGCATGGCAACTTACCGATACACCGATCCCGTACTCGCGAAGTCCGCGACCGGCAGGACCGCCGAGGCGTACACGCAGATGGCAGAGGACTTCGGCATCGCGGAGCCCGCTCCGCTCGTCGCCCTCAGCCCCGCGCCGGAACTGTTCACCGCGGCCTGGGCCTTGCTCCGCGAGTCCCTGCTGGCCGGCGGTGACGAGGCGTTCGGCAGCGGCGGCACGACCCGCACCGACCGCGAGCTGGTCGCCGTGGGCGTCTCGCTCGCCAACCGCTGCCCGTTCTGCGTGAGCGCGCACACGATGATGCTGCACGCCACCGGCGACCACCGCGTCGCCGAACGGGTGCTGCGCGGCGAGCAGCCCGAGGACCCGGCGCAGGCAAGGCTGCTCGCCTGGGGCAAGGCCACCCGGACGCCTCAGGCGCCGGAGCTCGGCCCGCCGCCGTTCCCGCGCGCCCATGCCCCCGCGCACATCGGCACGGCGCTCACTTTCCACTTCATCAACCGCGTCGCGTCGTCGCTGATCACCGAGAAGATACTGCCGTGCAACGCGCAGCGCTTCCGGGCGGTGCGCTCGATCGGCGGCCGCACCCTCCAGAAGACCGTGCGTCGCTCCTGCACCCCCGGCGACTCGCTCGCTCTGCTCGACGACCTCCAGCCCGGCCCTTCCTGGGCCGCCGGCACACCCATCGGTTCCGCCTATGCCGCGCTGCGGTCGGCGGCGGCGAGGGGCGCCGGCCTGCTGGACGACGTCGACCGGACGCTCGTGGAGGCGACGGTGGCCGCGTGGGACGGCGCGCATCCGCCGCTGTCCTGGCAAGCCCTGCCCCACCGTGCGTCCCGCCCGGGGGCACGACTCGCGCTGCTCGCCGCGCTCGCTCCGTACCGCATCACCGACGAGGACGTGGCGGCGTGGAAGAAGCCGCCGTTCAGCGACCACTGCCTCGTGCAGCTGATCTCGTTCGGCGCGTTCACGGCGGTCGACCGCATCGAGAGCGCCCTCTCGGCGCAGCACTCCGCCCACCACACCAGGGAGACCTCATGACCACGCAGGCGCCAGCGGACTCCAACTCCTGCCAGGCCAGGGCTTGGAACGGCCACCTGGGCGCCCATTGGGCCACGCACCACGAGCGCTACGACACCATGCTGTCCGGGGTGAACGACGCCCTCTTCGAAGCCGCGGCCATCGGCTCCGGCGACCGCGTCCTGGACATCGGCTGCGGCGCGGGCGTCACCACCCGCATCGCGGCCCGTCGCGCCGCGCAGGGTCACGCGGTAGGGGTGGACATCTCGGCGCCGCTCCTTGACCGCGCTCGGGCGAGCACCGCTTCTGACGGCATCACGAATGCGGCGTACGAACAGGCCGACGCCCAGATCCACCCCTTCCCGGCGGCCGGTTACGACGTCGCGATCAGCCGTGGCGGGGTGATGTTCTTCGCCGACCACACCGCCGCGTTCACAAACATCGCTCGTGCGCTGCGTCCCGGCGGGCGGCTGGTGTTCGTCTGTCCACAGCCCGTCGACCAGGAGACCGAGGAGTCCCGGACGCTCGGGCTCGTCGCCAAGCTCCTCGCGGAAGAGGAAGGCCTTGAGGCAAGCCCGGAGACCGCAGCACCCGACGCCCCCGCAGCCGCGGCCGACGCGACCGCCGCGCGCGCCGCCATGGCCTCCCTCTCGGACCCGGCCCGCATCTTTGAGGTGCTCACCGCCTACGGGGACGTGACGGTGACTCCCGTTCCGGTGGAGACGGTGTGGGGGCAAACCCCCTCCGATGCCGTCGACTTCATACTTTCGCGCACTCCGGGCAGGACGGTCTCCGCGGGGACGCGGGCCGCGCTGGAAGGGGCGTTCCGGACGCACGCGACCGAGTACGGCGTGCGGATGCGGGCGGGGGTGTGGCTGGTGACGGCAGTGCGCCCGGGTTAGGCCGCCCCCGATCGGCCTCCCACCGAGCCCGCAGGGTCCCCGGAGCCCCTGCGCCTCCCCGTCGCCATCAGTCCCACGTAGACGACCAGCGCCGAAGCGAGCCCGATCGCCCACCCGTAGTCCGCGAGCGGCTTCAGCACGGGGATCAGCCCGTCCTCCGGGAACGGCCCCTTCCCCGGCGCGGAATGCGAGCCGCCGACGGCGAGCACACCGCCGATCAAGAAGGCGGCGACGGCTCGTAGGTTCCACCCGCCCGTGTACCAGTAGCGCCCTTCGGGGCGGTACAGATCGGCAAGGTCGAGGGCCGTTCGGCGCACCACCCAGTAATCGGCGATCAGGATTCCCGCGACCGTGCCGAGCAGCCCGCCCACGACGCCGAGCCAGACGAAGATGTACAGCTCGGGCGTCTCGATCAGCTTCCACGGGAAGATGACCACCCCCACGACACCGGTGATCAGCGCGCCCGTACGGAAGTTGATGAGCTTGGGGGCGAGGTTCGCGAGGTCGTACGCGGGTGAGACGACGTTGGCCGCGATGTTCACGGAGACCGTGGCGACCAGGACGGTCACCAGTGCGTAGAGGAGCCCGAAGACGTTGTCGGCCTTGGCGGCCAGGTCGACGGGCTCCCAGATCGGCTCCCCGTACACCGCTTGCGAACCGGAGGTGACCAGGACCGACAGGAGCGCGAACGCGGTCATGGTGGTCGGAAGCCCGAGTGTCTGACCCCACACCTGCGCCCGCTGCCCCTTCCCGAACCGGGTGAAGTCGGGGATGTTCAGGGACAGCGTGGACCAGAAGCCGATCATGCCCATCAGTGCGGGGAAGAACACCGGCCAGAAGTCGCCGCCCCAGCCCAGTGTGGACGGCTGGTCCAGCAGCGGGCCAAAGCCGCCCGCCTTGTTCGCGATCCACACGAGCAGTACGACGGCGCCGACGAGCACAAAGGGCGCCGCCCAGTTCTCGAAGCGCCGCAGCGCTTCCATTCCCCGGTAGATGATGGCCAGTTGGAGGGCCCAGAACAGCACGAAGCAGAGCCACAACGGCCATGGATGGCCGCCGATCCGGGACTCGTCGCTCCACGCCCCGTCGAAGGCTTGGTTGAGCAGGACGTAGATCCCCTGGCCGCCGATCCAGGTCTGGATGCCGAACCAGCCGCAGGCCACGGCCGCCCTGATCAGGGCGGGCAGGTTCGCGCCGCGCAGGCCGAAGGAGGCGCGGGCCAGGACGGGGAAGGGGATGCCGTACTTCGGGCCCGCGTGGCCCGTCAGGAGCATCGGGAGGAGCACGATCACGTTGGCCGCCGCGATGGTGAAGACCGCTTGGCGCCAGTCCATGCCGAGCGCGACCAGGCCCGAGGCAAGGGTCCAGGAGGGGATGTTGTGAGCCATGCCGACCCATAGGGCGGCGAAGTTGTAGGTGCTCCAGTGGCGTTCGGCGAGGGGAATGGGCTTGAGGTCGTCGTTGGCGAAGCGGCTGTCTTCCGGAAAGGCTCCGGGGCGCAGCTCGACGCGGCCGTCGTCGGCGACGGTCTGGGAGGTGTCGCCCGGTTCCGCGGCGGTCGGCCCCGTGGGGACGGTGCCGGTCACGCGGCGGGCGAATCGGTCTGCGGCACACGTCCGAAATCCATGCCCAGGCTCCTTACTCGGGTCAACGCGGGTCCACGCGAGTCAACTCAGGTCAGGTACTGGTGGTGATGCTGGTACCGGCAGGTGTTTGAGCGCCTTCGGAGCTGGCTTCCCCGCCAGCTTCCCCGGACGGCGGTGCCGACAATCCTGCTCCCGGTCGACCGGATCGCGCCAGCTGCGTACCGCAACTACCTTGGCCCGAAAAATCAATCGTGGTTCGTCGCTGTGCCGCGCCCTCCCCGGGACCGACCGCGTCGTCCCGGCCGATACGTGAACCGGCATGAAAGACCTTTGATGATTGCCGGGTTACGGCAATGTGCGCCTCCTCCCCCGCATGCGACGATCACCACCTCACCTAGACATCCGGCAAGTTGAGGAGGTGCTCAGGTGACCGTCTTTCTGGGTCTTGGCATCGCGGGAATCGCACTGCTGGTCCTCTCTCTCGTCTTCGACGGGGTCCTTGAAGGGCTCTTCGACGGCATCGGAGTCCTCGACGGCTTCTTCGACGGGCTGCTGTCCCTTCCCGTGGTCGCCGGATTCGTGTCCATGCTCGGCTTCGGCGGTGCGATCGTGCTCGGCACGACCGGGCTCGGCGTCGGCGGTGCCACCGCCGTCGGCACGGCCGTCGGTGTGGGGGCCGGCTGGCTGACGTGGAAGTTCAGCCGCGCCCTGATGCGGGACCAGACCGCGACCACTCCGCGGGGCGACGACCTCGTGGGGACCGCGGGCGCCGTGGTCACCGGAATCCCGGTCGACGGGTACGGCGAAGTGCTGCTGCAACTGGGCGGCCAGCCGGTGAAGTTCGCCGCCAGGAGCGGCGAGGCCGTCACCCGCGGCACCGAGATCTGGGTGGAGGCGGCACTGTCACCGACCTCGGTCGCGGTCCGCCCCGTGCGGCGCTGACCAACCGCACACCCCCCACCCCCACGTCCACCTCCACGTCCGCCTTCACCTTCACCTCCGCGACCGCGACCGCGTACACCTGCGCGCCCACCTACACGTACACGTACAACATCACCGATCTGCCGTCCCCCCGGGGAGGCAGGGGGGAATTCACCATGAGTCCAGTCCTGACCGCTGTCATCGGAGTAGTCGTACTCCTCGTCCTGCTCGCGCTCGTCGTCGTGACCCGCTACAAGGTCGCCGGGCCGAGCGAGGCCTTCATCGTGACCGGGCGGCGCGGCAAGAAGTCCACCGACCCCGACACCGGTCTGATCTCCACCGACAACAGCGGCCAGAAGGTCGTGGTGGGCGGCGGCGTGTTCGTCGTGCCGTTCGTGCAGCAGAAGTTCACGCTCGACCTCTCCTCGCGGCACATCCCGATCGCGGTGCGTGGCGCGGTCACGCTGCGTGGCGTGAAGGCCAACCTGGAGGGCGTCGCGATCGTCAAGGTCGGCGGCACCGAGGACTCCATACGCGCCGCGGCGCAGCGTTTCCTCGCCCAGCAGGGCGGCATCGTCGGCTTCACCCAGGAGGTTCTCTCCGGCGCGCTGCGCTCCATCGTGGGCCGGATGTCGGTGGAGGACATCATTCGCGACCGTGCCGCGTTCGCCGGGCAGGTCGCCGAGGAGGCGGAGGCGAGTCTGTCCGGGCAGGGCCTGGTGCTCGACGCCTTCCAGATCCAGGACATCACCACCGAGGGCTCCTACCTGGAGGACCTCGGCCGCCCCGAAGCCGCTCGCGCCAAGCAGGAGGCCGACATCGCCGAGGCCGTGGCGCGCCGCGCCGCCGAGCAGGCCCGGCTGAAGGCCGAGGAGGAGATCGCGATCGCCCAGCGGACCTTCGCCCTCAAGCAGGCCGAGATCAAGGCCGAGACCGACGAGGCCTCCGCCCGCGCAGGGGCCGCGGGACCGCTCGCCGAGGCCGCCCGCCAGCAGGAGGTCCTCAGCGAGCAGGAGAAGGTCGCCCAGCGGCAGGCAGCCCTGACCGACCGCGAGCTGGACACCAAGATCCGCAAGCCCGCCGACGCCGCGCGCTACCAGGCCGAGCAGGAGGCCGAGGCCCGCCGTGTCTCCCTGGTCAAGCAGGCGGAGGGCGACGCGGAGCGGGCCCGTCTGACCGGTGAGGGCGAGAAGGCCCAGCGGGCGGCGCTCGCCGACGCCGTTCGTCTGGAGGGCGAGGCCGACGCCTCCGCGATCGGCGCCAAGGGAGCCGCCGAGGCGGAGGCGATGCGCAAGAAGGCCGACGCGTTCGCGCAGTACGGCGACGCGGCGGTGCTGCAGATGCTCGTCGAGGTCCTGCCCGTCGTGGTGGCCAAGGCGGCGGAACCGCTCGGCGCCATCGACAAGATGACCGTGATCTCCACCGACGGCGCGAGCAGTCTCTCCCGCACGGTCGCCGACAACGTCGCCCAAGGCATGGAACTCCTCAGCTCCACCACGGGAGTCGACATGGCCGGACTCCTCAAGGGCATCACCGGCGGCATGTCCCCCGCCCCCGCGGATTCGGTCCCCGCCAAGCTCAACGGCAAGATCGACGTCACGGACTGACCCGCCCGCGCCCATTCACGTCACAGGGCCTGCAGATGGCAAAGCCCGTCGGCAGGACCGGCCCGTCGCGGAGCCTGCCTGCCGGCGGAACCGGCCCGCCGCGGAACCTGCCTGCCGACGGGACCGGCCCGCCACGGGGCCTATAGAGGGCGGAACCTGCCGACTTGGTGATGGAGCAACCAGCCCCTCCGCAGGACACCTCGGCTCAGTTCAGCGCCTTGCCGTACGACGTCCAGGACCTGAGCTTCTCGGGGTTCCGTATCGCCCACAAGCGGGTGATCCGGTCGCCCGCGATGTCGAAGGCCAGCACCGACGTGGTGACGCCGTCGTGCTGGACCACCAGGCCGGGCTGGCCGTTGACCGTGCGCTCAAGGATCTTCTGGTCGAACGCCTGGCCGTCGATGACGACGGAGACGGCGACCAGGTAGCGCGCGATCTCCTCGCTTCCCACGAGGGGGCGGGGCGCGGCGTTGACCAGTCCTCCGCCGTCGGCAAGTGCCGTGGCATCGGGGTCGAGGAGACCGATCAGCGCGGCGATGTCCTTGGTCTCCCAGGCGTGCCTGAAGTCTTTGACGACGGTGGCGCGCCGGGCCGCCGGAGTCGCGGGTTCGTGCGCGGCACGTATGCGGCGGCGCGCCGATGAGGCCAGCTGGCGGCACGCCGCCGGGCTGCGCCCGACGATCTCGGCCACTTCCGCGAAGGAGTAGCGGAAGACGTCGTGCAGGACGAACGCGACGCGCTCGGCCGGGGTCATCGATTCGAGTACGACGAGGAAGGCCATGCTGACCGACTCGTCGAGAGTGACCCGGTCGGCCGGATCGGCGGTCGCGCCGCCCTGCCGCCCGTCGGCCCACTCCGTGCGATCGGGCAGCGGCTCCGGGATCCATTCCCCCACGTAACTCTCGCGCCTGGCCCGCGCCGAGCGGAGCTGGTCGAGGCAGATGCGGCCGGCGACCCTCGTCAGCCAGCCGCCGGGGGATTCGATGGCCTCCTGCTGGCGCGGGGACATCGCGTACCAGCGCACGTAGGCCTCTTGCACGACGTCCTCCGCGTCGGCCAGGGAGCCGAGGAGCCGGTACGCGAGATTGATCAGCTGTCGCCGCTCGCCCATGATCGCGCTCAGGCTCGGGTCGATCCGTCCGTCTCCGGGCTCGAACTGGGTTCTCATGGTGTCGCCACTCCCTTGCCGCGTCAGCCGCCCTCATCCGATGAGGCAGCCTCTCCGTCTTCCGACGAGACAGCCTCCACGTCTTCCGACGAGACGGCCTCTCCGTCCTACGACGAGACAGCCCCTCGAAATGTGACGTCGCCCCCGCGCCTCACATTTCGAGGGGCTGTCTCGTCGGTGCTGCTGGGACGAAGACGATCCCGCGAAGAGCCGTTCCGCCCGTCCGGTGGGCCGGCCAAGAGGCAAGAAAAGGGAGATCACCATGCAAGCCCGTATCGACTTCCTCGCCAACCCGGTCTCGGCCGGTGTCGTCAAGCACATCGCCACCGCGGGCAGGTCACTCCTGGAGTCGACGCTGCCGGCCGCGACGCGGGAGCTGGTCGAACTCCGCGTCAGCCAGATCAACGGCTGCGGATTCTGCATCGACATACACGCCAAGGAGGCCGTGCACGCCGGGGAGACCCCCCTGCGCCTCCACTTGGTCGCCGCGTGGCGCGAGGCCACGGTGTTCACCGATGCCGAGCGGGCCGCCCTGGAGCTGGCGGAGGAGGGCACCAGGATCGCGGACGCGGCCGGTGGTGTCCCGGACGAGGTGTGGGCGAACGCCGCCAAGCACTACGACGAGGACCAGCTCGCCGCCCTGGTGTCGACCATCGCTCTCATCAACGCCTTCAACCGCCTGAACGTCCTCACTCAGCGGCCCGCGGGCGACTACCAGGTCGGCCAGTTCGGCTAGCCGATATCCCCGACGGCTGGTGCCCCGGCCGCAGGGCCGGGCCCAGCCGTCCACGCGCACCGACCAGAAAGGCAGGAAAGACCATGCCGACCACGATCGGCCTCGACGAGCTGACCGGCGCCTATGTCCTCGACACCGCCCACTCCCGGATCGGATTCGTCGGCCGGCACACTCTGTCCACCAAGGTCCGCGGGGAGTTCGAGGAGTACGAGGGCAGCGCTTATCTGTTCGGCGACCAACCGTCGAAGTCCAGCGCACGCCTCTCGATCCGGGCGGCGAGTCTCCAGACCCACCAGCGGCAGCGCGACGCCCAGTTGCGCGGCACGTTTCTGGACACGGACAACCACCCCGTCATCACCTTCGATTCGACCGAGGTGGAGCCGGTCGACGAGACGACCTACGACGTCACCGGCGATCTGACGATGCGCGGGGTGACCAAACCGGTCACCCTCCGCGTCGAGCTGACCGCCGCCGAGACGGATTCGCGGGGCGAGCTGCGGGTCAACTTCCTGGGCAGCGTCACGGTCAACCGCGAGGACTGGGGTGTGAACTGGAACGCCGCGACCTCCGTTCTCGTGAGCCCGAAGGTGACGCTGGAGTTCGACGTCATCGCCGTCCGGCAGCCGTGAGCGCCCGACGGCACGGCAGCACCCGCGAGGAAGCACCACCGCAAGCGACCGGGGAGAGGAACTCGATGGCGGCAGGACTGCGCGTCGTGACGCTGAACGTCTGGAACGGCCGCGGCGACGCCGTCGCGCGTGCGGCGCTGATCAACGCCGAACTGCGGCGGCTCGCGCCGGATCTCGTCGCCTTCCAGGAGGTCCTGCCGGACCAGCTGCCCGGTCTGATCGAGGGGACGGGCCTGCACGGCACCCACCAGTCGCAGACCACCGCGACGGCCCCGCCCTACGCGGATCGGTACGGCGGGACGGCCATCGCGACGCGGTGGCCGCACCGCATCGTCGAAGTCCTGGACCAGCGCGGAGCGGGCGCGCCCGACGTCCCCTGGCTCACCCCGGCCGCCCACGTGCCGCTGCCCGGCCTTGGCGACGTGCTGTTCATCGCGCCCACGACGTCCTTCCGCCTCGACGCCGAAGCGCAACGGGAGCGTCAGGTGCTGGCCTTGAGCGACCTGGACGCCCGGCATCGCACGGCCCTGCCGACGATCATGGCCGGTGACTTCAACGCGGACCCCGACTCCGCCGGCATCCGCTATCTGACCGGCCGGCAATCGCTCTCGGGGCGAAGCACCCACTTTCACGACGTGTGGGAAATCGCGGGCTCCGGCCCCGGACACACCTGGACCGCCGACAACCCTCACGCCGCCGAGGACATCGAGCTCTTGGTGCGTCAGCCCGGGCACCACCGCCGGATCGACTACGTCTTCGTCGGCTCACCGCACGCGCACCCGAACGCCTACGCTCGCGTGCGCAGTGCCGACCTCGCCTTCGGCAAACCGGCCGACGGCCTCTGGCCCAGTGATCATTACGGGGTCGTCGCCGACCTGGAGGTGGGTCTGCTCACGACAGGGCGGGGATGACCGTGGCGCCGTAGCCGTCGATGACGCTCTCGCGGGCGTCATGCATCGCGTACAGGGCGAACTGGTCGACTCCCAGCCGCTTCAACTCCTCCAGTCTGGCGATGTGTTGCCGCGCCGTACCGATGACGCAGAAGCGGTCCACGATGTCGTCGGGGACGAAGGCCGTGTCGGGGTTGTCGGCGCGGCCGTGATGGGAGTAGTCGTAGCCTTCGCGGGCCTTGATGTACTCCGTGAGGGCCTCGGGGACCAGGTTCGAGTGCGCGCCGTACTTGGCCACCAGGTCGGCCACGTGGTTGCCGACCATCCCGCCGAACCAGCGGCACTGCTCGCGCGCGTGGGCCAGCGCGGCGGGCGAGTCGTCCTGGGTGAGATAGGCGGGCGCGGCGACGCAGATCGTCACCGAGGACGGATCGCGGCCCGCCGCCGCCGCGGCGTCGCGGACCGCCTTCACCATCGACTCCGTCAGATACGGGTCGGCCAGCTGGAGGATGAACCCGTCCGCCTCCTCGCCCGCCATCTTCAGCGCCTTGGGCCCGTACGCGGCCATCCACACCGGGAGGCGGGCGTCCGGCCCGATCCAGGGGAAGCGGATCGTGGTGCCGCCCAGGTCCGCCTCCTCGCCCGAGGCGAGCGCGCGGATGACCTTCATCGCCTCGCTGATCCGGGCGAGGGTGTTCGGGGTGCGCCCGGCGACGCGCATCGCGGAGTCTCCCCGCCCGATGCCGCAGACGGTGCGGTTGCCGTACATGTCGTTGAGCGTGGCGAACGTGGAGGCCGTCACCTCCCAGGTGCGGGTGCCCGGGTTGGTGACCATCGGGCCGACGATCAGCCGGTCCGTGTTCGCCAGGATCTGGCTGTAGATGACGAAGGGTTCCTGCCACAGCACGGCCGAGTCGAAGGTCCAGCCGTAGCGGAAGCCGCTCCGCTCGGCGCGTTTCATCAGGCTGATGACCTGCGCGGCCGGCGGATCGGTCTGCAGGACGAGTCCGAAGTCCATGGTCGCGTCTCCTAGCCGAGGTACTGGGTGGTGCCGCGCGGGACGTACGAGCCGTATCCGGCATGGCCGGTGAACTTCCGGTGGTCGATGACGACTTCGCCGCGGGACAGGACCGTCTCCACCTGGCCCATGACGTGCTTTCCCTCGTACGCGGAGTAGTCCACGTTCATGTGGTGCGTGTCCGCCGACATGACCTGCTCGGCGGCCGGGTCGTAGATGACGACGTCCGCGTCCGCGCCCGGCGCGATCGTGCCCTTCTTGCCGTACAGGCCGAACATCCTGGCCGGGCTCGCGCAGGCGATCTCGATCCAGCGACGGCGGCTGATGTGCCCGTCCACCACGGCCTGGTGGAGGAGGTCCATGCGGTTCTCGACGCCCGGGAGACCGTTCGGGATCTTGGAGAAGTCCCCGCGGCCCAGCTCCTTCTGACCCACGAAGCAGAACGGGCAGTGGTCGGTGGAGACCACCTGGAGGTCGTTCGTGCGCAGACCGCGCCAGAGGGCGGCCTGGTGCTCGCGAGGCCGCAGCGGCGTCGAGCAGACGTACTTGGAGCCCTCGAAGTCGGGCTCCGCGAGGTTGTCCGTGGAGAGGAACAGATACTGCGGGCAGGTCTCCCCGAACACCGGCAGGCCCTCGTCGCGGGCCCTGGCCAGTTCCGCCACCGCCTCCTGGGCCGACACGTGCACCACGTACACCGGCGCACCCGCCACCTGGGCGAGCTTGATCACGCGGTGTGTCGCCTCCGCCTCCAGGAGCGACTTGCGCACCTCGCCGTGGTAGCGCGGATCCGTCTCGCCGCGCGCCAGGGCCTGCTCCACCAGGACGTCGATGGCGAGGCCGTTCTCCGCGTGCGTCATGATCAGCCCGCCGTTGACGGCGGCCCGCTGCATCGCCCGCAGGATCTGGCCGTCGTCGCTGAAGAAGACGCCGGGGTAAGCGGTGAAGAGCTTGAAGGAGCTGACGCCTTCCTCGATGAGGTGGTCCATCTCCTTCAGGGTCCTCTCGTTGACGTCCGAGAGGATCATGTGGAAGCCGTAGTCGATCGCGCACTTGCCGTCCGCCTTGGCGTACCAGGCGTCGAGGCCCGCGCGCAGCGCCTGTCCCTTGGTCTGCACCGCGAAGTCCACGATGGTCGTGGTGCCGCCCCAGGCCGCGGCCCGGGTGCCCGTCTCGAAGTCGTCGGACGAGAAGGTGCCGCCGAACGGGAAGTCCATGTGGGTGTGCGCGTCGACTCCGCCCGGGATCACGTACTTGTGGGAGGCGTCGATGACGCGGTCGGCGGTCCACTCCTGGGTCCCGGTGGAAGCCAGGGCCGCGATGCGACCGTCCTCGATCAGAACGTCGGCGTGGATCTCCTCGGCGGCGGTGATGACGAGTCCGCCGCGGATCAGGGTGCGGGTGCTCATGATGGGGCGCTCCCTTTCATGCTCGTACGGTCGTGCACGTTCATGCTCGTACGGTCGTGCGCGTTCGCGCGCGTACGGTCGTGTGCGCGCGGGTACGTGAACTAGACGCTCCGCAGGGCCTGTTCGAGGATCGCCGCCCCTTCCTCCGCCTCCGCCACGGTCAGTGTGAGCGGCGGGGCGACGCGCAGCACGCTGGTGTCGTGGCCGCCGCCCTTGCCGATGAGGAGTCCGCCTTCGCGGGCCGCTTCCAGGACGGCTGCGGCCGCCTGTGGAGCGGCCTGGCCCGTCTCGGGGTTGTGCAGCTCGATGCCGATCATCAGGCCCCGGCCGCGCACCTCGCGTACGACGGGCAGTTGGGCACAGATGGCGCGCAGCCGCTCGATGAGCAGGCCACCGACGCGCCGCGCGTTGCCCTGGAGGTCGTGCTCCAGGAGATACGTGAGGTTGGCGAGGCCGGCCGCCATGGTGACCGGGGAGCCGCCGAAGGTCGAGATGGAGTTGGAGTCGAGGGAGTTCATGACCTCCGCGCTCGCGACGACGCCACCGATGGACATGCCGTTGCCGATGCCCTTGGCGAAGGTCAGGATGTCCGGCGGACCGCTGGCGGCATGTGCCTGCCAGCCCCAGAAGTGATCGCCCGTGCGCCCCCAGCCGGTCTGCACCTCGTCCGAGATCCACAGGACGCCGTGCTCCCACAGGACTTCGCGGAAGGCGGCGTAGAGCCCGTCCGGTGGCGAGGTGAAGCCGCCGACCCCCTGGACGGGCTCGGCGATCAGCGCCGCCACTCCCCCGCGTGTCTGCCCGAGCATGTCTTTGAGGTCGGCGACGCAGGCCTCGATGAACTCGGCGTCGCTCAGAGCGGCGTACGGCCCGCGACTGCGGACGCCGCCGTGGACGTACAGCGTCTGGAGCGGCGAGAGGCTGGTCGGCGACCAGGAGTTGTTGCCGGTGATGCCGACGGCCGTGAAGGAGCGGCCGTGGTAGCTGTTGCGCATCGCCAGGATCTGGTTCGAGCGGCGGTGCGCGGTGGCCAGGAGCAGGGCCGTGTCGTTGGCCTCGGTCCCCGACGTGGTGAAGAAGACCCGGGCGTCCGGGATGCCGGAGAGGCCCGCGACCCGCTCCGCGAGGTCGATCATCGGCCGGTTGAGGTAGAGCGTGGACGAGTGGATGATCCGCCCGGCCTGCTCGCTGATCGCCTTGGTGACCTCGGGCAGCGCGTGGGCGGTCATGGTGGTGAGGATGCCGCCGAAGAAGTCGAGGTACTGCCTGCCGTCCGCGTCCCGGACGCGGCGGCCCTCCCCGTGGGTGATCTCCAGCGGGTCGTCGTAGTACAGGGCGAGCCACTGCGGCAGGACTGCCTTGTGGCGGGCGTGGAGGTCGCTCACGGCTGTACCAGCCCTTCGTACGCGTCGGGGCGGCGGTCCCGGTAGAACGCCCACTGCTGGCGTACTTGCTCGATCAGGCCGAAGTCCAGGTCTCTGACGACCAGTTCCTCGGCCTTGTCGCTCGCGGCCTCGCCGACGAACTGGCCGCGCGGGTCGACGAAGTACGACGTCCCGTAGAAATCGTTGTCGCCGTACTCCTCGACGCCCACGCGGTTGATCGCGGCGACGAAGTATTCGTTGGCGACGGCCGCGGCGGGCTGTTCCAGTTGCCAGAGGTGGGCGGAGAGCCCGCGGGAGGTGGCGGAGGGGTTGTAGACGATCTGCGCGCCGTTCAGGCCGAGCTGGCGCCAGCCTTCGGGGAAGTGGCGGTCGTAGCAGATGTAGACGCCGACCTTGCCGACGGCCGTGTCGAAGACGGGCCAGCCCGCGTTCCCCGGCTTGAAGTAGTACTTCTCCCAGAAGCCCTTGACCTGGGGGATGTGGTGCTTGCGGTACTTGCCGAGGTACGAGCCGTCGGAGTCGATGACGGCGGCGGTGTTGAAGTAGAACCCGGACTGCTCGACCTCGAAGACCGGGACGACGACGACCATGCCGGTCTCGCGGGCGAGTTCCCTCATCCGTGTGACGGTGGGCCCGTCCGGCACCGGCTCGGCCCAGCGGTAGTGCTCGGGCTCCTGCACCTGGCAGAAGTAGGGGGCGTTGAACACTTCCTGGAAGCCTATGATCTTCGCACCCTGGCGGGCCGCCTCCCGGGCGTGCTCCTCGTGCTTGGCAATCATGGATTCGGTGTCGCCTGTCCAGGTTGCCTGAACCAGTGCGGCGCGTACGACGTTGGCCATGAGGTGCTCCTTCGACGGGACGTCAGAGAGCTTCTACGCCCGTAGACTTGGTGCGTAGACAGGAAAACGTAAGCCTCCCCGACGGGCTGGGCAAGACCATCGCCGTGAACCGGCGGAGTCGATCATGTTTCGCACCCAAGCGGGCGAGAAGAGCACGAGAACATGCAGACGCAACGGGCGTGACGGGCGCGTCAGGCGCTGAATCCGGCGACGCGCAGCGCGTGCACGAGATCCCAGTGACGCTCCTCCGACACCCCCTGGGCAGCCTGGAGGAGCAGCGGAATGAGGCGGTACGGATCGGTGTGCGCGCAACTTGCCGTGTCCTCGGGGGTCCGTACGCGGATGTAGGAGTCGAGCAGGGCACGGGCCTCGCGCTCGCGTCCCGCGTCGATCAGCGCGAGCACCGCCTCGGCGATCTCCGGGGCGGGCCGGGAGACTCCCTGCCGCAGCAGCTTGCGGCAGTCGTCGGCGCGGCCCGCTCCGGCGAGGGCGTCGGCGAGCGCGACGAGCCGGTCGGGCGGCAAGGACGCGGCCTCCCAGAGCAGCGTCGACCAGTCCGCGCCGAGGCCCGCGCGGTGCAGCTCACCGGCGAACACGGGCAGGCGCGGCGCGGGCCAGCCCGCGGCCTCGACCAGTACGCCGTGCGCCTCGCCGCTGCGGCCCTCGCCACGGAGCTTGATGAGCGCGGCGACGGCTTCGGCGGTGGCCCGCTCGGCGTCGCTGTCCGGCCCCGGGGCGCCGCGGCGCCCGTCTTCACCGGCGCCGCCCCGCCCTTGGGCGGTGTTTCCGTAGCGCGCGCCGCGCGGGCTGTTCGCGGCGGGCGGCTGCGCGGCCGTACGCGGTGCGGCGACGGAACCGGTCGCGGTCTCGTCCGCGGTCTCGTCGTCCGCCCCGGAGAACCCCGCGAAACGGGCACCACGGGGGCGGCGCTGGCGGCGGGGCGTGTCGCGCGACTTGCGGCCCGACTCGGGGACGTCGTGGCCTTGCTCGGGGATGTTGTGGTTTTGCTCGGGGACGTTGTGGCCTTGCTCGGGGGCGCGGGTCGCGTCGGGGGCCGCTTCGGGCCGCGCCGCCGGGGGGTCGGCCGACAGAGTGCGGGCATCGGGAGCCGGGACGCCGTGGCCGTCCTGGAAGGCCCCCAACTCCGCTGCGCGAGTGCCGCGATGGCCGCCCGCACCACCGGCCCTGAAGCTGTCGGCGACAGGAGCCGCCAAGCCGTCCTCGGCAGGAGCCCCGAACGCGTTCCGCGTCTGCTCGTCGTAGTCGCCCGAGTCGCCGAAGTCACCGAAGCCGCCGTCCTCGGCCCCGAGAGCCGCCGACGGCCGGTCTCTGAAGCCGCCCGGCGCCCCCGCGCCAGGGCCACCCACCGCTCCGCCGTCGAAGTCGTCCGTCCCCACAGCCGCGAAGTCGTCCGCCACCGGAGTCCCGAAGTCGACCCACTGCGGGTGATCCGCCCGGTCCAACCGCTCGACGCGCTCCCGGAGTTCGGCGCACCGGGCGGTCGCCCGCTCGTGGTCGTCGCGGACCCAGGCCAGATCGCGGTTGATCCGCTCCGCCTCGTCCGGCGTGTCCGCGGCGGCGAGCGAGTAGCCCAGTTCCACCTGCCGTTCCACGGCGAACCGCTGCTCGGTCAGCATCATGTCGAGGCGCTCGCCGAGCAGCCCGCGACCGCCGGGCCGCGCGTCGTACGCGGACAGCGAGGCCGTGTGCAGCGCCCGCGCCCGCTGCGTCTCACGCTCGGCGGCCTGCGCCCCGTACCCCGCGGCCAAGTCGTGCAGCAGCGCCTCCACCACGTCCCAGGGGGGCACTTCCGAGCCATCCAGGCACGCCTGCATCCCCTCGGGGTCACGGGACCAGAACACGCCGCACCACCCCACGCCCGAATCGAGGTGCGCCAGGAGACCTCTCAGGTACTTCGCGAACTCCCCTACATGATCGGGGAGTTGTCCTACTGCCATCCGAGCCAGCACCGCCCCATGGAGCCGGGAGTCTTCCGGTCCGGAAGATAACACCAGTCGTGTTACGGGACGACTACACGCAGTTTTCCGGCCGCCTCACAGCGCCTCACAGAGCGCCGCCGGCGCGGTGAGCGAGGACCGAGGCACAGAGCTTGCGCAGCCCCTCGTGCAGTTGCCCGGCTTCCGCACCCTGGCTGGTCAGATGTTCCACCAGATCGCTGCGGACGGCGGCGAGCAGGGCGTGCGCGAGGTAGTCGGCGTCCTCGCGTGCGTGTACGCCGGACAGCATTCCGGCGACTTCGGAGTGCCAGAGGTCGTACGCCGGATTGAGATAGGGACTACCGGCCCCTGCCCGTTCGAGGGCCAGCATCAGCGCGCGCTGGTTCAGCTTGAGGTCGAGGAGCGCCGCCATGAGCGCGGGCAACCGCTCGTCCACCGGCGCGCCGGGACCGAGCGGCGGCGGCCCCTCGGTGACCTGCTCGCGCAGCTGCCGCGTCTCCTCGACGACCAGCGCCCTGACCAGACCGACGCGGTCGGAGAAGTGCCGGAAGACCGTGCCCTTGCCGGCGCCGGCGGCCTGCGCGATGTCGGCCATCTTGACGCTGTCGGGGTCGTCGGCCGCACCGAACAGCCGGGCGGCGGCGGCCAGCAGGGCGGCCCTGTTGCGGACGGAGTCGGCTCTCTCCTTGCGGGCGGTGATGGTTCCTCCTCGGGATGGGGCGGGGTCGATGTCGGGGTGAGCAGACCCCAGCATAAGTCGACCCGGGGTCCGGTACTTGTAAACGGACCCTGGGTCAGGTTAACGTCGCCGCCATGACACCGCACCCTTCCGCGACCGACGTGTTCACCCACTCTCTGGACCTCCTCCTCGCCAAGGACATCGAGGGCTGGGTCGCCCTCTGGGCGCCGGACGGCGTCCTCGAGTTTCCCTTCGCGCTTCCCGGGGCGCCGAACCGGCTCGTCGGGCGCGACGCCGTACGCGGATACATGGCCGACTACCCCGACCACATCGACCTGCGGAGCTTTGAGGACCTAGCCGTCCACCGCACCGACGACCCCGAGACCATCGTCGTGGAGCTGCGCGGCACCGGCCGCGCGGTCGCCACCGGGCGCCGCTTCGACATGCCGTACATCCAGGTCGTCACCGTCCACGAGGGGAGGATCACGCGCTTTCGCGACTACTGGAACGGCGCGCTGATCGCCGATGCCTTCGACGGCGAGATCCCCGTCGGCGCCGCACACTCCGGAGAGACCCGATGACCATGCGCTTCCTGATCACCGGCGGCACCGGCACCACGGGCAGCCGGGTCGCGACCGCACTCGCCGACCAGGGCGTGTCCGTACGTGTGGCGAGCCGCACCCCTGCGCCGGGCACCCGCCAGGTCCGCTTCGACTGGGCCGACGCCGCCACGCACGGCGCGGCTCTCAGCGGCGTGGACGGCGTCTACCTGGTGCCGCCCATCGGTGACGCCGCGCCCGCCCGGCTGATGGTGCCGTTCCTGGAGCGCGCCCTGGAGGCGGGCGTGCGCCGCTTCGTGCTGCTGAGTTCCTCCGCCATCGCCGAGGGCGACCCCGGAGCCGGTGAGGTGCACGAGGCGCTGCGCCGACTGGCTCCGGAATGGGCCGTGTTGCGCCCTTCCTGGTTCATGCAGAACTTCGTCACCCCCGGCCATCTCCACGGCGAGAGCATCCGCGCAGCGGACGAGATCGTGACGGCCACCGGGCGAGGGCGGGTGGCGTTCGTCGACGCCGACGACATCGCCGCCGTCGCCGTACGGGCCCTGACCGACGAGCGGTCCCACAACGCGGTGCACCTGCTCACGGGGCCCAAAGCGCTCGGCTACACCGACGTCGCAAAGGCGCTCTCCGAGGCCACGGGGCGCGAGATCCGGCATCGCTCCATCCCGGTGGCGGACTTCCGGGAGCGACTCACCGCCACCGGAATACCCGAGGCGTTCGCGCACGTACTGGCCGCCATGGACGATGCCATCGCGCACGGGGCCGAGGACCGCGTGGACCCCACCGTGGAGCGGGTCACCGGCAGGCCGCCCCGTGACTTCGCGGACTTCGCCGCCGCGCACACCGCCGCGTGGCGCCGATGACATGACCGCGACGCCCGCGCGGGGCCCCCTCCTCGCGCGGTCGCCGCGGCATGCCCCTGCGGCGCGGCATCGAGCCTCTACTGCGGCCGCACCACCATCGCCGAGCCGCCACCACGACGCGTCTTCTCCGCGGCGGCGAGCCACTTCCCGCCGGGCAGCCGTTGCACCCCGGTGGCCGCGCCGATCTCGGGATTCTGCTTGAAGGAGTGGCCGATCGCCTCCAGGTCGGCCCGCAGCGGGCTCCCCCAAAGGCCCGGCTCCAGCTCCGTCTGCGCGGCGTTGCGCTGGCTCGCGCGCGGCGCGGCGATCGCGTCGACGAGCGGCAGCCCCCGGTCGACGAAGCCCGTGAGGGTCTGCAGCACGGTGGTGATGATCGTCGCACCGCCCGGCGACCCGAGTGCGATGACCGGCTGCCCCTTCTCGAGGACGATCGTCGGTGCGATCGAGGAGCGGGGCCGCTTGCCCGGACCCGGCAGGTTGGGGTCGTGCACGGCCGGGTCGGCCGGCGCGAAGGAGAAGTCGGTCAGTTCGTTGTTGAGCAGAAAACCGCGACCGGGCACGGTGATGCCGCTGCCGCCCGTCGACTCGATGGTCAGGGTGTAGGCGACGACGTTGCCCCACTTGTCGGCGGCCGTGAGGTGCGTCGTGTTCTCCCCTTCGTACGTGGTCGGTGCGGCCTTGTCACCCGCCTTGCAGGAGGCGGGGTCCCGTGGGTTCCCCGGCGCGAGCGGACTCTTCAGGACCGCGTCGTCGCGGATCAGGCACTCCCGCGAGTCGGCGAACCGCTGCGAGAGCAGTTCCTTCGTCGGTACGTCCTCGAAGGCGGGGTCGCCCACCCACCGCCCCCGGTCGGCGAAGGCGACCCGGCTGGCCTCGATGAACCGGTGCAGATACTTCTTCTTCGAGGCCTTCGAGAGATCGGTCCGCTCAAGGATGTTGAGCGCCTCACCGACGGTCGTGCCACCGGAGGACGAGGGAGCCATCGAGTAGACGTCGAGCCCTCGGTAGGACGTCTTCGTCGGCGCCTGCCGCTTCACGGCGTAGGCCTTCAGGTCCTTCGCCGACAGGTCGCCGGGACGGGCCACGCGCCCCGACGCCGGGTCCACGGGCGGCTTGTTCACGGTCCGTACGACGTCCTTGCCGATGCCTCCCCGGTACATCGCGCCGACGCCCTTGCGCCCCAACTCCTCGTAGGTACGGGCGAGATCGGGGTTCTTGAACGTCGAGCCGACCACCGGCAGCGCCCCGCCGGGCAGGAAAAGCTCCGCCGTGTCGGGGAAGTCCGCGAACCGCGCCTGGTTCGCCTCGGTCTGCGAGCGGAAGGTGCCGTCCACCGTGAATCCGTCGCGCGCGAGCCGCTCGGCGGGCTTCAGGAGCGTGCCGAGCCGCTTGCTGCCCCACTTGTCGAGAGCCGACTCCCAGGTCGCGGGGGTGCCGGGCGTGCCCACGCCCAGGCCGCTGGTGACGGCGTCGGCGAAGGGGATCGGTTTGCCGTCCTCCAGGAAGAGGCCGGAGTCGGCGGTTCGCGGGGCGGTCTCGCGGCCGTCGATCGTGCTCACCTTGCGGCTCTTGGCGTCGTAGTGGACGAAGTAGCCACCGCCCCCGACCCCCGCCGAGTAGGGCTCGGTGACGCCGAGGGCCGCCGCCGTGGCGACCGCCGCGTCCACCGCGTTGCCGCCCTTCCTGAGGACCTCGATCCCGGCGGCGGACGCGTCCGCGTCGACGCTCGAGACGGCACCGCCGTAGCCGACGGCCACCGGCACCTTCGGCGGGGCCGGCGAGGCCGTGTGAGCTGAGCGCGGAGACGAAGGGGGCGCGGCCGCTCCGACCGACACCAATACCCCTCCGACCGCCAATAGCGTCAGATTCCGTACGACAGCACGACGCATCCGTACCTCCAGTCAACAGCCGTCCGCGCAGCGTAACTTCGCGTCCCCCGCCACGTCAGGACCCCCTCGAACACGGGTCCTAGAGCCCGCTAGCATGCGCCCCCATGACTGAAGACGTGCGCAACATCGTCCTCGGCCTGATCGCGGCCGGCCTCGGTGCCGTGCTGGGCTGGCTCGCCCGTACCTACCTCTGGCGGCGGGGGCTCCGCCGCAAGCAGGCCTTCTTCGGGCTGCCCGACAACGCCGAGTCGCTGCTCGTGGTGAACCGCGAGGCGGGCGGCCCCGAGCTCACCGTCGTGCGCCACGACGTGTTCGCGCTGCTCGAACTGGCCGCGCTGATCAAGGACTGCGGGGCGCACGCCCAGCTCGTCGCGCACGACGCCGCCCAGCAGAGCTTCGGCGAGCGCACGGAATTCTGCATCGGTTCGCCGGCCGTCAACCGCCGCATGGCAGCGCACATGCACTCCCTGCTGCCCGGCGTCCGCATCAACACCGAACCGGAGCCGGGCCCGGACCGCGGCGCCTTCCAGATCGGCAGCGAGCGGTACCGCATGGAGGGCGGCATCTCGGAGTACGTGATCCTCGCGCGGCTCACCGCGGGGCAGGGCCAGGAGGCGAGACCCGTCTTCCTCTTCTGCGGCCAGCGGGCGATCACCAACCAGGCGGCCACCCGCTATCTCGCCCGGCACCATGAGCGCCTCGCCCGCAAGCACGGCGGCAACACCTTCGTCCTGCTCCTGAAGGTCGTCAACTCCCAGGCGTACGGTCCCGACGTCGTCGAGCTCGTCGGTGACGTCACCCGCCCCGCCCAGGCCCCCGCTCCGGTGGCCACTCCGGCGCGCGCGTCCCATCGCGCCAAGTAGCCGCGAGTTCACCGGGCGCCGACGGCCGCGACCGACCCATACGCCGCCTCTGTGACCTAGTCGGCGAATTCGGGGCAAGAGGCAACCCATCGGGACCTTTGGCCCTCTCACCGTGCGGTTCCACATTCGCACGGAGGTACGTTCCCTTGAGGCCCCTGAGCTCGCCGAGTCGCCGACGCCCCATACGCTCCCGCCACACCGGGGCCGCGGTCACGGCCGCGGGCCTGGCGGCGCTGGCCGCCGCCCTGACCGCCTGTTCGGGCGGCGCCCCCGCAGCCGCCGACACCGCAGCCGACAAGCCGGACATATCCGTCAACCTGCAGGGCGAGCAGGCCAAGGCGGGCTCCCCGGTCAAGGTGAAGCTGGCCGACGGCAAGCTGAAGCGGGTCGAGGTGACCGGCTCCGAGGGCGCGAAGCTCACCGGCAAGATCGCCGCGAACGGCACCACCTGGACCTCGGACCGCAAGGCGGTGCCCGGCACCTCGTACAAGGTGAAGGCGACGACGGACGAGGGCGGCAGCGCACGCGCCTCCTTCAGGACGGCCGCCCCCGAGCAGGTGAACAAGCTGTCCCTGACTCCCGGCAAGGACACCACGGTCGGTGTCGCGCAGCCCCTGTCGGTCGTCTTCGACCACCCGGTGAAGAACAAGACCGAGGTCGAGAAGCACCTGAAGGTGACGACCTCGAACGACACGACGGGGTCCTGGGGCTGGATCAAGAACTACGACGGCAAGGACCGCGTCGACTGGCGCCCCAAGGAGTACTGGGAGTCCGGCACGAAGGTGAAGCTCGACGCCCGGCTCGGCGGGGTCGACTCCGGCACCGACGGCGGCTGGTTCGTGCGCGACTACGTGACCGGCTTCACGGTCGGCAAGAGCCAGAAGGTCAAGGTCGACCTCGACAGCAAGCAGGCCACGCTCGTGCGCGACGGCCAGAGCGTGAAGACCGTCCCGATGTCGGCGGGCACCCCCGGCGGCGACAAGGCGTCCTGGGGCGGCACGTCCGTCCTGATGGCCAAGGAGGGCACGATCAACATGCGCTCCGAGACGGTCGGCCTGGGCGACGCCTACGACAAGATGGTCGACAACTCGATGCGTCTGACCTGGTCGGGCATGTACGCGCACGCGGCCCCCTGGAACGCCTCATACTTCGGCAACACCAACCACAGCTCGGGCTGCATCGGCATGAGCGACGGTGACGCCTCCTGGCTCTACGGCCAGGTCCAGGTCGGCGACCCCTTCGAGGTCTCCGGCAGCGGCTCGAAGGGCGTACCCGACCCGGGCAACGGCTACGGGGAGTGGAACATCTCCTGGTCCGACTGGCAGACGAAGAGCGCCCTGAGCTGAAAGTAGTTCACTCAACAATCGTTACCGGTGCGTAACTTACCGACGGGTTACCTCGGGTAAAGCCTCCCGGTTACCGTCGGGTCACTTTGCTTGCACGAGTAAGGAGTGACCCGTGGGACAACCGCGCAAGGCCCTGCGCACGACCACCGTGGGCGCCGTGTCGGCGACTCTTGTCGCCGGCGCCGCCTTCGGTCTCGCCCCGGCCGCCCAGGCGGCTCCGCCGGCCGCTCCCCAGGCGGCGAGCACCACGGACGTACGTTTCGTCGACATCCCCGGCGACGGCGGCACGATCCTCAAGGCCAACGTCTTCACCCCCAAGGGCGCGAAGGCCGGGGTCAGATACCCCGCGATCGTGCTGCCCACCAGCTGGGCCATGCCCCAGGTCGAGTACGTCGCCCAGGCCCAGAAGCTGGCGAACTCCGGTTATGTCGTGGTCAGTTACAACTCACGCGGCTTCTGGCAGTCGGGCGGCGAGATCGAGACCGGAGGCCCCGAGGACATAGCGGACGCCTCCAAGGTCATCGACTGGACCCTGGAGAACACCCCGGCCGACCCCGGGAAGGTGGGCATGGGCGGCGTCTCGTACGGCGCGGGCATCAGCCTGCTCGCCGCGGGCCACGACAAGCGGATCAAGGCCGTGGCCGCCCTCAGCGGCTGGGGCGACCTCATCGACTCGATCTACAGCGGCCGCACCCAGCACCGCCAGGCCGCCGGGCTGCTCGGCGGCGCCGGTGTCCTCACGGGCCGCCCGAGCCCCGAACTCCGGCAGACCCTCAAGGACTTCCTCGGGTCCAACCCGGACCAGGAGGACGAGATGATCGCGTGGGGCGCCAAGCGCTCCCCCGCGACCTACATCGACCAGATCAACAAGAACGGCGCTGCCGTCATGCTGGGCAACGCCTGGGGTGACACGATCTTCCCGCCCAACCAGTACGCCGAGTTCTACGAGCAGTTGACCGGCCCCAAGCGTCTCGAATTCCGTCCGGGCGACCACGCGACCGCCGAACTGACCGGCCTTCTCGGGCTGCCCAACGACACCTGGACCTCGACCCAGCGCTGGTTCGACCGCTACCTCAAGGGCGAGAAGAACGGCATCGACAGCGAGCGACCCGTCCAGCTCAAGTCCCGTTCGACCGGTGGCTATGAGGGCTATCCCGACTGGAAGTCCGTCGGCGCGACGACGAAGAAGATCGACCTGGCGGGCTCCACCACGCTCCGCACGAACGTCGACTCGGGCGCCAACGGCGGCACGGTGCTGCTCTCGAACGCCCTCGACCAGTTCCTCAAGATCCCGCCGGTGACGTCGGTGCCCCTGCTTCCGCGGCGCTACGCGGGCGTCTGGCAGTC
This sequence comes from Streptomyces sp. NPDC050147, assembly GCF_040660195.1. Classification (NCBI taxonomy): domain Bacteria; kingdom Bacillati; phylum Actinomycetota; class Actinomycetes; order Kitasatosporales; family Streptomycetaceae; genus Streptomyces; species Streptomyces sp. NPDC050147. Next base: position 332,403 of record NZ_JBFALJ010000004.1, on the reverse strand, counting down.
CGAGAAGTACGACAAGGCCCAGCGGGTGCGCGGGACGGCGAAGCTGCACACCACGCTCACCAGTACCAAGGAGAGCGGCACCCTCGTCGCGTACCTCTACGACGTGGGCCCGCTCGGCCTCGGCAAGCTGGTCAGCAACGCGCCGTTCACCTTCCACGGCAAGACCCCCGGCCGGCCGTTCGGCGTGGACCTGGAGTTGTTCTCCACGGCCTACGACGTACCGGCAGGACACAAGCTCGCCCTGGTGGTCGACACGGTCGACCCGCTCTACATCGAGCACAACCCGTCCGGCGCGCAGCTGACCTTCTCCTCGCCCGTGGCCGACCCGTCGTACGTGTCGGTCCCGTTGCGCGAACAGTGATCACCGGCTGCTGCCGGGTCGGGCCCTGGCCCCTTTAGCTACTGCACACCCGGCAGCAGCGTCCCTGGTTCGGCCGGGGCCACATCCGCGGCCTCGGTCTTGGGATTGCGCCGCTGTCGCTTGGACACCCACTGGGCGAACCACGAAAGCAGCATGCACATCCCGATGTAGATCGGCGAGATCACCAGAACCACGGGGATGAAAGGTAGATCGTAGTCGAGGTTCGACGCGATCAGCTTCCCGGCGTGGAGGAACTCCTCATAGGTGATCAGATAGCCGAGCGACGTGTCCTTGAGCGCCACCACCAACTGGCTGATGATGGCGGGCAGCATGGCGCGCACGGCCTGCGGTACGAGGACGTGCGTCATGACCTGTGTCTTGCGCATACCGAGCGCGTACGCCGCCTCGCGCTGCCCGCGCTCCACGGAGTTCACGCCCGACCGGAAGACCTCGGCGAGCACCGAGCCGTTGTAGAGCGTGAGTCCGGTGACCAGGGCCGGCAGCGGCTGGACCTTCAGCGCCACGAAGACGAAGAAGATCATCACCAGGACCGGCATCGCGCGGAAGAACTCCACGAGAAGCGTGGCCAGCCAGCGCACGGGACGGTGCTCGGAGAGCCGCCCCACGGCGAGCAGTCCGCCGAGCGCGAGCGCGAGCACCGCGGAGATGGCGAAGGCCTTGAGGGTGTTCCCGAGGCCCTTCAGGAGGAGTTCCTGGATGCCCGTGTACTCGAAGGGCGTCCACTTGGTCGCGGTGAACTGGTCGGTGTCGAAGAGCAGGTAGAGGAGCCAGCCGGCCAGGGCGAGCAGGATCACGGTGGAGAGGAGCCCGTAGAGCTTGTGTCTGCGCTCGGTCCTGGGGCCCGGTACGTCGTAGAGGGCGGTGGAATCGTGGGAGAGGGCTTTCATCGGGCGACTCCCCAGCGCTTTTCGAGGATGTTGAAGAGGGCGCTGATGGCGAGGGTGATGATCAGGTAGCCGACGGCGATCCAGACGAACGTCCAGATGATGCTGTAACCGAGCTCGTTGAGCGTCTTGTACGTGCCAAGGAGCTCGGTGACGCTGAACGCTCCCGCGATCGCCGAGTTCTTGGCCAGTGCGATGAGGTTGGAGCCGACCGGCGAGATGACGGACCGGAAGGCCTGCGGGAGCACCACCATGGAGAGCGTCTGCCCGAAGGTCATCCCCAGGCTGCGGGCGGCCTCGCCCTGGCCCTTGGGGACGGTGTTGATGCCCGAGCGCAGTGCCTCACAGATGAAGGCGGAGGTGTAGCAGCCGAGCGCGAGGACGGCGAACACCTTGAAGGGCAGGACGAGTCCGAAGCGCGGGAGCCCGAGCAGCACCGCGAAGAAGAGCAGGGTGAGCGGGGTGTTGCGCAGGACCGTCACCCAGGCGGTGCCGAAGGCCCGGAACGAGCCGACCGGCGCCACCCGGAACGACGCCATGACGAAGCCGAGCACGAGGGCCAGGACAGAGGCGTAGACGGTGAGTTCGACGGTGCCGACGAACCCCTTGCCGAAGGTGGAGAAGTTGTCTGTCAGTACGTCCACGACGCCTCCTCAGCTCGCCGGGTAGCGGTCGATGGCGGGCGGCTTCGGCGCCGGGACTCCGGAGAGGCCGAGGGTGGCGTCGTAGGCCTTCTTCCAGTCGCCGTTCTTCTCCCGGGCGGCCAGGGCGTCGTCGACGGCGAACCGCAGGGCGTTGTCGCCCTTGGGTACGCCGATGCCGTAGGGCTCCTCCGAGAACGGCTTGCCGACCAGCTTGAGCTCGTCGGGCACCTTGGCCGCGTACCCGATCAGGATGGCGTCGTCGGTGGTGACGGCGTCGACCTGATACGTCAGCAGGTTGTCGACGCAGACCGAGTAGGTGTCGTACGCGACGAGCGTCGCCTTCGGGTAGTCCTTCTGGATGCGCTGGTAGGGCGTCGACCCGGCCGCCGAGCAGACCTTCTTGCCGTCCAGGTCCCGCGGCCCCTTGATGTCGTCCTCGTCGGAGCGCACGAGCAGGCCCTGACCTGCCATGTAGTAGGGGCCGCCGAAGCCGACGAGCTTCTTGCGGAGGTCGTTGATGGTGTACGTGCCGACGTAGTAGTCGATCTGCCCGTTCTGCAGGGCGGTCTCGCGGTTGGCGGACGCGATCGTCTTGAACGAGATCGACTTCGGGTCGAAGCCGAGCGAGGCCGAGATCATCTTGGCGATCTCGATGTCGAAGCCGGAGTACTCCCCGGTGGCGGGGTTCTTCTCGCCGAGGAACGGCTGGTCCTCCTTGGCCCCGACGACGAGGTGACCGCGCCGTTTCGCCTTCTTCCAGGTGCCGGAGGCGGGCAGCGTGAATCCGGTGGCCACCTGGTACTTGGGCAGTTTTCCGGGGGGCGGCCCCTTCACCGGGGGGCTGCCCTCCTTGCCGCAGGCGGTCGCGGCGCAGGCGGCGAGGACGAGCGCCGCGAGCAGACGTGTCGTACGCATCATGCCTGGCCCCCGTCAGTGCTTGAGGATCTTGGAGAGGAAGTCCTTGGCGCGGTCGCTCTCCGGGTTGCTGAAGAACTCCTCGGGGGCCCGGTCCTCGACGATGCGGCCGGCGTCCATGAAGACGACGCGGTTGGCGGCCGAACGGGCGAAGCCCATCTCGTGGGTGACGACGACCATGGTCATGCCGTCGCGGGCGAGGCCCTGCATGACCTCGAGCACTTCATTGATCATCTCGGGGTCGAGGGCCGATGTCGGCTCGTCGAAGAGCATCACCTTGGGCTCCATGGCGAGCGCGCGTGCGATGGCCACGCGCTGCTGCTGGCCGCCCGAGAGCTGTGCCGGGTACTTGTCGGCCTGCGTCGCCAGGCCCACCCGGTCCAGGAGCTCGCGGGAGCGCCGCGTGGCGTCGTCCTTGTTCTTGCCCCGCACCTTGACCGGCGCGAGGGAGACGTTCTGCAGCACTGTCTTGTGCGCGAAGAGGTTGAAGGACTGGAACACCATGCCCACGTCGGCACGGAGCGTGGCCAGGGCCTTGCCCTCTTCCGGAAGCGGCTGGCCGTCCAGTGCGATGGCTCCCGACTGGATGGTCTCAAGACGGTTGATCGTCCTGCACAGCGTTGATTTCCCCGACCCTGACGGGCCGATGACCACGACCACCTCCCCCTTGCCGACGGTGAGGTTGATGTCCCTGAGGACATGCAGCTCCCCGTAGTACTTGTTCACATCACGCAGTTCGATCAGCGGATCGACGGCCATGCCCTGCCCTGCCCACTCTCAGCGGTGTCGGTCCGCGCAAACTATCCACGTGAAAACGGGACTTACTGGACGACACGCACTTATGGGCATTAACCGTATTTCCAGTTACGTCATCCCGCGGCTACGCCTCCGACGCCTCCGCGTAGACCTGGGACAGTTCAGGAGCGCCCTGCACCGCCCAGTCGAGCCCCGCCTCCACCACCTGGATCTCCCGCCCCGATGGCAGCAGTACGACGGGGCTGCCGCCGGGCCAGACGTGCCAGGCGGCGCCGGGCACCCTACGGACGATGACCGAACCGAGGTAAAGACCGGCGTCGTTGCCGAGCCACGGCAGCAGCTCGGGGTCGTCACGCCAGCGCGGCAGGAGCTGGTCGAGTGCGCTCAACGAGGCGGGTGAGTCGTCGAGTTCGAGCCCGGCGGAGGCCGCCTGGGAGCGCAGCAGCTCACATTCGGCAAGGAGTTCGGCCACCCCGGCCGGGTCCTCGCCGAACGCCGAGGCGAGTCCTGGGCTCCGGTCGGCGGACTGCTGTCTGCGCCACCTGTCGAAGAAGGAGATGTTCATGATCGGCCTCTCCGTGAGGGTGCCTCTGCTCCCCGGTCCAACGAATGTAACTTGCGTCAGTTGATCACGGAATCGCGCGAATCCGGCCACGCGGCGTCGAACTGCCGGAGCGCGTCGGTGAGTAGCTCACCGCGGCCGACGCTCTGACCAGGAAAGATCTGTGTTCAATTGCAGGTGACGTGCGTCGACTGGCGACTGCGGCCCGAAGACCGTTGGTGAGAGCTGCCGGCGTGGCCGAATTATTTGTGGGACAGGCGGAGTTGCACGGTGCCGTCGAGGTCGAACAGCGAGGGTGCCCACTCGCCACCCGAACGGTCGCATCGCACTCGTCGCGATCACCCCGGCATCCCGGCGAGTTCGGGTCACGTTCACGCGCACCTCATTGACGCTTCTCTCCCGCCTCCTTAGCTTCATGGCGCACCTGTCGTCACGTCAGCTTCAGCCAAGGGGAGGGGTCCGGTGTGCGCCCACGCAGCTCGCGTACCTCGCGTATCTCACGTATCTGGGGAGCGGCCGCCGTACTGGCGGTGATCAGCGGCGCCGTACCTGTGGCGACGGCGCAGGCCGCTGCGCACAGACCCGGGCCGCTCCCTCTGGAGCGGCTCTTCGACAACAGGGCGATCAGTGACGACGCGCGGCCCGGCGACGCGGACTTCGACGGCTCGGGCGACTCGCTCTCGGCGCGTGACCTCGACGCGGCGGGCTGGACTCCGGGCCGCTCGCTCGCTGTGGACGGGGCGCGGCTCACCCTGCCGCGCACGGCCGCGGGCGAGGAGGACAACGTTCGTGCCGACGGGCAGTCCGTGCGGGTGCGCGGGCGCGGGGACGCCCTGGCGTTCCTCGTCGCGGGCACGGGCGGCGAGGCGAGCGGCACGGGGACGGTGCGCTACCGGGACGGTTCGAAGGGGACGTACCGCCTGACGGCACCGGACTGGCGCTCGGGCCCGCTCGCCACGAAGGCGGTCGCGCTGCCGCATGTGAACACTCCCGGCGGCCAACTCGCCGAGAAGACACGGCTGTACGTGGTGACCGTGCCGGTGGCGCGCGGGCGCGAGGTCGCGTCCGTGACCCTGCCGAAGGACCCGGGCGCCCCGGACCTGCATGTCTTCGCGCTCTCGGTGCGGCAGCCGGCCAAGGGGTGGACCGGCAGCTGGTCGACGTCGACGGCCGGGTACACGGCGGTGGGCCCGTGGGCCGACCGGACCGTGCGGCTGGTCGTCCACACCAGCACGGGCGGGCCTCGGGTGCGGATCCGGCTCGACAACACCTTCGCCTCGGCTCCGGTGACGATCGGCAGCGCGACGGTGGCGGTGCAGGAGTCCGGGGCGGAGGCGCGGGACGAACCTCGGCCGCTGTCCTTTCGTGGCAAGGCGGGGACCGAAATCCCGGCGGGGGCACAGGCGTTCAGCGATCCGCTCGACTTCGACGTGCCCGAGGACACGAATCTCCTGGTGAGCTTCCACCTCCCGGAGACGGTGACCACCGCACCCGTCCACAGCCAGGCCATCCAGCGCTCGTACGTCAGCGGCCCCGGCGACCACGCGGCGGACGGCTCCCCGGCGGCGTACACGTCGACGATCACGACCTGGCCGCTGCTCACGGGCGTCGACGTGAGCGGTGGCCCCGGATCCGTGGTGCTGCTCGGTGACTCCATCACGGACGGGGTGAAGTCGACGCGGGACGCGAACCACCGCTGGCCCAACGTGCTGGCCTCCCGGCTGCTCCGGCAGGACGACGTCCCGCGCTTCGGAGTGCTGAACCAGGGGATCTCGGCGAATCGCGTGGTCGCGGACCGCTACCCCGGCGACGGTGTCTCCACCGACACGGGCGGCGTCAGCGCGCTGCACCGCCTGGACCGTGATGTGTTCGCCCAGACGTCGGCCCGTACGGTCGTCGTCTTCGAAGGTGTCAATGACGTGCGGTGGGGCGCGTCGGCGGATCAAGTCATCGCCGGGATGCGGGAGATCGCCGAGCGCGCCCATGCGCGTGGCCTGCGGGTGCTGGCCGCGACCATCGCCCCCTGCCAGGGCGAGTCCCTGTGCACGGCGGCGGCGGACGCGGAGCGGATGAAGGTCAACGACTATCTGCGGGGCGGCGACGATTTCGACGCCGTCCTCGACTTCGACGCCGTACTGCGGGATCCGGGGAACCCGGCACGGATGCTGGCCGCGTACGACAGCGGGGATCATCTGCATCCGGGCGACGCGGGGCTCGCCGCGATCGCGGAGTCGGTGGACCTGCGGAAGCTGGTCTCCGGCTAGCGGCTCGGCGGCGCGGGGGTCAGAATGCCTGGCCCCCGCTCCTGCCTGGAGCCCAGGTCCGCCTAGCTCTGTTCAGGACTGCCTAGGACTGTTCAGACGTCCAGGTCCACCACGACCGGCGCGTGGTCCGACGCGCCCTTGCCCTTGCGCTCCTCACGGTCCACGTACGAGTCGGACACGGTCTTCGTGAACGCCTCGTTCCCGTACACCAAGTCGATGCGCATGCCCCTGTTCTTGGGGAAGCCGAGCTGGCGGTAGTCCCAGTACGTGAACGGGTGGTCGTACTTCAAGGGCCGCGGCACGATGTCCGAGAGCCCCGCCTCCCGCAGCGCCGCGAGTGCCGCGCGCTCGGCGGGGGTCACATGGGTGGCACCCTCGAACAGGGCCGGGTCCCACACGTCCGCGTCGGTCGGCGCCACATTGAAGTCCCCGAGGACCGCGAAGGGCCGTGCGCCGGCCGCGTCGGCGGCGACCGCGGCTTTCAGCGCCTCGAACCACCGCAGCTTGTACCCGAAGTGCGCGTGGTCGACCTCGCGGCCGTTCGGCACGTACACCGACCAGAGGCGGGCCGGACCGCAGGTGGCGGAGATCGCGCGCGGCTCCTGGATCCCGTCGTAATCGGGGCCGCCGGGCAGCCCGGTCGTCACGTCCTCGATGCCCACGCGGGAGACCAGCGCGACGCCGTTCCACCGCCCTGTGGCGTTGACCACCGACTCGTACCCGAGCTCGCGGAGCTCGGCGGCGGGGAACTGCTCCGCGGTGGTCTTGGTCTCCTGGATGCACAGCACATCCGTACCGCTGCTCTCCAGCCAGGCGAGCAGCCTGGGCAGCCGAGCGGTGATCGAGTTCACGTTCCAGGTGGCAATGCGCATGCTTCACAACCTACCGGGCGCCACTGACAGTCCCGGCCCCGCCGGTCACAGCTCGGCGGACTCCCCCGGTGTGAGCCGCAGGTGCTCCGCGCCGCCCAGGGACCCGATCTGGGAGTCGTAGATCGGCCGGGCCAGGTCCGTGAGCAGCGCGTCGTGGATGTCGTAGGCACGCTGCGGCTTGAGCTCGCGTACGTAGTCGATGACCTCGGAGATCTTGCTCCAGGGGGCCATCACCGGCAGCATCAGCGTGTCCACGGGCTGCTCGGGCACCGTCAGCGCGTCGCCCGGGTGGAAGACCGAACCGTCCACCAGATACCCGACGTTGGTGATCCGCGGGATGTCCGGGTGGATCACGGCGTGCAGCTCGCCGTGCACCTGCACGTCGAATCCGGCGGCCTCGAAGGTGTCGCCGTGCCCGACGGTGTGCACCCGCCCCGGGAAGGCCGCCGAGATCTTCTCCGCGACGGAGCGCAGGGTCCAGATCTCGGCGGCGGGGTTGGCGTCGAGGCCCGCCCGCAGCCGGTCCTCGTTGAAGTGGTCGGGGTGCTCGTGCGTGACGAGGATCGCGTCGGCGCCGAGCGCCGCGTCCTCCTCGCTGAAGGTGCCGGGGTCGATGACGAGACTCCGGCCGTCCCGCTCCAGGCGGACACAGGCGTGCGTCTTCTTCGTGAGCTTGATGCGCTTCGCGGCAGTCGGCATGCTCCCCATCCTGCTACGCCTTACTCCTGGGGCGTGGTTTCCTCGCGGATCACGGCCTGGGCGACCTTGAAGGCGGAGTTCGCCGCGGGTACGCCGCAGTAGACGGCCGCCTGGAGCAGTACTTCCTTGATCTCCTGCGGGGTCAGGCCGTTGCGCAGGGCGGCGCGGGTGTGGAAGGCCAGCTCTTCGAGGTGGCCGCCCGCGACCAGCGCGGTCAGGGTGACGCAGCTGCGTGAGCGCCGGTCCAGACCGGGGCGGTTCCAGACCTCGCCCCACGCGTAGCGCGTGATGAGCTCCTGGAAATCCGTGGAGAAGTCGTCGGCCGCGGCGAGCGCGCGGTCGACGTGCGCGTCACCGAGCACTTCGCGGCGGACCTTGATCCCCGCTTCGTACGGGTCGGGGCGTCCGCCGGCCACGGCCTCGGGCTGCTCCATGGGCCCGATCTCGGCGACGGGGAAGACGGGCGGCGGCGGGGCGAGCACCGGCTTGACCGGCGTCGCGCTGATCGCCGCGTGCGTCCCGGTGGCGTCGGGCGCGAGCTGCCAGGCGGTGGAGAAGTGCCGTACGAGAAGGTCGGTGACGGCCGCGGGCTGCTCGACCGGGGCCAGGTGGGAGGCCCCCGGCACCACGGCGAGGCGGGAGTCCGGGATGCCGGCGACGAGGGTGCGGGCCTCGCCCTGCCCGGTGACCTGGTCCTCGGAACCGACCAGGACGAGGGTGGGCACCCCTATCCGGCCCAGCTCGGCACGCACGTCGAAGGCGGCGAGGGCCTCGCAGGCGGCGATGTAGCAGCCCGGGTCGGTCGTACGCACCATCTGTACGGCCCAGTCGGTGATCGCGGGCTGCGCGGCGGCGAAGCCGGGCGTGAACCAGCGCTCGGGGGACGTGCGCGCGATGGGGTCGAGGCCGTTGCTCCGCACGATCACCCCGCGCTGGCGGAACTCGTCGGCGCTGCCGAAGCGGGGCGAGGCGGAGATCAGCGCCAGGGAGGCGACGCGCTGCGGGTGCCGCAGGGCCAGCTCGGCACCTATCGCGCCGCCGAAGGCGCAGCCCGCGTACCCGAAGCGCTGCACCCCGACCTCGTCGAGCGTGACGAGAAGCCGCTGGACGAGCTCTCCGACGGAGCCGCAGGGGTGCGCGGGGGCGCCGCCGTGTCCGGGCATGTCGAAACGGAACACACGCCACTGCTTGACCAGCTCGGGCACCTGGCGGTCCCACATGTGCCATGTGGTGCCGAGGGACGGGCCGAGGATCAGGATCGGTGCGTCCTCCGGCCCGTCAAAGCGGTATTGCAGGGTCTCAGTCTTCGTCTCACTCACCCGCTCACGCTCCCACATCGCACAAAATCTCACCGACGGGGGTGGCGGCCTGCACCGGACCACCCCAGTTCCCGCCGGTGCCGCGCCGCCCGCCGGGGCGGTGGTCGGGCAGGGTTCAGCCGCGCCCCCCGCTGTCGCGGAACAGATTGATCCGGTCGAGCTTGCGGGCCCTCAGCTCGTGGTCGCGTACGCCGAGTCCTGGGCGGTCGGCGAGGCACAGGACGCCGACCTTGCCCTGGTGGAGGTTGGCGGCCACGTCGTGGGTGGCCTCGCCCGTGTCGGTGAGCGGGTAGACCCGGGAGAGCACGGGGTGGACGCTGCCCCGTACGACGAGTTCGTTGGCCGCCCAGGCTTCCCGGTAGTTCGCCATGTGCGTACCGATGATGCGCTTGACGTGCATCCACAGGAAGCGGTTGTCGTACATGTGCTCGTAGCCCGTGGTCGAGGCGCAGGTGACGACGCGGCCGCCGCGGGCAGCCACCATGACGCTGACGCCGAAGGTGTCGCGGCCGGGGTGCTCGACGACGATGTCCGGGTCGTCCCCCGCGAGGTTGCGGACGGCGCTGCGGAAGCGGCTCCACTCGCCGAGGCGGGGGCGGTCCTGTCCGTCCCAGAACCTGTAGTTCCCCGCGGACCGGTCGATGACGAGTTCCGCTCCCATCTGCCGGCACAGCTCCGCTTTGGCCTCCGACGAGACGACACAGATGGGTACGGCCCCGCCATTGACGGCCAGTTGGGTCACATAGGCGCCGAGCCCACCGGCCGCGCCCCAGATCAGGACACGTTCGCCCTGCTTCATGTCCGCTCCGTTGCGGGACACCAGCTGGCGATACGCGGTGGAGAGCCCCACCCCGAGACTGGCGGCCTCCTCCCAGGTGAGGTGGGCGGGCTTGGGCATCAGCTGGTTCGCCTTGACCAGGGAGATCTCCGCCAGGCCGCCGAAGTTGGTCTCGTAGCCCCAGACCCGCTGGCCGGGGTCGAGCAGGGTGTCGTCGTGCCCGCCGGGGGTCTGCAGGTCCGGCTGCAGACAGTGGGCGACCACTTCGTCTCCGGGCTTCCATTCGCGTACGCCCGGTCCGGTGCGCAGCACCACTCCCGAGAGGTCGGAGCCGAGCACGTGGTACGGCAGATCGTGCCGCGCGCCTTCCGGTGAGAGCCGGCCGAGGGTGCGCAGGAACCGGAAGGTGGGGACGGGCTCGAACAGCGCCGACCACACGGTGTTGTAGTTGATCGAGCTGGCCATGACCGCGATGAGCACCTCGCCGTGATCCAGCTCGGGCGTGGCGACTTCCTGCACGTGGACCGTCTTGCGGGGGTCACGCTTGTCGACCGGAATACCGACGAGGGACTTCTGTTCCTCGGCGAGGGTGACGGCGGCGCGGTAGCTGTCCGGCACCTCGCAGCCCGCGATGGTCTTCGGGTCGTCCGTGGCCGCGGCGTCGCGGAGTTGACTCATCGGCTGTTCCTTGTCTTCAGACGGCCGTCGGCGGTGCGGGAGAGGGTGATGAGGGGTCCTGGCTCGCCGGTCGCGGGGCCCACCACGGCCTCGGGTGCGTCGTCGTGCAGCGCGCGGAGCACGTCGAGGATGCCGTCGGCCCCGAAGAAGGTGTCGTCCCCCGCGCTGTTCCCGTAGTGGGCGGAGCTCGACGTACGGGGCGCGCCGCACCAGGTCGAGCTGAGGCGGACGAGTGGCCGGAGGCCATGCTCGCGTGCGACGGATTCCCGGCTCAGTGCGAGGAGGAAGGCGCCTTCCACGATCCGTTCCTGTTCGACGCCCATGAACCGGGCGAAGTCCGGGCGGCTGGTGGGGCTGACCCCCAGGACGAGCGCCATGTCGAGCTCCCCCCAGGTCAGGAGCCGGACGGCGGTGTGCACGGCGGTGAGCCCGCTGGTGCCGCCGGTGTCCGTCAGCATGGTGCCGCCGCCCAGGTCGTGGCGGTGGGCGATGCGCGCCGCGGTGATGTTGGGCAGCAGGCCGGGCAGCGTGTCCTTCGTGGTCGGCGCGGTCGTGGACCGGACGTCGCCGAGGAAGTCGGCGAACGCCGCCCGGTCGGGGCCTTCGAGGACACTGTCGACGTCGGTGGCGTAGCAGCGCACGAGGTTGTCGATGCCGGAGGGCGGCGGGCCGACGGCGGCGGCGACGACCCCGGTCGTCGAGCGCACGGGGGACCACAGTTCGCCGTGCTCCGCGATGAAGAGTGCCGCGGTGCGCAGCGCCATGAGCTGGGTCGGGTCGGTGGCGCGCAGGGTGGGCGGCGGAAGGCGTACGTCCGCGAACGGCGGCGTGGGGTAGCGGTCGCCGAATGTGCGCGGTCCCGGGACACCGCCGCCGCGCAGGAATCGCGTCAGTTCCTCGGGGTTCGGGTCGCCGGGCAGATGAGCGGTCCAGGCGAGAAGCACCACCGGGTCGGTCTCTTCGGCTTCGGCTTCGGCATCGGCGGGCCGGTCCGGTTGTGCGGGCGCACGGTCGCCGATCAGCAGATGGGCGTTGGTCCCGCCGAAGCCGAAGGCGGAGACGCCTCCGACTCTGGGGCGCCGGTCGTCCCAGGGCCAGGGGACGTCGGCCACGGGCACCTGTACGACCTTGCCGGTCTCCGCGGCGTCCTCGGGCTCGGTGAAGCGGCGCTGTGCCGGGATCGTCTCCTGCCGGAGGGCCATCAGCAGTTCGATGACCGACACCGCTCCGGAGCTCCACGCGCTGTGGCCCAGCAGGGACTTGTTGGATCCGCACCAGAGGCTGCCCTTTTCCGCGGCGGCGGCGAGCGTGCGCAGTTCCACCGCGTCGCCGACCGTCGTGCCGGTCCCGTGGGCGACCACCCAGTCGATGTCGTCCGCGGTCAGGCCCGCGGCCTGCCAGGCGCGGTCCAGGCACCGGCGCTGTCCGTCCGGGTTGGGGGCGTAGATCGCCGTGCCCCGGCCGTCCGCGGAGCCGCCGAAGCCCAGCAGGACGCCGAACACCGGGTCGTCGTCCTCGATGGCCCGGTCCAGGCGCTTGAGGGCGACCATGCCGGCACCGTCGGCGAACAGGGTCCCGTCCGCTCCGCGGTCGAACGCGCGGACGTCACCGGTGGGGCTCAGGCCGCGCAGTTTGGCGAAGGTGACGTTGTAGCGCGGCGACACCCCCGACACTCCGCCGCAGTAGGCGATGTCGCTGTCGCCGGCCAGCAGGCTCCTGGCGCCGAGGCTGATCGCGTACAGCGAGGAGGAACAGGCGGCGTCGACCACGGCGAACTCGCAGTCGTCGGGCAGGAGACCCGTCGCCGCGGTCCGGGCGACGCGATCGGGCAGGGTGTCCCGCTGTGGTCGGCCGCTGTGCCCGTAGTGCCGCTGCAGCTGGGTGCGCAGTCTGTCCTCGGCCGCGGCCCGCCGGGCGGCGGGGGCACCCTGGTACCGGTGCCGCGCGGTGTGCAGGGCCACCGCCTCGATGAGTGCCGCTTCGTCGGTGCGCTGTCCGGCGAGTGTGCTGCTGCCCACGTAGTAGGCGTAGCGGTCGCTCCTGCGGGCGGCGAGGGTGTCGCCGGCCTGCATCAGGCAGTGGCGCAGCCAGACCAGGTTCTGTTCGGCGGCCGTGAAGGTTCCGGCCTCGATCTCCTCCGCCAGCCGTGGATGCGGCCGGAAGTCGTGCAGGAATCCCGAGGTCCGGCCGTAGCTCCGGTCCTCGGCGGCGGGTTCCGGCGACCAGAAGTGCTCCAGTGGGTAGCGCTCCCGGGGTTCCTCGAACACCGGGCGGCCCTCGCACAGCAGCTTCCAGAGTTCCTCCGGGTCGCCCGCTGCCGGAACCGCGACTCCCATCCCCACCACGGCGACGCTGTCGGCGGGCGGACCGGCTGTGTTCGGGCCACGAGAACTCATGCCGGCTTCACCGCTGCCCTGACGGGGTGGCGTCACCTTCGCGCACCAAGCCGGTGACGAACGTGGCGAGTTCGGCGACGGTGGCATAGCCTCCCGCGTTGCCTTCGTGGAACCTGTCCTCCAGGCCGTACCGCTGGAGTGCGCGCTCCAGCAGCTCGCTCAGTGTCAGGGAGTCCGCGCCCAGGTCCGCCGTGAGGTCCGCGTCGTCCGTGATCACCTCCGGCGGGTACTCCAGGATCTCGGAACACACGGCGCGCACGGTTTCGAGGACCTCCGCGTCGATGCCGGGCTCGGCGGACGCCCCGGCCGGCTCGGCGGCATCGGAGGCGGAGTCGTCGGCCGCGGTGGAAGGTGACAGGGGCCGCAGCAGGGCGGGCAGATCGGATGTGGTCGCGGCGTCGCGAAGGGGTGCCACGGTGAGTGCCGACGGCAGGATCACGGACACGATCTTCGTGAGCACGTCCAGTGGGCCGCACTCCACGAACGCCGTGACGCCGTCGTCGTGCAGCGCGCTCACGGCCTCGTGGAAGCGCACCGGCCGGGTCATGTCGGCCACCATGAGGTCGACGACGTCGTCCGCCGCCGTCAGGTAACGGCCGAGACCGTGCGAGTAGAAGCAGCGTTCGCGGGGCGGGGACATCGGTATGTTCCGCAGCGTCGTCGCGTACAGGGCGCTCGCGTCGGCCAATTGCGGGATGTGGAAGGAACTGGCGACGTGCAGCCGGGACCTGCGGACCCCCGCTTCGCCCGCCGCCTTCTGCACTTTCGACAGATCCGCCTCGTCACCGCTGATCACCGTCTGTTCCGGGGAGTTGTGCGCCGAGACGGCCACCGCGAGCGCGCCCGCGGACGTGATGAGTTCCTCGGCCCGCGCCGGGCTCACGTTCACCGCGAGCATGCCGCCCCCGGGCGGCGCCTTTCGCAGCGCGGTGTGGCGCTCGCAGACCGCCCTGGTGGCGTCGGCGGGAGTGAGGACCCCGGCGACGGCGAGGGCCGCGAACTCCCCGAGGCTGTGCCCGAGGACGTGGTCGGGCCTGATGCCCCACCGCTCCTCCAGGAGCCGCGCGAGGCCGATCGAACTGGCCAGCGTGGCCACGTCGAGGCGTTCGTGGTCGGAGCGCAGCAGCTGCCCGAGTGCGGGCGCGTCGGTCGAGAAGAGCAGCGGCCGGACGGGAGCGTGTCCGAACTCCGCGGCGGCCGCGTCGATCTCGGCCACACACTCCTCGACCGGCTCCGCGTCCGCGCCCAAGTCCGCGAAGGCTCCCGGCAGATAGGCCCCTTGGCCGGGGAAGAGAAATACCACCCGTTCGGTCATGTCATAGCCCTTTCACAGAGATAACCCAGGCCCGTTCCGCCGAGAAACGCCTTGAGCCTATGAGGGAGCTGTCATCGCGTCAGCCCCTACCAAAAGAGTGCGCGCCCCTATTCGGCGGCGGAGTATGCCTTTAGGGGCATCGGCTTGCCCCCTATTGCATTCAGGCGCTCATACGTTGTCGATGATGGCGAATATCTCGTCGTCGGTTGCCGATTCGATGTCGGAATTCACGGCGCCGGATTCAGGCACCGGATCGTCCGCCAGCCGTTTCCCGAGGTACCGGGATAGCGCGAGCGGGGTGGGGTGATCGAAGATGATCGTCGTGGTGAGGCGGAGTCCGGTGGCGGTGCCGAGCCGGTTCTTCAGTTCGAGACCGGCGACGGATTCGAGCCCCGCCTCGCGGAAGGGCCGTTCCGGGTCGATCCCTTCCGGCCCGGTGTGTCCGAGCACGCCGGCCACTGCTTCGCGTACGAGTCCGAGAAGTGCCGCCTCCTTGCGTGGTGCGGACAGCTCCGCGAGCCTGCGGACCAGGTCCGGCCGGCCGGATGGCCCCGCTGCCCCGCCCTCGGTGTCGTCCGGCAGCGCGGCCGGTGTGACCTCGCTGATGAGGGGGCGCGGGCGGGCGGCGCCGTAGACCTCGGAGAACGTCGCCCAGTCCATGTCGGCCACCACGGTGACGGTCTCGTCCCGTTCGACCGTGCGCTGCATCGCGGCGACGGCCCGCTCCGGCTCCATCAGGCTCATGCCGCTGCCGCCGAGCCAGGCGATCCCCTGCTCGTCGCCGAGCATCCCGCCCCCTGCCCAGGCGCCCCAGGCGATCGAAGTGGCGGGCAGGGAGCGGGCCCGGCGGTGCTGGGCGAGGGCGTCGAGGTAGGCGTTGGCCGCCGCGTAGGCGGCCTGCCCGGCGCTGCCCCACACGGCCGCCGCCGAGGAGAAGAGCAGGAACTGTTCGATCGGCTGGTCGTCGACGAGTTCGTGCAGGTGGGCCGCGCCGCCCGCCTTGGCCGACATGATCCCGGCGAGGCGTGTCAAGGGGTCGGCCGCGCTCTCCATCGGTACGCCGTCGTCGAGGACGCCCGCCGTGTGGACGACGGTGGTCAGGGGCTGATCGGCCGGTATCCGCCCGATGACGGCCGCCAAGGCCTCCCGGTCGGTGATGTCGCAGGCGGCGAAGGTGACCTCGGCCCCCAGCTCTTCCAGTTCGGCGCGCAGTTCTTCGGCGTTCGGCGCGTCGGGGCCCTGCCGGGACAACAGGACGAGCCGGGCGGCTCCCTTGCCGGCGAGCCAGCGCGCCGAGTGGGCGGCCAGAGCACCGCTGCCTCCGGTGATGAGCGCGGTGCCGTTCGGACTCCAGTCGCGGGTCGGCCGGTCGGAGGACCGAGGGATACGGGTCAGCCGTGGAACGAGTACGCCCGCCGGACGGACGGCGAACTGGTGCTCGTCGCCGGGGCGCGCGATCACGCCGGCCAGACGGGTGCGGTCACGGGCGGAGAGGGCTTCGGGGATGTCGACCTGATACAGCGGACGGGCTCGCTCCAGGTCGACCACGCGCAGGAGTCCGGCCAGCGCGCCCTGGTGCGGGCACGTCACGGAGTCGTCGGGCCCGGTGGCGACCGCGCCCGAGGTGACGCACCACAGGGGCGCCTCCACGCCTGCCTCGCTCAGGGCTTGCAGAAGCAGCACGGTGGCGGCGGCTCCGGCCGTGAGCTCCGGATGGCCGGGGTGCGGCTCCTCGTCCAGCGCCAGCAACGACACGACCCCGGCCAAGTCCCGTGCATGTGCGCCGAGTTGCCGGGCCATGTCTGCCGTGTCGTGGCTGGTGGTCCTGACCGGAAGGGTACGGATGTCGCCCCCGCGGCCGCTGAGGGCCGAAGCGACGTGGGCGGCGGCCGGTCCGGGGTGGCCTTCCGGGACCACGAGGAGCCAGGTTCCCGTGAGGACCGGCGACTCGTTCGCCGCGGCCCTGTTCCAGGAGACGCGGTACCGCCACTCCTCGATCGCGGCCTCGCCGCGCCGCCGTTCCCGCCAGGCGTGGAGCGCCGGCAGCACAGCCGCCACCGACTCCCTGGCATCGGGGTCGTGCAGCCCCAGTCGAGAGGCCAGTTTCTTGGCGTCGCCGCCGTCCACGGCCTCCCAGAAGTCACTGTCCTCGGCGGGCGGCGGGCTGTCGCTCCGCTGCTGCGGCGCGAGCCAGTAGGACTTCCGGTCGAAGGCGTACGTGGGCAGCGCTGCCGCGCGGGCGCTGCCCCCGGGGAGACCGGCCCGGTCGAGGGTGACGCCGCAGGTCCACGCGTGAGCGGCCGAGATGACGAACCGGCGGAGATCGCCGTGGTCACGTGTCAGGGTGGGCACGGTGTGGGCCTGGGCCCCGGCGGCCTCGATGCGCTCCTCCATCGGAGGGGTGAGCACCGGGTGCGCGCTCACTTCGACGAAGGTCTGGTAGCCCTGTTCCAGCAGTGCCGCGATGGTCCGGTCGAACCGCACCGGACTGCGCAGGTTCGTGTACCAGTACTCCGCGTCCATCATCCGCCCCTCCGCCAGCGGGGACGCCGTGACGGTGGACCACAGCGGGATCCGCCCCGCGGTGGGGCTGATGCCGTCGAGTCCTCGCAGGATCGCCTCACGGATCTTGGACACCTGCGGGCTGTGCGAGGCGTAGTCGACGTCGATGCGCCGCACGCGGCGCACCGCCTTTTCCTGGCAGAAGGCCAGCAGCTCCTCGACGGCTTCGGGTTCGCCCGCGACCACGGTCGACGCCGGGCCGTTGACCGCCGCCACCCACAGTCGGCCCTCCCACGGCGCCATCCAGTCCTCGACGTCGTCGGCAGGCGCGGCCACCGAGGCCATCGCTCCCTGTCCGGCCAGTGCCGTGATGGCCGCCGAACGCCCCACCACAACCCGTACGGCATCGGGCAGGGACAACACCCCGGCCACATGTGCCGCCGCGATCTCCCCCTGGGAATGACCCACCACCGCAGCAGGCAACACCCCCACCGACTCCCACATCCGCGCCAACCCCACCATCACCGCGAAACACACCGGCTGCACCACATCCACCCGATCCCACCGCGGAGCACCCCCAACTCCCCGCAACACATCAACCACCGACCACCCCGCCTCCCCCTCCACCAACGCCGACACCTCACCCACCACCCGCGCAAACACCCCAGAACCATCCAGCAACTCCCGCCCCATCCCCACCCAATGCCACCCCTGACCAGGAAACACCCACACCACACCACCGCCGCCACCGGCCGACCCCCGCACCACCTGGTTCGACGTCTTGTCCGCCGCGAATGTCTCCAGGCCGGTGAGGAGTTCGCCGCGATCGTCGCCGACCACGCCCAGACGGTGGCGCAGCGCTGCCCGTCCGGCCAGCCCTCGGGCGACCTCCGCGACATCCGCGTCCGGCCGCTCCAGCATCCACGAGCGCAACCGCTCGACCTGTCCCCGCAGGGCGGCCTCGGACTCGCCGGAGACGGTCCAGACCACCGGGCCGCCCTCCTCCGAGCCGCTTCCCGACGCCTCGGGATCAGTGCCCCCGCCCTCGCCCTCCTCCAGTACGACGTGGGCGTTGGTGCCGCTCACCCCGAACGAGGACACTCCGGCCCGCCGGACACGACCCTCCTGGCGCGGCCACTCCACGGCCTGCGTCAGCAGTTCCACCTGCCCCGCCGACCAGTCCACCAACGGCGAGGGCTGCTCCGCATGCAACGTCCGCGGCAACACACCCCGCTCCAACGCCATCACCATCTTGATCACACCGGCCACACCGGCGGCCGACTGGGTGTGCGCGATGTTGGACTTCACCGAACCGAGCCACACCGGGCGTTCACGGTCCTGGCCGTACGTCGCAAGCAGCGCCTGCGCCTCGATCGGATCGCCCAGCTGAGTCCCCGTGCCATGCGCCTCGACCACGTCCACGTCGGCCGCGCGGAGACCCGCGCTCGCCAACGCTGCCTGTATGACGCGCTGTTGGGACGGACCGTTCGGCGCCGTCAGTCCACTGCTCGCCCCGTCCTGGTTCACCGCCGAACCCCGCAACACCGCCAGCACCCGCCGACCGTTCCGCCGCGCGTCCGACAACCGCTCCAGCAACAGGAGCCCCACGCCCTCCGCGGTGCCGAACCCGTCGGCTTCGGCGGCGAACGCCCTGCACCGTCCGTCCGGCGACAACGCGCGCTGACGGGCGAACTCGAGCAGCCCGGCGGGGTTGGTGACGACCTGCGCGCCGCCGGCCAGGGCCAGCGAGCACTCCCCCTGGCGCAGCGCTTGAGCCGCCAGGTGGAGCGCCACCAGCGACGACGAACACGCGGTGTCGACGGTCACCGTCGGCCCCTCGAGGCCGAAGGTGTAGGCCAGACGGCCGGACAGGACGCTGCTCAGGTTGCCCGCCATGGCGAAACCGCTCAGCTCGTCCGGCGTCCTGGAGAGGTCGGGCACGTACCCGGACACCCCACCGCCGACGAACACTCCGGTCGAACTGCCGCGCAGCGAACGGGGATCGCCCACCCCGCGCTCCAGCAACTCCCACGAGGTCTCGAGAAGCAACCGCTGCTGGGGGTCCATCGCCAACGCCTCACGCGGCGAGATCCCGAACAACTCGGCGTCGAACCCGGCGACGTCGTCCAGAAAACCCCCGCCGCGGACATATGTCTTCCCCACGCGGTCAGGGTCCGGGTCGTACAGGTCTTCGTCCCACCCGCGGTCCTTGGGCAGCTCCGAGATGGCGTCCCGTTCCGCGATCACCAGGTCCCACAGATCCTCGGGAGACAGCACGCCACCGGGATAGCGGCACGCCATCGCCACCACCGCGACCGGTTCCCGGGAAGCGTCCGTCAGCTCGCGGTTCTGTCGCTTGAGCCTCGTGTTCTCCTTGAGTGCCGTGCGCAGGGCAGCGACGACATTCTCGTCATGCGTGGTCATTTCGTCCTGCTCCCGACGTTGTGGTTCACGACTCCTCGTCCTGCACGAGCTGCAGCAGTTCCGCGACGTCCATGTCGTCGATGGCGTCGATGGCCCGCTCCTCCGCCTCGTGGGCGTCCCCGTTCGACGACACCTCGGCGAGCCCGGCGAGTTCGAGCAGCCGCTCCATCAGCCCGGCGTCCCGGAGCCTGGGCAGCGGGATGGCCGCCAGTGCCCGTCGTACCTCGGCCTCCGACAGGTCGTTCGTGGACGTCGTGCCTCCGCCGGTCTTCGGGGCGAGCTGTCGCTTGAGGTGATCGGCGAGCTGGTCGGGGGTGGGGTGGTCGAAGATCGTGGTGGGCGGCAGTTGCAGACCGATGGCCGCGGAAAGGCGGTTGCGGAGTTCGACGGCCGTCAGCGAGTCCAGTCCGATGTCGGTGAATCCGCGATGCGGCCCGATGTCCTGCGCGCCGGTCGCCAGCACGGTGGCCGCCTGGGAGCGGACGAGCTGCAGCAGCGTCCGGTGCTGTTCGTCGTCGCCCTGCGACGCCAGGGCGCGGATGAGCGAGGACTCGGTGGGGACGTCCGCGGCGGTGCGGCGCCGAAGCCCGGTCAGCCGGCTCCAGATGGGCATGGGGGGAAGGGCCTGGAGGTTGAGCCCGCTCGCGAAGAGGAGCGGGTCCGGCATCGTCACGGCGGCGTCCAGTAGGCGGAGGCCGTCGGCCGTGGCCAGCGGCAGGAGCCCACCGCGGTTCCGCTGGTTCTGGCTGAGGTGGCTCGTCATGCCGCTCGCTTCGGCCCATAGGCCCCAGGCGACGCTTGTGGCGGCGCCGCCCGTGGCCCGCCGGTACGCGGCCAAGGCGTCCAGGAAGGTGTTCGCGGCGGCGTAGTTGGCCTGGCCCGGACCGCCCAGGAGGCCGCTGGCCGAGGAGAACAGCACGAAGGCGCCCAGCTCCAGGTCCCGGGTCAGGTCGTGCAGATGGACGGCGCTGTCCACCTTGGTGTCGAGCACCCGGTGGAGTTGCTCCGGCGTCAGGCTCATCAGTGTGGCGTCGTCGAGTGCTCCCGTCGCGTGCACGACCGCGGTGAGCGGATGCTCGGCGGGGACGGCGGCGATCGCCGCGGCGAGTGCGTCGCGGTCGGTGACGTCGCAGGCCGCGATGGTGACGCGGGCGCCGAGTTCCGCGAGGTCGGCACGGAGCTGTTCGGCTCCCTCGGCGTCCGGTCCCGACCGGGAAAGGAGCAGCAGGTGCTTCAGCCGGTGTGCGGAGGCCAGATGGCGGGCGACCTGCCCGCCGAGCGTGCCCGTGCCACCCGTGATGAGCACCGTTCCCTCGGCGTCGACGGGTGTCGGGACGCGCAGCACGTTCTTGCCGATGTGGCGGGCCTGGCTCATGTGCCGCAGCGCCTGGGGCATCTCGGCCAGTTCCCATTCGACGCGCGGCAGCGGCCGCAGCCGTCCTTCGTCGAACAGGCCCATCAACTCGGTGAAGACCTCCTCGACCCGGTCGGCACCGGCCTCTCCGACATCGAAGGCCCGGTACGTCACTCCGGGGTGAGCGTCCGCGACCTTCCCGGCCTCGCGTACGTCGGTCTTGCCCATCTCCAGGTACCGGCCGCCGCGAGGCAGCAGTGCGAGGGTCGCGTCGACCATGTCCCCGGCCAGTGACCCCAGCGTCACGTCCATGCCCGCGCCCTCCGTCACCGCCAGGAACTGTTCCGTGAAGTCGGTGGAACGCGAGGAGGCGATGTGCGAGGCGTCCACGCCCCAGTCACGGAGCACCTGTTGCTTGGCGGGGGACGCGGTGGCGAAGACCTCCGCGCCCAGCAGGCGGGCCAGCTGTACGGCGGCCAGGCCGACACCGCCGGTGGCGGCGTGGATCAGCACCCGGTCCCCCCGCGAGACTCCCGCGAGGTCGACCAGGGCGTAGTAGGCCGTCAGGAACACCGCGGGCACCGTGGCGGCCTCTTCGAAGGACCAGTCGTCGGGTATCCGGACGAGCTCCCGGTGGTCGGCGACCGCGGTCGGCCCGAAGGCGCCCATGAGCGAGCCTGCCACCCGGTCGCCGGGCCTCAGTCCGTGCGCCTGGTCCCGCACCTGGTCCCCGACATCGAGTACCACGCCGGCGCCCTCGGTGCCGAAGCCGTCGTCGTCGACCATGCCGAGCGCGACCACGACGTCGTGGAAGTTGAGTCCGGCGGCCCGCACCCGTACCCGCACCTCGCCCGGCCCCAGGGGCTCCAGCGTCTCCGGGCAGGGGACGACTCCGATGTCGTCCAGGGACCCGGTGCCGAGCGGGGTGAGCCGCCATGCGGCGTCGTCGCCCCAGCCGCCGAGGCGCAGCGGGGTGTCTGTACCGGCGTCGGCGCGGCCCAGCCGTGCCGACAGAAGCTGTCCGTCGCGTACGGCCAGCTGGGGCTCGGTGCCGGTCATGGTCAGCACGGCCCGCCAGTCGCAGACCGGTGTGCCGTCCGCCGCACCGGGGTCGAGGTCGAGCAGGGCGAACCGGCCCGGGTTCTCCGACTGGGCGGTGCGGACCATCCCCCACAGCACGGACGCCGGCAGGTCGGTGACCCGCCCCGCGCCCGTCGCGCCGCGGGTCGCCACGATCAGCCGGGTGGCCGCACACCGTTCGTCCGCGAGCCATGCCTGCAGGGTGGCGAGCAGTTCCTCCGCCATCCGGTGCGCGGCCCCGGCCGTGTCCCCCTCGGCGTCGTCCGGACGGCCGCACAGCAGCACTGCCACCGGCGGTGGTTCCTCGCCCCGCTCCAGCGCGGCGCGCAGCTCGTGCACGTCGGCGTAGCGGCGGACGCCGACGCCCGCGGATGTCATCTCTTCGGCGATCTGCGGACTGCCGGACCCGAGGACGGCGGCTTCGCCCGGCTGCTCCTCGGGCTGGACGGCCGGTGGTGGGGTCCATTCCAGGCGGTAGAGGTCCTCCGTGTCGCCGGCGTGGGATTCGGTGGTCAGGGCTGCCAGGCTGTCGGACGTGAGCTCTCGCATGACGAGCGCATCGACGGCTGCCACGGGCTCCCCGGCGGCGTCGGCCACCAGGACACTGACGCAGTCCGGACCGCTCAGGCCGATGCGTACGCGCAGGCGGCCGGCGCCGGTCGCGAACACGGACACCCCCCGCCAGGCGAACGGCAGCCAGATTCCGTCGGCGGAGAAGAAGTCCCCCAGGCTGATCGCGTGTGCCGCGGCGTCCAGGAGCGCGGGATGCAGGGTGAAGCGCGGGGCGTCGTCCTTCACCTGCTCGGGCAGTTCGACCTCGGCGAAGATCTCGCCTCCGCGCCGCCAGGCCGCCACGAGTCCACGGAAGGCGGGGCCGTACTCGTAACCGCGCGCGGCCAGTTCCTCGTATCGCCCCTCCAGCGGTACGGGGCGGCTGCCGGCCGGGGGCCACACCGGCAGGCCTGCCTCCTGGGCCGGTTGTTCACGGGTCACGAGCGCCTCGGCGTGGCTGGTCCAGCCTCCCGGGGCGTCCTGCGGACGGGCATGGACGGTGATCTTCCGGCGGTCGGCGTCGTCAGGTGCCTCCACCATCACCTGGATCTCCACCCCGCCCTTTTCGGGCACCATCAGCGGGGCCTGCACCAGCAGTTCCTCGATGTGGCCGCAGCCCACTTCGTCGCCGGCGCGCATCACCAGTTCGAGGAAAGCCGTACCCGGCAGCAGCACCCGGCCGCCCACCCGGTGGTCCGCCAGCCACCCGTGCGTGGCCAGGGACAACCGGCCGGTCAGCACGAGGCCGACGCCGTCACCGAGTTCGACCGACGCGCCCAGCAATCCGTGGTCGACCGACTCCAGGCCGACGCCGGACAGGTCGCCGCCGCCCGACTCCCGAGTGAGCCAGTAGCGCTTGTGGTCGAAGGCGTAGGTGGGCAAGGGCACGGGCGTGGTGGGGCCCTTGCCGTGCAGCGAGGTCCAGTCGATGTCCACGCCGCGGGTCCAGGCGAGGGCGGCGGACGTGTGGAAGCGGTGGACGGCTCCGTTGTCGCGGTGCAGGGTCGGCACGGTGTGGGCGCGGACGCCCGCCGCCTGGACACGGTCCTCGACGGCCGGGGTCAGCACAGGGTGCCCGCTGATTTCGACGAAGGTGGTGAACCCCTCGTCGAGCAGGGCGGTGATGGTCGGATCGAAGAGCACGGGCTGCCGGAGATTGGTGTACCAGTGCTCGGCGTCGAGATCCGGGCCCGCCATGGGCCGGCCCGTGACCGTCGACCACAGCGGAATGCGGCCCGTGGTGGGGGCCAGCCCCGCAAGCCGGTCCAGGATGGGCCCTCGTACCTGTTCGACGTGCGGAGAGTGGGAGGCGTAGTCCACGTCGATGCGCCGGGCACGTACGCCCCACTCGTCGCAGAAGGCGATCAGCTGGTCCACGGCGGCGGCCTCGCCCGCCACCACGGTGGATGCCGGCCCGTTGACCGCGGCCACCGTCAGCCGCCCGTCGCCCACTTCCTCCAGCCACTGCCGGACCCGATCCGCGGGCGCCGCCAGCGAAACCATCCCTCCCTGTCCGGCCAGTGCCGTGATGGCCGCCGAACGCCCCACCACGACCCGTACGGCGTCAGGCAGTGACAGCATCCCGGCCACATGTGCCGCCGCGATCTCGCCCTGGGAATGACCCACCACCGCGGCCGGCAACACCCCCACCGACTCCCACATCCGGGCCAGCCCCACCATCACCGCGAAACACACCGGCTGCACCACATCCACCCGATCCCACCGCGGAGCACCCTCCACCCCCCGCAACACATCAACCACCGACCACCCCGCCTCCCCCTCCACCAACGCCGACACCTCACCCACCACCCGCGCAAACACCGCAGAACCGTCCAACAACTCCCGCCCCATCCCCACCCAATGCCACCCCTGACCAGGGAAGACCCACACCACACCACCGCCACCGTCCACCACACCGTCCACGACGCTCGACCGCTTGTCGTCGGAGGCCGCACGGTCCGTGCCCTGTGCGAGGAACGTCTGCAAGCCCGCCACCAGGTCGGCGCGTTCGGTCCCCGTCACGACCAGCCGGTGCCGCAGGGCCGCCCGGCAGCAAAGACCGCGCGCCACGCCGGACACGTCCGCCGCCGCCGACGGTCCTTCCGTCACGGCACCGACCAGCCGTCGCGCCTGTTCCCGCAGTCCGTCTTCATTCGCCCCCGACACGACCCACGACACCGCGGCGCCGGTCTCCGGTGCCTGGTCCGGTTCGCTCTCCGGCAGTTCGGTCCGCGCCGGTTCTGTCCGGGGCGGTTCCTCCAGTACGACGTGGGCGTTGGTGCCGCTCACCCCGAACGAGGACACCCCGGCCCGCCGGACACGACCCTCCTGGCGCGGCCACTCCACGGCCTGCGTCAGCAGTTCCACCTGTCCCGCCGACCAGTCCACCAACGGCGAGGGCTGCTCCGCATGCAGCGTCCGCGGCAACACCTCGCGCTCCAGCGCCATCACCATCTTGATCACACCGGCCACACCCGCGGCGGCCTGCGAATGCCCGATGTTGGACTTCACCGAACCGAGCCACACCGGGCGTTCACGATCCTGGCCGTACGTCGCGAGCAGCGCCTGAGCCTCGATCGGATCACCCAGCTGCGTCCCCGTGCCATGCGCCTCGACCACATCCACGTCGGCCACGCCGAGCCCTGCACTCGCCAACGCCGCCTGGATCACCCGCTGTTGGGACGGGCCGTTCGGCGCCGTCAGCCCACTGCTCGCACCGTCCTGGTTCACCGCCGAACCCCGCAACACCGCCAGCACCCGCCGACCGTTCCGCCGCGCGTCCGACAACCGCTCCAACATCACCAGGCCCACGCCCTCGGCCATGCCGAACCCGTCCGCCTCCTCCGAGAACGCCTTGCACCTGCCGTCCGCCGACAACGCGCGCTGGCGGGCGAAGGCGAGGAAGGGGGCAGGGTTGGAGACGGCGTACACGCCGCCTGCCAGGGCCAGCGAACACTCCCCCTGGCGCAGCGCCTGAGCCGCCAGGTGGAGCGCCACCAGCGACGACGAGCACGCGGTGTCCACCGTGACGGCGGGCCCCTCAAGGCCGAAGGTGTAGGAGACACGGCCCGAGATGACACTCATCCCGTTGCCGATGTAGGCGTGTCCCTCCGCCTGCTCCCCGGAACGTCCGAGGTCCACGTACTGCGAAGGGAGAGATCCGACGAAGACACCGGTCGAGCTGCCCCGCAGGGAGCGGGGATCACCGACCCCGCGCTCCAGCAGCTCCCACGAGGTCTCCATCATCAGCCGCTGCTGCGGGTCCATCGTCAGGGCCTCGCGTGGCGAGATCCCGAACAACTCGGCGTCGAACCCGGCGATGTCGTCGAGAAAACCCCCGCCGCGGACGTACGTCTTCCCCGATCGGTCGGGATCCGGGTCGTAGAGATCCTCGTCCCACCCGCGGTCCTTGGGGAAGGCGGAGATGGCGTCCCGCTCCGCGATCACCAGGTCCCACAGGTCCTCCGGGGACGTCACGCCGCCCGGATAGCGACAGGCCATCGCCACCACCGCGATGGGTTCGTCGTCCTTGGCCGGGCCGGCAGGGCGGGCGGGACTCGACGCGGGCGTGCGGCCCGAGAGTTCGAGGTCCACGTGCCGTGCGAGCGCGACGGGCGTCGGGTAGTCGAAGATGATCGTGGAGGGCAGCCGCAGTCCGGTGGCGGCGGCGAGACGGTTGCGCAGCTGCACCCCGGTCAGCGACGTGAGACCCAGGTCGACGAGCCCTCGTTCCAGATCGAGGGCCTCGGCCCCCTGGTGTCCGAGCACGGTGGCGATGTGCTCACGTACCAGGCCCGTCACCGCCTGGAGCCGCTCGCTGTCGGTGAGTCCTGCCAGGCGCCGCGTCAGCTCGGAACCGGGCTCGGCGCCGGTGGCGGTCCGCCGCGGCACGGACGCGGGGACGAGCTCCCACCACACCGGTGCCAGTGCTTCTCCGGCGGCGGCCCGTGAGCGCAGGGCGGGGAGGTCGACCTGGAGGCTGAGCAACACGGGCACGTGGGCCCGGCAGATGAGGTCGCCAAGGGCCGCACCTCGCTCCCGGTCGGCCGGCGGGCCCGAGCCCCAGGCCAGGGAGACCGCGGGCAGGCCTCGGCCGCGGTGCTGATGTGCCAGGGCGTCGAGGAGGCTGCAGGACGCGGAGAGATACGTCTGCTCGTGCGTCGGTTCCGCGCCGCTCTCGCCGAGGAGTTCCGGCGCGCGGGTCACGGTGACGAAGGCTGCCGGGTTCCAGCGGGAGGTGAGTTCGTACAGGTGGGCGGCGGCGGCCACACTGTGCTGCGCCGCAAGGGCGGCATCGGTGCCGCTCACGGGCACGCCCAGCGTCGGGTCCAGGTGTACGACGGCGGTGGGTGTGCCGTCGGCGGACACGTGGGCGAGCGCGTCGGTGAGGGCGGCATGGTCGGCGGCGTCACAGGTGAGGACGGTGGCCTCGGCGCCGAGGGCCGACAGTTCCGTGCGGAACGCCTCGGCGTCCGAGGCCTGGGTGCTCAGTGGGCCGAGGAGTGTCACGCGCCGAGTGCGGTGTTCCTGGACGAGGCGCCGCGCCACCGGGCCGGCGGCCGTGCCCGTGCCGTCGTGGATCAGAACACTGTCCCAGGTGCCGGGCTCGCTCGGCTCGCTCGGCTCGTCCGGTTCGTCCCGTGCGGCAGGAGCCGTCGGCGCCCGGTCGAGGCGGGCGACGAGCGGCTGTCCGGCACGCACCGCGATCTGTGTCTCGCCGGCCGCTGCCACGCTCAGCGGTGCCCGCCAGTCTTCGGTGGCCCCGTCCGCGGCGCCCACAGGATCAAGGTCCAACAGCACGAACCGGCCCGGGTGCGCACGCTGCAGTGCTTTGACCGCCCCCCACACACCGGCGCCCGGCAGGTCGAAGACGAGCTCACCCGCATCGGTCCTCTCCGCGGCGGTGACCACGGCGCCGCGGGTGACCACGACCAGGGTGGAGGAGGCGAGACGTTCGTGGGCGAGCCACTCCCGTGCCGTACTGATCATGTGCTCCACGCGCTCATGTGGCGCCGTGGACGGATCGTCCTGCCGGGCGGAGCACGGCGCCAGGACGTATTCAGGCGCGGCCGCGCCCTCGTCGAGGGCGGCTGCGAGCTCCGACAGATCCCCGTACGCCCTGAGCCCCGGGTCATCCGCCACTTCGGCGCCGAGGAGATCGCGTCCGAGCACCGCAAGGCTTCCGACGCCGTCCGCGGCGTCTTCGGCGTCCGCGCTGGAGACGTTCCGCGAGGCGCCCGTCGCGGACGCGGGCAGCCAGTCCAGATGGAACAGTTCACCGGTGTCGCCGCGGCCGGTCAACTGCTCCTGGCTCACCGCGCGGAAGACCACCGACTCCACGACCGCCACCGGTTCACCGGCGGCGTCGGCGACGAGGACCCGTGCGGTGTCCGGACCCGTGACCCGTATGTGTACGCGAGCGTGAGTGACTCCCGTGGCGAACAGCGACACGCCGCTCCACGTGACCGGCAGCCGGCTGCCCTCGCCGGAGAACGCCTCTCCCAGGGCGGCCAACTGGACGGCGGCGTCCAGCAGCGCCGGGTGCATGTTGTAGTGAGCGGTGTCCTCCCCTGCCGCCCGGGGGAGTTCGATGTCGGCGTAGAGGTCGCTGCCGTGTCGCCGGACCGCCGTCACACCCTGGAAGGCGGGGCCGTAGTGGCGGCCTTGCTCGGCGAGTTCCTCGTACCGCCCTCGGAGCGACACGGGTCGCGCGTCGGCCGGTGGCCACTCTCGGGCGCTCCCGTCGAAAGCCGCGGGGACGAGCTGCTCCGTGATCGTGGCCTCGGCGTGGCGGGTCCAGGCTGTCGAGTCGTCGCTGCGGGCGTAGACGGTGACGGCACGGCTGTCACCCGTGTCGTCGCGGTCGACGACGACTTGGAGGTCGACCGCGCCCTGGTCGCGGATGACCAGGGGGGCGTGCACGGTCAGTTCCTCGATGTGCCGGTGGCCGACCTCGTCGGCGGCGCGTGTCACCAGTTCGACGAAGGCGGCGCCGGGCAGGACGACGGTGCCCGCGATGCGGTGGTCGTCCAGCCATTCCTGGGTGTCCAGGGACAGGCGGCCGGTGAGGAGGGTGGACGAGTCGCCGGCGATGTGCATGGACGCGGTGAGCAGTCCGTGGGCCAGTGCGGTCGCCCCGGTGGAAGGCTGGTTGTTCCCGCGGCCGAGGTTGCGGAACCAGTAGGGGTGATGGTCGAAGGCGTAGGTGGGCAGGGCGGCGGGCGTACCGGGTGGGGTGATCCGCTGCCACAGCACGGGCACGCCGTGAGCCCACAGGTGCCCGGCGGTGGTCAAGGCGCAGGAGACCTCGGAGCGGTCCGGATGCAGGGTGCCGAGCTGCAGCACGTCCTGTACGTCAGGGTCCGCGTCCCGCTGTGGCTCGGCGAGGTCGAGGCATTCGGCGACGGCGGGCAGCAGAGGGCTGGTGGGCCCCAGTTCGAGGAACGTGTTGATGCCGGACCGCGCCAGATGACGTATCCCGCCGAGGAACTGCACGGGGCGGCGGATGTGCTGGGCCCAGTACTCGGGCGACGACGCCTCTTCGGCGGACAGGGGTTCACCGGTCACGTTGGAGATGACCGGGATACGCGGAGGGTGGAAGGCGACGCCCGCCACGATCTCCCGGAACTCCTCGAGGACCGGTTCCATCAGCGGGGAGTGGAAGGCGTGGGAGACCTTGAGCCGCTTGACCGAGCGCCCCTCCCCCGCCCAGTGGTCGGCCAGTGAGGCGATGGCCTCCTGCTGCCCCGATATCACCGTCGAGGCCGGGCCGTTGACCGCGGCGATTCCGACAAGACCTTCGTACGGGCGCAGCGACGGCAGGATCTCCTCCTGCGACGCGCGCACCGACACCATGGCTCCACCCGGCGGCAGGGCCTGCATCAGGCGGCCACGCGCGGCCACGAGGCGGCAGGCATCCGGCAGGCTCAGCATGCCGGACACGTACGCGGCCGTCAGCTCACCGACCGAGTGGCCGAGCAGGGCCTCCGGCACCACGCCCCAGGACCGCATCAACTCGCACAGCGCCACCTCGAAGGCGAAGAGCGAGGGCTGGGCGTACACCGTCCGGTCCAACTCCCGCTCCGAAGCCCCCGCGCCCTTTGGCGGTTCCTCCAAGTCGTGCGACGCGAGCATCAGCTCACGGACCGACCGGCCCACTTCCCGGTCCAACGGCTCACACACCGCGTCCAGAGCCTGTGCGAACACCGGGAAGGCTTCGTACAACTCCCCTCCCATTCCCGGGCGTTGTGCGCCCTGCCCCGACAGGAGGAACGCGACCTTGGACCCCGTCCGCACACGGCCCGAAGCCACACCCGATGAGGCATCGCCCGCAAGCCCGCCCGCCGAGAACGCGTCGAGGGCATCGAGCAGTTGCTCCCGCCCGGCCCCCACGACGGCGAGCCGGTGCCGCAGTTCCGCCCGTCCCGCCAGCCCTCGGGCGACCTCCGCGACATCCGCGTCCGGCCGCTCCGACATCCACGAGCGCAACCGCTCGACCTGGCCCCGCAGGCCGCCCTCCGACTCGCCCGACACCGTCCAGGCCACCGGACCGATCTCCGGACCACTCTTTGGGCCGCTCTTGTCCGAGCCGTCTTCCGGCGCCTCGGGGTGCGCGAGCGCTTCCTCGCCCTCCTCCAGTACGACGTGGGCGTTGGTGCCGCTCACCCCGAACGAGGACACTCCGGCCCGCCGGACACGGCCCTCCTGGCGCGGCCACTCCACGGCCTGCGTCAGCAGTTCCACCTGCCCCGCCGACCAGTCCACCAACGGCGACGGCTGGGCCACATGCAACGTCCGCGGCAGCGTCCCCCGCTCCAACGCCATCACCATCTTGATCACACCAGCCACACCCGCGGCTGCCTGCGTATGGCCGATGTTGGACTTCACCGAACCGAGCCACACCGGGCGTTCACGGTCCTGGCCGTACGTGGCGAGCAGCGCCTGCGCCTCGATCGGATCGCCCAGCTGAGTCCCCGTGCCATGCGCCTCGACCACATCCACGTCGGCCACACCGAGCCCGGCACTCGCCAACGCTGCCTGGATGACGCGCTGTTGAGACGGGCCGTTCGGCGCCGTCAGCCCACTGCTCGCACCGTCCTGGTTCACCGCCGAACCCCGCAACACCGCCAGCACCCGCCGACCGTTCCGCCGCGCGTCCGACAACCGCTCCAGCAACAGGAGCCCCACACCCTCGCCCCATCCCGTGCCGTCCGCATCGGAAGAGAACGCCTTGCACCGTCCGTCCGGCGCAAGCCCACGCTGGCGGGCGAATTCCACCAGGCCGGAGGGGTCCGCCATCACGGTCACGCCGCCGGCCAGGGCCAGCGAGCACTCCCCCTGCCGCAGTGCCTGAGCCGCCAGGTGGAGCGCCACCAGCGACGACGAACACGCGGTGTCCACACTCACCGCGGGCCCCTCGAGGCCGAAGGTGTAGGAGACCCGGCCGCACAGCACACTGGCCTGGTTGCCGGTCAGGGCGTATCCCTCGATCTCCTCGGGAACCCTGGCGATGTCGGAGAGGTATCCGGAGTCGGACGAGCCGACGAACACGCCGGTCGCGCTGGAGCGCAGCGACCGGGGATCACCGACCCCGCGCTCCAGCAGCTCCCACGAGGTCTCGAGAAGCAAGCGCTGCTGCGGGTCCATCGCCAACGCCTCACGCGGCGAAATTCCGAACAACTCGGCGTCGAAGCCCGTGATGTCGTCGAGAAAGCCGCCGCCGCGGGCGTACGTCTTGCCCGTCCGGTCGGGGTCCGGGTCGTAGAGGTCCTCGTCCCAGTCCCGGTCGGTGGGCAGAGAAGTGCTGATGGCATCGGCCTCGGCGGCCACCAGGTCCCACAGGTGCTCGGGCGATCCCACTCCGCCCGGATAACGGCATGCCATCGCCACGATCGCGACAGGCTCCTGCTGGCCCGACTCCACTTCGTGGAGGCGTTGACGTGTCTTGTGAAGATCCGCGGTGACCCGCTTCAGGTAATCAAGGATCTTCTTTTCGTCCGCCATGTGAAGCCTCCGCCATGAGTAACCGCGTGCCACGACTGATCAAGAATCGACTTTTAGCGTGGAGAAATCAGCAGCCGGGTGCGGCGCCGTGCAAACCCATCATTTTGGCGATCCGGTTGCGCTGGATATCGCTCGTCCCGGAGTAGATCAGGCCCGCGAGTGCGCAGCGCACGTCGTGTTCGAGCCCGGATTCCGTCATGTATCCGTATCCGCCGAACGTCTCGACGGCGGCCACCGCGGTGGCCATGTTGCCCTCACTCACGAGGAGTTTGGCGATGGCGACGTCCTCCGTCGCCTGCTCGTTCCGCACGACGCGAGCGGCGGCGTCGTACAACGCGCGCCGAGCGGTGTCCACCGCGATCCTCATGTCGACGATGCGGTGGGCGACCGCCTGGAAAGAGCCGATGTGGCTGCCGAACTGCTTGCGGCTCCTGGCGTATTCGACGACCCGCTCGAGCCGGTGCTGCATCTCGCCGACATTGACCGCGAAAGAACACAGCACTTCCCAGTTCATCACGTGATCGAAGACCAGGAATCCCGAACCGAGGCCGCCTATGACGTTGTCCGTCGGGACACGGCAGTCGTCGAGGAACACTTCGCACAGGGGGGAGGTGCGCAGCCCCATCTTCTCGACCGGGCGGCCGAAGCCGAGGCCCTCGCGGTCGCGCTCCACCAGGATCGCGGAGATGCCGAAGGGGCCGCCCGCGGGGTCGGTCCTGGCGTACACCACGACCACGTCGGCCACCGGGCCGTTGGTGACGAACGCCTTGCTGCCGTTGAGGACGAGTTCGTCCCCGTCGACCCGGGCACTGGTGCGAAGGGCGAGCATGTCCGAGCCCGCCTCGGGTTCGGAGATCGCGTGGGCGCCGATCAGGTCACCCGCGCAGACCGCCGGCATGAAGCGTTCCTGAAGCTCCGGTGAGCCGAAGTGCTGCAGCGGTATGCCGGTGCTGACGACGTGTGTCGTCAGGGAGAAGCTCAGTCCGCTGTCACGGCAGGCGTGCCCCAGGCCCTCCAGGACGTACATCGTGGTCAGCAGGTCCTGCCCGAGGCCGCCCCACCGGTGGTCGAAGGGCAGCGCAAGCAGCCCGGACCGCTGGACGAGCTTCCACCCGTCGCGGGAGAACTCGGCGCGGCCGTCGCGTTCGAGGTGTCCGGCGCTCAGCGATTCGCCGAGCCGCTGCGCGGCACGGCGGAGTTGCCGCTGTTCGTCATTCCAGTCGATCAACGCCTCGCCCTTTCGAAGAAGACGGCCGGCCGTGCGGGTGCCGGCCTTTTACAGGAGACGTGTCAATACTCCGAGAATCCGGTGCCGTCGAGGCTGTGCACCTCGTCGCCGCGCAGTGCGGGGTTGAACACGCTGATCAGTCGCAGGTCCTCTCTCTCGTCGGCGATCAGGAAATGCGCGTCGTGCTGGTCGAGCGCGTACAGAACGCCCGGCCTGATCTCGTACTGGACGGCGCCGTCCGCGCTGACCACCTGACCTTGGCCGCTGATGCAATAGCAGGCCTCGAGATGATTGCGGTACTGCAGCCGTGACTTGGTTCCCGCGTACACCAGGGTTTCAGCGAGGCTGAATCCCATGCGGTCGGCGACGACGATGAATCGGTAACTGAGGCCGTTTCCCCATTCCACGGCCTTGACGCTCTCTTTTTCTCGTATGAACAATGATCTGCCCCTTGTCCTCCGGGTGTGGGGTGGTGTGGTGAGGCACTGGCCTTGTCGACTGCCGCCCCTACTCAGTGGCCAGGCCCAGTGCGGCGCGGTCGGTCTTCCCGGTCGCGCCCCGGGGCAGCGGGTCATCGACGATCCGCACGTGTGTCGGGATGGCGGCCCTGGTGAGCCGCCGTGCGCAGTGCTGACGCAGGGCGATGGCCCCCAGACGGGACCCGGGAGCGCGCCGGACCACGGCGGACAGCCGGTGTCCGGCCGCGCTGTCGGGCACCGCGAGGACCGCCGCCTCGCTGACCTCGGGATGGTCGAGCAGGACCTGTTCCACCTCCTCGGCGTTGACGCGGGTGCCGCGCACCTTGACCTGGAAGTCGCTGCGTCCGACCAGCGTCAGCGTGCCGTCGGGATCCCGGCGCACCAGGTCACCGCTGCGGAAGTAGGTACGAGGGCCGTCCTCGTCGTCGCGGGTGACGAACCCGTCCCGGCCGGGCGGGGAGGCGAGGTAGCCGGGCGCCTGGAACGGGGTGCTGACCACGAGCTCGCCGACGCCGCTCCCCTCCAACGGCCGCCCTCGCGCGTCCTCGATGCGCGCCCGGACGCCGGGCAGGGGCCGTCCCACCGGCATCACGGACCCGTCACCCCAGGCCGCGAGGTCAACGTCATGGACGAAGCTGTCGTTGGTCTCGGTACAGCCGTAGACGTTGGCGAAGGCAGCCGCGGGGAACAGTGCCGGCAACTCCGCGAGCAGCGTCGACGGCATGGCGGCTCCCGTGAACAGCACGTGCGCGGGGGCCTTCAGCGCCTCGTCCTGCCGCCTCCCGTCGCACAGTTGCCGGTACATCAGCGGGAGTCCCTGCACCAGGTGGACCTCGTGCCGGGTGATCAGCTCGCGCAGGTGGGCACCGTCGGTCGCGCGGTCCGGCGCGACCAGAACCGCGCAACCGCCCCTGCTCAACGTCGTCCACAGCTCGAGCATGGAGAGGTCGAAGTTGAGCGGGGCGTAACTCAGCACATGGCGGCCGGGGACGATGCCGAACCGGTCGGCCGCCCACGTCAGGAAGGCGTCGATGGCCGCGTCGGGCAGCGGCACCACCTTGGGCAGTCCTGTGGTGCCGGAGGTGGTCAGCAACAGCCGTACTCCGTCGTGGAGTTCGGCCGCCGCGGGCGCGGTGACCGCGTCCGCGGTGATCTCACCCGTGTCGGCCCGGCTCAGCACGCGGTCAGCACCTGCTCGGGCGGCCAGCTCGTGCAGGGCGTCCACCCCGAGCTCGGCCGAGGGCAACAGCACCGGCCTGCGCTCCGACGAGCACGCGATGATCAGGGCGATCGTCGCGGGGGACTTGCTTGCCCGTACGACCACGGGGCGCATCGGATCCGGCGCCAGTTCCCCCAGGCGCACCCTGATGTCCGCGACATCGGCACCAAGTCGGCCATAGGAGACCGTTTCCTGTTCCCGGACGAGCGCAGGGGATTCAGGGAACCGTTTCACCTGCTCGTGGAACCTGGTGATGAATGAATCGGAGGGCATGCTCACCTTTCCCCGTCGGACACCGAAACGGCTTCGCCGCCGTACGCATGAGAGCGGGCGTCACGCATATGCAGCAGCGTGGCAGCGGCCGCAGACATTGAGAACCCCAATTCTTTTCGCCCCGGGTTTAGGGGCACCCCTTGATGCACCACGGTGTGATCGGGGGCAATACCCCTGTAATGCGCGGACGGGGCCGGGGCCGATTCATGGTCTGCCGGGTCGTCACCCGCTGCGGTACGTGCCCTGCGTGAAGACCAGCGGGCGCGAGTCGTTCAGGATGCCCGCGGCGACGACATGGCCAAGGACCACGTGATGGTCCCCGGCCTCGATCGACCGGCTGAGGAGGCAGTCGACGTACCCGGCCGCCTCCGCCAGGATCGGCGCTTCGGTCGCCGCGGTGACGATGTCCTGGCCGGTGAACCGGTCCACTCCCGACGCGCAGAAGCGGCGGGCCACGTGTTCCTGGTCCTCGGTCAGGAAGCTGACGGCGAACCGGCCGGCCGCCCGGATGGCCGGCCAGCTCCGCGAGGTGCGGCTGATGCAGAACAGCACCAGAGGCGGTTCCAGGGACACCGAGGTGAACGAGTTGATGGCGACGCCCACCGGCCCGTTCGCCGAGTCGGCTGCCACCACCGTGACGCCCGTCGCCAGGCCGCGGAGCACCTTGCGCAGCGCCATCGGATCGACCGGTGCCGCGGACAGGGCGTCACCCTGTACGGCGTCCGAACGTGCCACAGCTTGCCTCCGGTCAGGTCGTGGGGAGCGCGGCGTCAGCGCATCAGCGGCTGGGACTCCTCCACGAACAGCCTCAGGCTGCGGGACATCGTCGCGTAGTCCTGACCGCCGAAGTCGAGCTGCCAGAGGATCACGTCCAGCGGCAACGCGTCCTGCAGCTCAAGGGTCTTGCGGGCGACCGTCGCCGGGGAGCCGTACATCGTTCCGGCGATCATGCGGTCCTCGTCCATGGTGAGGTAGCGCTCGATCATCTTGGAGTAGCCCGCGTAGTCGGGAGAGTCCAGCGACTGGAGCGGCTTGGACGCCTCGCCCCACACCTCGAAGTAGCCGCGCTGGTGCCGCCGTGCGGCAGCTTCCGCCTCCGCGTCGGTGGGGGCGACCATGAGCGGTACACCGGCGGCCACCTGTGGTGTGCGTCCGGAGTCTCCGTGGTGCTCCTCGAAGACGTCCTTGTACACCTCGAT
This sequence comes from Streptomyces sp. NPDC050147, assembly GCF_040660195.1. Lineage (NCBI taxonomy): Bacteria > Bacillati > Actinomycetota > Actinomycetes > Kitasatosporales > Streptomycetaceae > Streptomyces > Streptomyces sp. NPDC050147. The sequence goes on along the minus strand of NZ_JBFALJ010000004.1, from coordinate 296,626 downwards.
CATCTTGCGGATGTGGTCGTAGGCCTCGGGCTGCGGCGTCGCGGTGATCATCAGGTTGTGCCCGCGCTCACCGGCGTAGCGGAAGCTGGCCTCCGACATCGCCACGCAGATCCACACCGGCGGATGCGGCCACTGCACGGTCGGCGGGAGGCTGGTGGCGTCGGAGTAGTTGAAGTACGGCGTGCTCTCGCTGACCTTCTCCTCCGTCCAGAGCCGCACCACGGCGTCCACGGTGGCCTGGAACCTGGCCCGGCTGCCCGTCATGTCGACCTCGAACGCCTCGAAGTCGTGCGGCAGGAACGCGCGGACGAAGCCGACCTCCAGACGGCCGTGGCTCATCGCGTCCACCTGGGCGGCATGGGCGGCTATCTGAATGGGGTGGTGGAAGGATGCCTGGATGCCGCCGGTCAGCAGGCGGATGCGCCGGGTGCGGGCCGCCACGGCCGCGAGGTACGTGAGCGGGCTCGGGCAGTAGCCGCCGGCGCGGTGCAGGTAGTGCTCCGTCATCTTGACGTAATGGAGACCGAGTTCCTCACCCAGTTCCGCCAGGCGGAGCACGTCGTCGAAATACGTGGAAGCCGAACGGGTCTCCGGACCGGCGTCGGGCAGCAGGGAAATGCCGTACTTCATCTTTCCTCCGAGAGGTCGCACGTACGAACGTTCCGCCGCTTTCCCGAGCCGCGTGCAACCCGGGTGGGCCCTTGCGAGGCTATGGATTGCCGTCCGCCACGTCAGCCCCTATCCGGGGAAATAGCTGCCCCCTCAAGGAAATAGGGGCTGCTCTTCCCGGTACGGACAATGGGCGTGCGGCTCCGTGAGTACGCGCCGAAAAACCTGCGACGCGTTCGGAGCGGACCGGGGGATGCCGCTGAACGCGTCGCAGGAGATCTGGGTTGCTCGTCGACCGCCGCTCAGGGCCGGCGCTCACCGGCCCCCGGCAGGAGGCGCTCGTCCTCGCCCACGGTCCCGGCCACGGGTTCCTCCACGGCTTCGGACTCGGGCGCGGCGACGGCTTCGTCGTCGGGCCGGGCGCCCGCGCCCTCGATGTCGGCGTTCGGCAGGACGCGGTCCAGCCACCCGGGCAGCCACCACACCGACCGGCCGAGCAGCGCCATGGCCGCCGGCATGAGGGTCATGCGCACCACGAAGGCGTCGAACAGGACAGCGGCGGCCAGCGTGAACCCGAAGAGCCTGAGCGACAGGTCCTCGGAGAGGAAGAACCCGAGAAAGACGCTGATCATGATGATCGCCGCGGCAGTCACCACACGTGCGCTGTGCCGGAATCCCCCCACGATCGCCTCCGTGGGCGCGGCACCGTGCGCGTACTCCTCCCGCATGCGACTGACGAGGAACACCTGGTAGTCCATGGCTAGGCCGAAGGACATGCCGACCAACAGGATGGGCATCAGGCTGTAGATCGGTGCCGTGTCCTCGATGCCCGTGACGGCGGACAGCCAGCCCCACTGGAAGATGGCCACGACCGCGCCGAAGGTCGCCGCGACCGTGAGGAGGTAGCCGATCGCCGCCTTGACCGGCACGAGCACCGACCGGAAGGCGAGCAGCAGGAGAACCAGCGCGAGCCCGACGATGATTGCCAGGTACGGCAACAGTGCCTCGCCCATCCGGTCGGAGGAGTCGATGTCCATGGCGGTCTGACCGGTGATGTGGAGGGTGGCGTCCGTGTCCTTCTCGACGGCTTCGGTCCGCTCGCGGATGGCGGCGACCAAGTTCTCGGTGTCCTCGCTGGCGGGCCCGCTGTCCGGCACGATCTGCAAGAGGGCCGTGTTTCCTTGCTTGTTGACCGCGGGCGGCGCGACATCGGCGACGTCGGGCAGTTTGCGGATCAGCTCCCTGGCCTGCTCCGCGGCGCGTTCCGGGTCACCGTTCGCGCCCGCGTCGACGACCGCGATGAGCGGGCCGTTGACGCCGGGACCGAAGTTGTCGGCGATCAGATCGTAGGCCTTGCGCTGTGTGGTGTGCTCGGCGGCGGTGCTGTCGTCGGGAATGCCGAGACGCAGGTCCGCGGCGGGCACGGCCATCGCACCCAGCGTGACCACGGCGAGCAGCAGCATCGCGAGCGGTCGACGGGTGACGAGCTCGGCCCAGCGTTGGCCGGCCGTGCGGCCGGTTCCGCTGCCGGCCTCGGGGCCGCGGAAGATGCCGAGGACACGGCCCTGCCGCCCCAGCACCCGCCGGCCGGCGAAGCCCAGCAGCGCGGGCATCAGTGTCAGCGCCACGAGCACAACCACGGCGATGGTGCCCGCCGCGGCGAGGCCGTCCTCGGTCAGCAGGGGGATGTTGAGCACCGCGAGGCCGGCCAGGGCGATGATCACCGTCAGGCCCGCGAAGACCACGGCCGATCCCGCGGTGCCCGTGGCGCGGCCCGCGGCGTCCTCCGGCTCCCGTCCGGCGACCAGTTCGCTCCGGTAGCGCATGACGATGAAGAGCGCGTAGTCGATGGAGACCGCGAGGCCGAGCATGAGGGCCAGTACGGCCGCGTCGCGGTTCAGGGTCACCAGGCCGCTCACCGCGGTGATGGCGAGCAGACCCACGCCGACCCCCACGAAGGCCGTCAGGAGCGGCAGTCCGGCCGCGATGACCGAGCCCAGCGCGACGACCAGGACGAAACCGGCGAAGACCACGCCGACGATCTCCAGGACGCTCATCTCGGGCTGCGGTTCGAGGGCGTCACCGCCGACCTCGACGGCCAGACCGCCCTCACGTCCCGCGTCCGCCGCCTCGGTGAGCGCGGTCCGCGCCGCGTCCGTCACCTTGTCCCCCGGCACGGAGTAGGTCACTTCCGAGTAGGCGACGCGGCGGTCCTCGGACAGCACACCTGCCTCGATGGGATCGACCGCGTGGGCCACTTGCGGAGCGTCCCGCAGTGCTCCGATCACCTGCTCCAGCGTGGCCGCCGGGCCCTTGTCCCGCAGCGTCTCGCCGTCCGGGGCGACGAAGACGACCCGTGCGCTCGCCCCGTCGACGGGCTGCTCGGGGAAACGCTCCTTGAGGAGGTCGAGGGCCCGCTGCGACTCGGTGCCCGGCAGGGCCGATGAGCCGACCGCGGTGGAATCCTCCGACAGGGCGGCGGCGCCCCCACCGACCGCGACGAGCACCGCGATCCACAGGGAGAGAACAAGCCTGCGCCGCCGGAACGACCAGCGGCCCACCCGGTAAAGGAGCGTGGCCATGACGACCTCCGAATCAGGACGCGCCGTGCCCGGACGACCGCGAGGGCAGCGGCATGCGCCGGACGCGGGTGTCGGGCTTTTTTGAAAGTCTACTGTCCTTAGAGGCTTGAATGTCAATTGTTAGTGGCACTCACTTTTGAGCGAGGGCCGCACACGCCGGGAGCCGACCCCGCCCGGTCTGGCCCCGATGACCAGCGAGGAAGCATGCACAATTGGCGCATGACGCAACAGTTCGGGGGCGATGCACCGGCTCCGCCCCTCCGTGAGCGCAAGAAACTCAAGACCAAGGGAACGATCAGGAGGCAGGCTCTCCGCCTCTTCCGCGAACAGGGTTTCGACGCCACGACCGTGGAGCAGATCGCCGAGGCGGCCGAGGTCTCGGTGAGCACGGTGTTCCGCTACTTCCCCACCAAGGAGGATCTGGTCGTCTCCGACGACTACGACCCGCTGTTCATCGAGGCCTTCCACACCCAGCCGCCCGGGATGAGTCCGCTCACGGCCCTGCGCACCGCCATCCGCACCACCCTGGAAGGCGCCAGCCGTGCGGAGCTGGACGAGAACAAGACGCGCGAGTTCCTGATGCTGACGGTGCCCGAGCTGTGGGCGGCGTCCCTGCGCAACATCACCGGTTCGATGACCATGCTGTGCGAACAGGTGGCCAAGCGGGTCGGACGGGAACCCACCGACCCGGCGGTCCGCTCGTTCACCGGCGCGGTCATGGGCACCGTACTCGTCGTATGGCTGGACTGGGCGAACAACCCCGACATGGACGTGCTCTCCGCGCTGGACGACGCGCTGGCACACCTGGAGGCGGGGCTTCCGCTGTGAACGCGGACGGGGCCCGCCGCCGTGCCGCGGGGCGACGGCGGCAGGCCCCGGCGGGAGATCAGTCGGACAGGGGCAGCCTGCAGATGTAGGTGCCCACATTGGCCCAGTGGGAGCGGGGCCCGTCGGGAATGTAGGAGTTCGCCATCCAGACGGCCAGGTCGCCCTCGGCCACCGCCGCCGTGTAGTCGCCCCACCGGCTGGTGCCCGGCGGGACGCCGTTGCCGGTGAACGCGGAGTAGCCGGTGAAGCCGTCCTGCGGTCCGGCCCCGGCCTTGGCGATGTGCACCGGGCCATGGGCCCCGTCCCGGTCGAACCGCACATACGCGGCGCTCGGGTGGTGGTCGGGGCCGCTGAGAGTGAACGTCATGGCCCCCTGCCCGCGCCCGTTCACGGCGATGGCCGGGTCGAACACGTGCTGCTTGTCGACGGCGAGGTAGCCCTGCCGGACGATCCGCGCGTCACGCACCCCGTCCGCGCCCGCCACGGAGACCACGAAGTAGGAGATCCCGAGCCGGGACCCGTCCGGCGCACCGTCCGGTGCGGCGATGAGGGTGTTCAGCGCGCCGAACAGCAGCCCGTCGTGCTCGGCGACCTGTGTCATCCACGGCGCCTTTCCGTCGAGCTTCTGCAGCGGGTCGTCCGCGCCGAGCTCGTCCCGCAACGGCGTCGGACCGCCCTTCTGCGCCACGCCGTAGAGGAAGGGCGCCCCCAACTCCCGCGCTGTGAGCACCTCATGATCGAGCGTCAGTTGTGGCTCGGGTCCGTCCAGCGTCTCGGTGCCCGACAGCGACCACACCACGACGCGGTTGTCCAGCGGCCGGGGGATGCCCTTGTGGTTCAACGGGCTGCCGCTGAGGAACAGCTGCGTTCCACCGCGCGGGCGTGTGGAAGCGGCCGGCTGGAGCCACCCCCAGTAGGGGAAGTCGGGGTCGTCCGTGGGGACGGTCGCCGTGTTGAAGTACGCGTACCTCGGGCTGTCGCCGTCCTCGGCCTCCAGCAGGGCCCGACGGCTGAGGGCGTACAGCTGTGAGCCCTTGTAGGGCGGCGCCGGCTCCACGTTCTCGGCGAGGTTCAGGCTGAGAAGGATGGCGTCCTGATTGCCGCCGAGCAGCGGATGGAAGCTGTAGCAGGCGTTCTGCGCCAACGGCGGGGTGCCGTACTTGCCGTCGCTGGTCGTGTCGACCGAGAACAACTTCCACTCCCCGGTGGGGTCCTGGGTGGCGCTCACGGCCAACAGGACGTAGCAGCGCGCGCTCCGGCTGCCGGGCCCGGGTGCCTCGATCTTGAGTACGGAGCAGAAGAAGCGCTCCCCGACCGGGTCGAAGTAGCACTTCGGGTCGGCCAGCATGTCGCCCGAGGCGTGGGGCCATGCCCGTTCCTCGTCCGGCAGGCTCGCCGGGAGCTGGCGGTAGAACTGGTTGAGGGAGGTGGGAGGCGTCAGTTGGCTTCCGTCGCTGTCGTAGACGGCGAGAGCGCAGTTGACGCTCTCCACCACGTAACCGTTGCCGACGGCCAGTGCCGGATCGGCCGGCTCCCAGCGGATCTGACGGCCGGCGTACCTGCCGGTGCCCGCCTCGTACGAGTCGTGGAAACTGAGGCCGTCGAAGCCGACGGCGTCCCCGGCCGAGGCGGACACGGGTGTGTCCGGCACGGTCGGCACCACGAGCCCGTCACGTGCCTGCGGGGACGTGGAGTGCTTGTACACCTTCTTGGTCGACTCCACCTGCTCGAAGGTCTTCCCCTCCGCCCCCTCGGTACGACGGGGCGCGAGGTCGTCCTCGCCCTGGTCCGCGGGGTGCTTCAGCAGGCGCGTCGTCCCCAGGAAGACCGCCCTGCCGAACCCCTGGGCCGGTGCCTCCTGTGGCCGCGCGTGTTCGCTGCCAGCCAACTCCATTGCAGATCCTTCCTCGTTGCACGGTCCATCGGGCTCCCCGAGAACCTTCGTCATCCGGGGTTCAGGCAGGTGCGGCGGCGATGGCCGCCAGCAGACGCCCGGGGTCCTCCCGCGGGAAGAAGTGACCGCCCGGCAGCATCCGCACCTCGCATCCGGTGCTTGAGTGCTCACCCCAGGCGGCGAGTTCCCGCGCGTCCACGCCGTCGTCCGACGCCCCGCCGTAGACCGAGATCGGCAGGTCGAGCGGCGGGCCCGGCCGGTGGCGGTACGTCCGCAGAACATCGAAGTCCGCCCGCAGCATGGGCAGGAAGGCCGCGAAGGCGGGGCTCTGCCGGATCTCCTCGGGCACACCGCCGACGTCCCTCAGATACGCCATCAGGTCGTCATCGGAGGGACCCACGCCCGCGAAGCGCCGCTCCACCAGCTGTGGCCCCGGGTGGCAGGCCACGTGGAGCCGGGACGGCACCGCCAGACCGGTGCGCAGCGACATCCGACACGCCTCGAAGGCGACGAGCGCGCCCATGCTGTGGCCGAACCAGGCGTGGGGCGCCTTCAGCCAGGGGCGAAGCCCGTCGAGGAGTTCGGGTACGAGGTCGTCGACATGCGTGGCCGGCTGCTCCCCGAAGCGGGTCTCCCGGCCCGGCAGTCGGACGGCGATCACTTCGATGTCCGGTGCCAGGGCAGTCGCCCACGGCCGGAACATGGCTGCCCCGGTGCCCGCGGGAGGCACACACAGCAGCCGGATCCGCGCTTCGGGTGCGGGATTCCAGCACACGCCCCACGCGCCCGCCGAGCCGGCGGGCGCCGGCTCCGTCCCGTCGCGCCGCACGCGCGTCACCGCCCGACGCTGTCGCGCAGCGCTTCGGCGAGTCCTGCGACGGTGGGGTTCTCGAAGATCCACCGCAGGACGTCCTCACCGGCGGCGGTGACCCCGACCTCGTCCCGCAGCGCACCGAGGATGAGCACGGCGTTCACGGAGTCGCCGCCGAGTTCGAAGAAGTTGTCCTCGACCCCGAAGTCCTCGCGGCCCAGCGTCCGGCTCCAGACGGTGAACAGCGCGCGCTCCAGGTCGTCCCGGGGCGCGAGGCGTTCGCGCTCCTCGCCGGAGCCGTCCCAGGGCGCGGGCAGCGCGGAGCGGTCGACCTTGCCGTTCGAGCTCTTCGGCAGCCGGTCCAGGGACAGGTAGTGGAGCGGGACCATGTATTCCGGCAGCGCCTCCTCCAGGGCGGCGCGCAGGGCGGCGGGCTCCGGCGGCGGTTCACCGGCCGAGGGGTCCGTGGCGGGCACGATGTAGGCGACCAGGTGACGGCGGCCGGTGAGCGGATTGGTGTCCACCCGTGCCACGGCCTCGCGCACGCCGGGCCGGCGCAGCAGCGCCGCCTCGATCTCGCCCAGCTCGATGCGATAGCCGTTGATCTTCACCTGGAAGTCGTTCCGTCCGAGGAACTCGATGTCGCCGCCGGGCAGATACCGGCCGACGTCCCCGGTGCGATAGAGGCGTTCACCGGTGACCGGGTGCCTGATGAACCGCTCCGCTGTGCGCTGCGGCTCGCCCCAGTACTCCTTGGCCACGCCGACGCCTCCGATGTAGATCTCCCCCACCGTCCACACGGGGCTCGGCATCAGTTCCGCGTCGTAGACGTGGAGCGTCTGTCGCGCCAAGGGCTTGCCGTAGGGGATGCGCACCCATTCCGGAGGGACCTTGCCGATGGGGTACGACACCGACCAGATGGACGCCTCGGTGGCTCCGCCCAGGCTGATCACCTCCGCGTCGGGGTACCAGGCGCGGATCGCGTCCGGCAGCGTCACGGGGATCCAGTCGCCGCTGAGCATGGCGAGGCGCAGCCTGCTTCCCTCCGGCGCGCCTTGCTGCCCGCGGTCGTCCACCCACGTCTGGAGGAGCGCGGGCACCGAGTTCCACACGGTGACGCCATGACGTGCCGTCAGATCGCTCCAGTGCGCGGGGTCGTGCACAAGACGTGGTGAGGGGACGACCACGGCTCCGCCCGCGGCCAGGATGCCGAAGACGTCGTACACCGACAGGTCGAAGCTGAGGGCCGACAGGGCGAGCACCCGGTCGGCAGGCCCGATACGGAAACGGGCGTTGATGTCCTGCACCGTGTTGGCCGCGCCGCGGTGGTCGATCACCACACCCTTCGGCTGCCCGGTCGAGCCGGACGTGAAGATGACGTACGCGAGGTCCTGCGGCCGGGGAGCCGTCTCCAGAGGGCCGGGGTCGGCAGTGCGCACCTCGTCGTCGGCGAGTGTCACCGCGGTGACGTCCATCGGCCACTCGAGCGCGTCGCGAAGCTCCGGCGTGGTGACGACCACCCGTACCCCGCACCGTTCCAGCAGGGACCGGCGCCGCGCGTCGGGCCAGCCGGGATCGAGCGGAAGGTAGGCGGCGCCGGAACAGGCGACCCCGAGCACGGCGGCGATCTGCTCGTACCCCTTTTCGAGGACCACGGCCACGAGGGTGTCCGTGGCGGCACCGAGCGCGGTGATCCGCCGGGCCAGGCGGTGGGCCTCCGCGATGAGTTGCGCGTACGTGAGCTGCCCGTCCTCGGCGATGACGGCGACCGCGTCCGGGCTGCGTACGGCCTGTTCCTCGACGACCTCGCTCAGCGTGCGGGCCGGTATCGGGGCGGCGGTGTCGTTGGCCGCGGCACGCTCCGCCTCCTGCCACGCGGGCAGCGCGATCGCCGAACCCGCCACGTCCCAGGCGTCCTCGTCCGCCGCCAGCCGCTCCAGCCATCCGCGGTAGGCGGCGAACATGTCGTCCAGCATCCTGTCGGGGAACAGTTCCTCGACGGCGTCCCAGTTCAGGAGCAGTTCACCGCGCTCCTCCGCGACGGTGTGGTCCAGCCACACCTGCGGTGTCTGGGAGATCGCGTGGACCAGCTCACCGAGAACCTCGTCCGTGGTGGCGATGCCGTCCGCCGCCGGGGAGGCACCGAGACGGCTGGTGAAGACGACGGGCATGATCGCGCCCGGCCTGCCGCCGAGCCTGCGGGCGCGTTCCCTGAGCACCTGCACGCCGCTGTAGGAGAGGTGCTCCAGATCCGCGAGGAGCTGGCGGTGCAGCCGCTGCGCGCGAGCACCGAACGAGCCGGCCTCCGGTGCGTCGGCGGCCAGCATCGTCAGTGACGTGAAGTCGCCGACCACGTCGTCGATGTGCGGGTGCAGCCGCGGCCGGTTGAACAGCGTCAGGTTGAGCGTCACCGCGGGCTGCCCGGTCCAGCGCCGGAGCACGTCGGCGAACGCGGTCATCAGAACCGCCGACGGCGTCAGGCCGCGGCGTCCCGCGATCCGCTTGACGGCGTCCCAGCGTTCCCGGGACAAGCGCGCGTCCCTGCGCCTGAACTGAGGCGCGGCGATCTGGGACGGCTGCGTCGCCAGCGGCAGGGCGGGCGGGGGCGGCAGCTCGTCCAGGCGGCCGAGCCAGTACTCCTCGGCACGCGCGTACGCGGTGTCCGTGCGCCGCGCCCGCTCGGTCAGCACGCAGTCGCGATAGGAGACCGGCAGCGGCTCGGGGGTCCAGTCCGGATCCTGGTAGCAGCGGCGCCAGTCCCGATAGACCGTCTCCAGGCTCCGCCCGTCCACGATCAGCATGTCGAAGCGCATGTGCAGCCGCGTGCGGCGGTCCGTCAGCCGTGAGGCGCGGACCTCGAAGAGGGGCCAGCGCCGGGCATCGAGGCCGTTGCCGCGTACTTCCCCGCGGATGCGCAGGAGTTCCGCCTCCTGAGCATCATGGCCGTGCCCGCGCAGGTCGGTCACGGCGATCTCGTACGGCGGGACCTCGGGCAGCACCCGCTGCGTACCGTCCTGCTCGACGACCGCGCGCAGCATGTCGTGCCGGCCGACGACCTTGCGCAGACTCATGGCCAGGCGCCCGATGTCCAGGTCGTCGCGCTCGGACTCGGCGTAGAAGTGCGTGGCGATTCCGCCCAGTTCGACCGAGGCGTTGCGGCCCATCCAGTACGCGTGCTGGACGTCGGTGAGGGGGAACGGGTCGAACCGCTCCTGCGGCCGAGCCACCAGGGGCGTCGGGCCGTCGGAGTCGACGCGCTCCAGGATGTACAGCAACTCGTCCCTGCTGTCCCGCAGTCGTCCCCGCAGCTCGTCGGTGAGGGATCCGGGCGGAGCCAGCACGTCCAGACGGCCGTCGGCCAGTCGCAGCCTGATCCCTCGTCGGTGCAGTTCGAGAAGCAGATCCTGCGCCATCGTCGACGTCCTCCTGTCGTCTGCTGCCGATTGCCCGCTCTGCGCCTGTCGGCGTCGCGACTCCCGGCTCACAGGGTCAGCACCTCGAACTCCGTGTCGCCGCCCGCCGCGTCGTCGTCGGCCATGACCACCACGCCCCTGGCGGCGAGCTGCACGCAGACCAGGCCGGCGACTTCCCCGGCCGTCGCGCCGCCGAGGATCCGGTCGAGGGGTACGTCGGCGCGCAGCTCCGTCTGCAACCACTCACGCAGCCGTACGGCCATCAGCGAGTCAAGGCCGGATTCGTTCAGCCGCGCCCCGTCGAAGGTCTGACGCAGGTCATCGCGTTCCTCCCCGGCCAGGCCGAGCAGACCGGCCGTGGCGGTGAACAGCTCGGCCAGCAGGGACCGCCGGGCCGCCGGCGGATCGTTCAGGGCAAGCCGGGCGACCTCCTCGGTGAACGCGGGGCCCACCTGCCCGAGCCCGGTCAGCGAACCGCCCCTGGCCCCGGTGGAGTCGCCCCGGCCGGAGCCCGTACGGCCACCGGCGGCCGGGCCCACGGGGTCCAGCCAGTAGCGCACGTGCTGGAACGGGTACGTGGGCAGGTCGACCGGCCGGGCTTCGGTGCCGTCGAACGCGGGCCGCCAGTCGACCGGGCCGTTGTGGACGTGAGCCTCCGCCACCAGACGGAGGAGAGCGAGCGGACGGGCGGCCCCTGCACGCAGGGCGACAGCCCGGTACGGGGCCGCGGCCGGGGGCGAGCCCAGGGCCTCGGCGAGCGCCGCGTCGGACCCCGCCCCCAGGCACAGGCCCACGCCTTGGTCGCGCAGCGCGTCACCGAGGGGCCGGGCGGGGTCCAGCGCCTGGGCCCAGTGGTCGGCGGAGAGAAGCTGCTCGTCGTCCGGCACCGTTCCCGTCCGGCCGGAGACGACCGGGACCGTCGGAGCGGCGAAGGCGGTCTTCCTTGCGGCCTCGGCCGGGTCCCCCTCCCCCAGATGCGCCGCCACCAGGGCGCAGGCGTCAGGGAGCGAAAGCACTCCGGCGGCGTGCGCGGCGGCGACCTCACCGACGCCGGTGCCGGCCACGTGGCCGGGGACCACCCCGAATGACTCAAGCAGGCGGAACAGGGCCACCTGCAGCGCGAATTGAGCGGCGTCGGCCCACTGTCCGCGACCGGCCGGTGCACCCGGGTCGTCGTCGCCGAGGGCCAGCGACCGCAGCGGCTTCCCGGCACGATGGCCTGCGTACGCGTCGAGTTCGGAGCACGCCTCGGTCAGCGCGTCGTCGAACACCCGGTGAGCGTCGGCCAGTTCGCGCCAGCCACCGAGCGGGAGGGAGCCCGAGCCCGCCCCGGACGGGCCGGGGAAGACCACGGCCGTTCCGCCGGTGAGGCGCGCACCGCTGATCAGGTGGTCGGAGCGCTCGCCCGCCATGACGGCGTCGAGCCCGGCCCTGAAGTCGTCGGTGCGCTCGCCGAGGAGGACGGCGCGGTGCCGGAAGACCGAGCGGGTGGTGGCAAGGGAGAGCCCCACGTCGGCCGGGGACAGTCCTGGTTCGGCATCGAGCAGCGCGGCCAGCTTCTGTGCCTGCTCCCGCAACGCCGCCGAGCCGCGGGCCGACAGCACCCATGGCAACGGCGTGCGGGCGTCGCGGGTGCCGTCCGGCGCGGAGGCCGCGGGCGGCTCGGCGAGGGGCGCCTGTTCGAGGATGACGTGCGCGTTGGTGCCGCTGGCACCGATCGCGGTGACTCCCGCCCGGCGGGGGCGGCCGGTGTCCGGCCACGGCATGGACTCGGTCAGCAGGGTGACCGCGCCCCCGGCCCAGTCCACGTGCGGTGTCGGCCGATCGACGTGCAGTGTCTTGGGCAGCCGGCCGTGGTGCATGGCCATCACCATCTTGATGGCGCCACCCACCCCGGCCGCGGCCGCGGCGTGGCCCACGTTGGACTTGTAGGAGCCCAGCAGCAGCGGTTCGGCGCGAGGCCGGTCCTGGCCGTAGGCGGCGATCAGCGCCTCGGCTTCCACCGGGTCCCCGAACAGCGACCCGCTGCCGTGCGCCTCGACGGCGTCCACCTGGTCAGGGGTCACCCGCGCGTCCGCCAACGCCCGTCGTATGACTTCCTGTTGGGCGAGACCGTTGGGCGCGGCCATGCCGTTGGTCGCGCCGTCCTGGCTGACCGCGGAGCCGCGCACGAGCGCCAGCACGCGGTGCCCGTTGCGGCGGGCGTCCGCCAGCCTCTCCACCAGCAGCACGCCCACGCCTTCGGCGAAACCCATGCCGTCGGCCGCCGCCGCGAAGGACTTGCACCGGCCGTCCCGGGCCAGGGCCTGCCGCCGGTGGAACTCGACGAAGACGGACGGGGTGGCCATGAAGGCCACTCCTCCGGCCAGTGCCAGTGTGCACTCGTCCTGTCGCAGCGCCTGGCACGCCAGATGCAGGGCGACGAGCGAGGAGGAGCAGGCGGTGTCGACGGTGAGCGCGGGGCCCTTCAGGTCAAGGACGTAGGACACCCGGCCGGATGCGGCATTGCTGACGCTGCCGGTCGGGAGGTAGTCCTCAAGGCCTTCCGGCGGGTCCTCGTACGCGCCGGGTGCGTACGGGCTGTGGGTGAGACCCAGGTAGACGCCGGTCCGGGTGCCGGCCAGGGTCGTCGGATCGATACGGGCGTGCTCGACGGCCTCCCACGACGACTCCAGGAGGAGCCGTTGCTGCGGGTCCATCGCCAGCGCCTCGCGAGGGCCGACACCGAAGAACGCGGCGTCGAATCCGGTGCCGTCGTGGAGGAATCCCCCTTGGCCCGGGGCGTCGCCCGCGAGCTCAGGACCGAGCGGGCCATCGGTGCGCCAGCCACGGTCGTCAGGAAATGCGGAGACCGCGTCGCGTTCTTCGATGACCAGACGCCACAGGTCGTCCGGCGACCGTATCTCTCCGGGGAATCGGCAGCTCATGCCGACGATCGCGATGGGATCGCGTTCGCGGGACTCCGCCTCCTCCAGCCGACGGCGGACGTCCTGCAATTCCGCCGTCGCCCTTCGCAGGTATCGACGCAGTATCTCCTCATCCGCCATCGGACGATCAACTCCTCATCCCCGCTGCTTGCGTTCCGCCCGGACGCCGTCGAAATCGGCGTCCGACGAAACCTGGTGATGTTCCGTCAGGTGTGCGGCCGTTATGTGAGCGCGCGGGCGACCGCCTCCGCCATCACCTGGTAACCGGCGTCATTGGGGTGCAGATGGTCACCGCTGTCGAGGGCGGGGGCGAGCCGGTCCTCGTCCCGGGGGTCAGCCATGACCTTGTCGAAATCGACCACGACGTCGTACTCGCCCGAGGTGCGGATCCACTTGTTCACCTCGTCCCGGATCAGCTCGCCCTCCTCCCGGAAGTAGGCCGCTCCCTCGTACGGCAGCAGGGTCCCCCCGGCCACGGTCAGCCCGTGGTTGCGTGCCTGCCGGATGATGGCGCGGTATCCCTCGATCAGGTCTTTCGCCGTGACGATCGGCGCCTCACCGATGCACGGGAGCGTGCCCCTGGAACCGATGTCGTTGATGCCTTCCTGCACCACCACGGCACGCAGTCCCGGCTTGGAGAGCACGTCCTGCGCGAACCGGTTCACCCCGCTCCGGCCGAGGCAGGGGCTGTCGCTCAGGAGCCGGTTGCCGCTGATCCCGAGGTTCAGCACACCCAGCCGCCTGCGCTTCTCGGCCAGTTCGTCGGGGTAACGGTTGTTGTGGCCGACCGTGGAGCCGTAACCATCCGTGATCGAGTCGCCGAACGCGGCCACCGCGCCCACATGCCGGGACTTCGGCAGGACGTCCACCCCGGCGAGGTAGTACCAGGAACGTGTGGTCTCACCGAAGGCGGCACCATCGACATCGGCGCGATGGTCACCCGCGGCGCGGTAGCTCGTCGCGCCCGCCCACGAGTGGTAGGTGGCCGGACCCGACTTCTCCGCCAGGTACGCCGTCACGGTCAGTGACTCCAGGGACTTCACGCGCAGCGGGACCGCGTCGCTCACCAGCTCCTCGCCGGGCGGCACGGTGACCGCGGTCGCCCCGTCGAACGTGAGGCGGCGCAGTGTGCCGGGGCGGATCTCCGCTCCCTCACCGCTGCGCGCGACCGTCACGCCGGTCAGCCTCAACGGCACCTTGCCGAAGGCGTTGGACAGCTGCAGCCTGACCGCTTCTCCGCCGGCACTGATGCGGACGACCTGGCGCAGCGTCTGGTCCTCGAATCCCTCTTCCGACCAGTTGGGCCCGAGCCCCGGGCTCGGCTGCGTGAGCGCCGTCGCCCAGGTGCCGACCCACCGCTGCGACGGATCGGCGGCCCCTGCCGGTGCCGCCGACGGCAACGCCAGCGCGACGCCGACCAGCCCTGCCAGCAAGAGGCGGACGCTCCGGCGGAATCCGGCACCGCGCGCCCCGCGACGTCGCGACACCACCGCCGACAACCTTTGAATGAAATCAACGGTAATTGTTCTTCTCCTCCGTCGGCTGTGCTGCCCGCGACCAGGCCATCAGCATTTTCTTGCACGCCATCGTGCGTCATACTCAGACAGCGCCGCAGCATGCTTCAACCCCTACCTGCCCCAACGCCGAACAGGGATTTCTTAGGGGCAGGCGGTTAGGGGTCAACTAGGGGCTGACGTCGACCTTGCGTGTCGTAGCATTCATGCTTCGAAAGGCTGCGCCATATCGGAAAGCGCGCCCGCGGCCCCAATTTTCCCTTGAATTCACGCCCTCGGCTCTTCCCTTTCTTCCGTCATGGAATCGATCGGAGTGGCACAGCAGATGAAGGCTGATTCCGGCCGGGTGGACCATCCCGGGCCCGTGGACTCCCATTCCGTTCCCATCGCCGTCGTGGGGACGGGGTGCCGCTTTCCCGGAGGTGTGCGCGACCTGGAGTCCCTCGGACGCCTGCTCACGTCGGGAAGCGACGCGGTCGGCGAGGTGCCACCGGACCGCTGGGGGCGCGAGTTCCACGACGCGGACTCCGGCGTGGGAACCGTGGTCAATCGCCGCGGGGCCTTCCTGGACGACATCGACCGCTTCGACGCGGCGTACTTCGGGATCTCGCCCCGTGAGGCGCGTTTCGTCGACCCTCAGCACCGCCTCCTGCTGGAGGTGGCCTGCGAGGCCATGTTCGACGTGGGGCTGCCCCGCGCGGAGTGGCGGGGTTCGCGCACCGCGGTCTTCATCGGGATGCTCACCACCGACTACAGCCTGCTGCACACCAAGACGCTGGGCACCAAGGGCATCGGCAACCACTACGCCGTCGGCATCGAACCGAGCTTCGCGGCCGGGCGTCTTGCGTACGCGTTCGATCTGCACGGCCCGACCGCCACGCTGCACGCCGCCTGTTCCTCCTCCCTCCTCGCCGTGCACCAGGCGTGCCAGAGCCTGCGGTCCGGGGACTGCGACGCGGCCGTCGTCGGCGGCGTGAACCTGCTCCTCGCCCCTGACATCAGTGTCTTCATGAGCAACATCGGGGCGATGTCGCAGTCCGGCCGGTGCCGTCCGTTCGACCGGGACGCCGATGGGTTCGTGCGCGGCGAGGGGTGCGGCGTGGTCGTCGTGAAGCGGCTCTCCGACGCCCTGGCCGCGGGTGACCGGGTCTACGGCGTGATCCGTGGTTCGGCGGTCAACAACAACGGCAGCAGCCTGGGCCTCACGTTCCCCAACGCCAGGGCTCAGGAAGATCTGCTGCACACGGCGTTGGACCGGGCGGGCCTTGGCGCGGACGAGGTGGACTACGTCGAGGCCCACGGCACCGCGACACAACTCGGCGACATGATCGAGTTGCAGACGCTGAGCGACGTGTACGGCGCCGGGCGCCGGAACGCTCCCGCGCTGAACGTCGGCTCCCACAAGGCGGTCTTCGGGCACATGGACGCGGCCGCGGGCATCGCGGGGCTGATGAAGACGCTCTGGATCGTCAACTCCGGCCGCGCTCCGGGCCAAGTGAACCTGGAGGTGCTCAACCCCACGGTGGACTGGCAGGACGGTGGCATCACCGTGACCACCACGGGGGCCGAACTGCCCGTGGGCGAAAGGCCGTTGAGGGCGGGCGTAAGCGCCTTCGGTCTGAGCGGGACGAACGTCCATGTGATCGTCGAGGCGCCGCAGCCGTCGCGGACACCGGACGCAGACGCGCCCCCCACCGAACCGTCCGTGCTGCTCGCCTCGGCCTTCCACCAGGAAGGGCTCGCCGAACAGGTGAGCCGCTACCGGGAGCGCGTGGCCGAGGCCGAGGACGGTGGCTACCTGAACGACCTGCTCTCCTCTGCGGCGGTCCGGCGTACCCATGAACGCCACCGCTACGCCGCCGTCGTCGGCAGCCCGCGGGAGCTGCCCGCGTCGCTCGGCGACCCCAGCGACCCGCCGGACGGCGCGTATGTGGGGACGGTGCCCGACCTCAGCAGCGTGCCGTCGCCGGTCTTCGTGTACTCGGGCGTGGGCAGCCAGTGGCCCGGCATGGCGACCGACCTCTACGCGTCCGATCCCGCGGTCAGGGACGCACTCGACGCGTGCGACGCGCTGATCCGGGCCGATGCTTCCTGGTCCCTCCTCGACGAGTTGCGCCGGCCCGCGGACGGCAGTCGGCTGCACCGCATCGAGATCCTGCAACCCGCGGTGTTCGCCGTGCAGGTGGCGCTCAGCCGCTGGCTCGACGCCCACGGCGTCACTCCCGCGGCGGTCGTGGGACACAGCCTCGGGGAGATCGCGGCCGCCCAAGTGGCGGGCTGCCTCTCGCTCCCGGACGCGGTACGGCTCGTGGTGCGGCGGGCGGCGTTCATCGCGGACACCTCGGGCACCGGCGGCATGTACGCCGTGGCCGCGGACCGGGTAACCGTCGAGCACGCGCTGGCCGCGCTGGGATCACCGGTGGGCATCGCCGCGGTGAACGGCCCCGGCTCCGTGGTGATCAGCGGGCTCACCACGGACGTCGAGGAGGCGGCACAGGCGCTGACGGCCGCCGGACACCGCTGCAAGCGGGTACGGGTCGACGTGCCTCTGCACAGCCCGGCGATGGCCCCGGGCGCTGCTCAACTGCGCGCGGCCATGGCTGACCTGGAGCCCGGTGCTCCCTCCGTGCGCCTTCTGTCCACCGTCGACGCCGAGCACGAGACTATGCCCCGGGACGCGGCCTACTGGGAGCGCAACCTCACCGACCCGGTTCTCCTGTGGCCCGCGATCGACCGGCTGCTGGCCGAGGACGACGCCGCCCTGGTGGAGGTCAGCCCGCACCCGTTGCTGCTCCCACCGCTGGGCGAGGCCATGCGTAGCCGCGAGCGGCGCGGCCCGGTGCTCGGCCTGCTGCGGCGCGACACCCCGGGGCCCGTGGCCGCGCACCGGGCGCTGGCCCAACTGCACGTCGCCGGTGTGGAAGTCGACTGGGAGAAGGTGACGGGGCGTCCGCGGCGGTATCGCTCCCTGCCGGTGCCGTCCTGGGGCGGCGGCCGGCACTGGCTCCCCGGGGTGAGCCGGGGGCAGCAGACGGGCGCCGACGGCCATGCCGCGCACCCGGCCGCGGCACCGCCCGCGAGCATCCGGCTCAGTCTGCTCGACTCGGACGGTCAGGTCACGGGCGAGATGGTCGCCCACCCCGCGGACGCGACGGCCCCGGCCGCAGTGGCGGGCGGCTCCACGGCGCCGACGGCCCCGACCGCCGTGACAGGCACGCCCACCATGCCGACGCCACCGCCAGGCGGCCCGGCGCCCTCACCCGCCGGACACGCCGCGGTCCCGGCCGCGCGGCGAGCGCCCACCGGGCTGCCGGGCGACATCGAGGCCCTGGTGCGGGACGTGCTCGGGCTGCCCGCCGACCAGCCGCTGGCCCGACGGCGCGGTCTGT
Organism: Streptomyces sp. NPDC050147; assembly: GCF_040660195.1. Taxonomy (NCBI): domain Bacteria; kingdom Bacillati; phylum Actinomycetota; class Actinomycetes; order Kitasatosporales; family Streptomycetaceae; genus Streptomyces; species Streptomyces sp. NPDC050147. The sequence goes on along the minus strand of NZ_JBFALJ010000004.1, from coordinate 278,659 downwards.
TCGAGCAGGGAATGGACTCGGCGTCCGCGACGGAGTTGCGGGTCCGTCTGGAGTCCGAGTTCGGTGTGGAACTTCCCGCCACGATTGTGTTCGAACACCCGACGGTCGTCGCCCTGGCCGAGTACCTGGCAGCGGCCGTGCCCGCTCCCCCCGTTCCCCCTGCTCCGTCAGCTCCCTGCGCTGAAGTGCCCGCCCCGCGGGCGACCGGCGCCGACCGGGACGGGGAACCCGACGAGGGGCACGCCTTCGCCGACGCCTTCGCGGTCATCGGGATCTCCTGCAGGTTCCCACAGGCCTCGTCCGCCGAGGAGTTCTGGTCCCTGCTCCTGGACGGCCGCGACACGGTGACAAAGCCGCCGGCCGGCCGGCGCAGCGACCCCGTGTGGCACGAGGCTCCCCCGTCGTTCCCGGCCAACGGCTGCTACCTGGACGACATATCCGGCTTCGACGCCCCCTTCTTCCGCATCTCCCCCCGCGAGGCGAAGTCCCTCGACCCCCAGCAGCGGCTCTTCCTGGAGACGTGCTGGGAAGCGCTGGAGGACGCCGGCTGCCCCGCACACCGGTTGAAGGACCGGCCCGTGGGCGTCTACGCGGCCCTGACCGACGCGGACTACCGGCAGCTGCTGGCCCGCGATCTGGACAACGTGGACGTCTACTACGGGACGGGAACGTCCTTCTCGACCATGACAGGGCGCCTGTCGTACTTCCTGGGGCTCACCGGGCCGAGCCTGGTCGTGGACACGGCCTGCTCGTCTTCCCTGACCGCCGTGCACCTGGCCTGTCAGGCTCTCAGGTCCGGCGACTGCGAGATGGCCGTCGTGGGCAGCGCGAGCACCATCGCGGCACCGAATCCGCTGCTCTCCTCGATGGGTGTGGACGGAGGCCTCTCCTCGGACGGCCACAGCAGGGCGTTCGACGAGAACGGCGACGGGTTCGGATTCGGCGAAGGCACGGCGGCCGTGATCCTCAAGCCGCTGGCGGCAGCCATGCGGGACGGGGACCGCGTCTACGCCACCATCCGCGGCACCGCCCTCAACCAGGACGGCGCCAGCGGCGGACTCACGGTGCCCAACGGCGCTTCGCAGACCGCGGTGGTCCGCCAGGCACTCGACCGGGCCGGATGGGCGCCGCACGACGTGGACTACGTCGAGGCGCACGGCACCGGCACTCCGCTGGGCGATCCCATCGAGGCGCGCGCACTCGCACGATCGCTGGGCGACGGCCGTACGGAGCGGCAGCCGCTGCTCATCGGATCGGTGAAGGCCAACATCGGCCATCTCGGGGCCGCGGCGGGCATGGCCGGGCTGCTCAAGGTCATCCTCTCCCTGCGGCACCGCGAGTTGCCCCCGCACGTCGTCGAGCGTCCCTCGTCCCGCATCGACTGGGAGCGGCTGCCCCTCGCCCTGGTGAGGGAACGTCAGGACTGGCCGGACACCGGGCGCCCGGGACGGGCCGGCGTGAGCGCCTTCGGCTTCAGCGGTACCAACGCCCACGTACTCCTGGAGGAGTTCACACCACAGGCCGGCTCTCCCGCGCCGGAGCCGAGCGGACAGTCCTACGTCCTGCCGGTCTCCGCCGGTACGGCGACCGCGCTGCGGACGGTGGCCCGGCGTCTGGCGGGGGTGCTGCGCAGTCGGCCCGAGGAACTGGCCGACGTGGTCTTCACCGCGACCCATCGCCGCTCCTGGCTCGACCACAGGCTGGCCGTGGTGGGGCCCGACGCCGCCGAGTTGGCCGCGGCCCTGGAGGAGGCAGCCGAGGGCGGCACGCCCGCGAGGGCCCGCTTCGGGCGCCCCGCCGCCGACGAACGCCGGGCGTTGGCTTTCTGCTTCGGGGTCGAGCCGCCCTCCGCCGAGGTCAGGGAGCGCCTGGCAGCGGCCGGTCCGGCGTACGAAGAGGCCCTTGAGACCTGCGCCGTCGAGCTGTCCCGTCTCACGGACGTCCCGCTCGACCTGAGCGCTGCTCCACCGGCCGGCCGGGAGGCGGTGTTCACCTTCTGCCACCAGGTGGCGGCCACGAAGACCTGGGCCGCGGCCGGGATCGTGCCGCAGGCCGTCGTCGGCGAGGGCAGCGCCGAGGCCGCCGGATGGGCATCGGGCCGACTGACGCTCGCCGAAGCCCTGCACACCCTGCTGAACGGCACCACGGACACGGCCTGGGCGGACCGGCCCGGGGACATCCCGCTGCACCGCATGACCGGCGACTTGGCGCAGACCACGGCTCAACTCACCGAAGCCGGAGTGGATACGGCACTCGACGTCATGCTCGGCTCACAGCCCCTCGACGGCCGCCTCGCGATCACGGCTGACGCGGGGCAGGAGCCGCGCGACCTCCCCGACACCGTGGCCGCACTCTTCGTCACGGGCCACCAGCCCGTGGCCCCCGAGTCCTCACGACACCGGCCCACCGACCTGCCGGGCTATCCGTGGGAGCACCGGCCCTACTGGTACCGCACTTCCGCCGTGGCGAACGCCCTGCCGACCTGGTTGCTGTCGGGCGAGTCCGCGGGCGGCCTTCGGGACCAGGCCGAGCGCTTGCGGTCATGGATGTCGGACCAGCCGGACGCGGACGTCATGGAGGTGGCCCGGGGCCTGACCGGACGGACCGCGGCGCGCCACCGCCTGGCCGTCGTGGGCGCCGACCGCAAGCAACTGCTCGCCGGCCTGGAGGCGTTCGAAACAGGAAGGCCGGTCGCCGAGGTGGTGCGGGGGTCGGCCGGTGGTGGCGGTGGTGTGGTGTGGGTGTTTCCTGGTCAGGGGTGGCATTGGGTGGGGATGGGGCGGGAGCTGCTGGACGGTTCTGCGGTGTTTGCGCGGGTGGTGGGTGAGGTGTCGGCGTTGGTGGAGGGGGAGGCGGGGTGGTCGGTGCTTGATGTGTTGCGGGGGGTGGAGGGTGCTCCGCGGTGGGATCGGGTGGATGTGGTGCAGCCGGTGTGTTTCGCGGTGATGGTGGGGCTGGCGCGGATGTGGGAGTCGGTGGGGGTGTTGCCCGCTGCGGTGGTGGGTCATTCCCAGGGGGAGATCGCGGCGGCACATGTGGCCGGGGTGCTGTCCCTGCCCGACGCCGTACGCGTCGTGGTGGGACGCTCCACCGCGGTACGGCAGATCGCCGGTCAGGGCACAGCTCTGTCCGTCACCGCCGCCGTCGGTGAAGTGACCGAGTGGCTGAAGGAAGTGGGCGGCGGGCGGCTGACCGTGGCGGCGGTCAACGGACCGAGGGCCACCACGGTCACGGGAGACCCGCAGGCCGTCGACGCGTTGCTGGCCCACTGCCGGGAACAGCGCGTGCGGGCATGGCGACTCGAAGCGCAGTACGCAGGGCACGGCCCGCAGGTCGAACAGCTGCAGGACACGCTCCTGGACGGACTGCGCGGCCTGTCCCCCGCCGCCGGACGGTTCCCGCTGTGGTCCACCGTCACCGGGGCCCGGCTGGAGGACGGCCGGTCGCTCGACGCGGCCTACTGGTACGCCAACCTGCGCCGGCCCGTCCTGTTCGACCAGGCCGTACGCGACCTGCTCGACCAGGGCTTCGGCACCTTCGTCGAGGTCAGCGCCCACCCGGTACTGACCCCAGCCATCGAGGACCGCATCCAGGAGGCCGGGGTCGAGGCCCACACCGTCTCCACCCTCCTGCGCAACCACGGCAGTCCCAGGCGCTTCCACATCGCCTGTGCCCAGGCCTGGGCACACGGCGTGCCCGTCGACTGGTCACGCCTCCATCCCCCGGGCCCCGCGACAGAGCCACCCCTGGACGCCGCCACACCGCAGAGCGTCGAGGACGCGATGACGGGACGGTTCTGGGACGCCGTAGCGGGACAGGACGTCAACGAGGTGGCAGCCGCCCTGGAGATGGCGGGCGACGACCGGGCCAGGGCATCGCTGCGCGACGTGCTGCCGGCTCTCTCCGCCTGGCGTCGTCGGCAGCGGCAGAGTGCCGCCATGGCGAACTGGCGTTACGACGTCTCCTGGAAGCCCGTTGACGCCTCCCCTCCCCCGGCCCTTTCCGGCACCTGGCTGGTACTGACCCCCCGGACGCCCGCCCCTGACTCGCCGGTCCGGCGGGCCGCCGGTCTCGTGCTGCGCGCCCTCGCCGAACACGGCGCCGCCGCGCGGGAGATCGTCTGCGACATGGGCGGCGACCCCCCGGACCTTCCGGTCGACCGCGACCCCGCGGGGATCGTGTCACTGCTGGCCCTCGACGAGGCTCCGCACCCCGAACACCCCGACATACCCACGGGGTTGAGGGCGACCACCCAGCTCTTGCAGGACCTGCACGAGACCCGTCCCGACGTCCCCCTGTGGGTGGTGACCACGGGAGCCGTCACCACGGACACCTCGGCCGATCCCCTCTCCCATCCGCTCCAGGCCCTGACGACCGGACTGCTCCGCACCGCCCTGCTGGAGCAGCCGCACCCTGTCGTCCACCTCGATCTGCCGACCGGCCCGGAGGCCGGGGGCAGCACGGCCCGGCTCGCCACCGCGCTGGCCCACCATGCGGACGAGACACAGATCGCCGTCCGGCCCCACGGTGTCTTCGTGGCACGCCTGTCACGCTGCCCGGTCCCCGCCTCCGCGGGCGCCGTCTCCGCGTCGACATGGAAGCCCACCGGCACCACCCTCATCACCGGCGGCAGCGGCACGGTGGCCGCCCACACCGCTCGTTGGCTGGCCCGGCGGGGCGCACCCCACCTGATGCTGCTCTCCCGCTCCGGTCCCGACGCGCCGAACGCCGACGCCCTCAGCGCCGAACTCGAAGAACTCGGCACGCGTGTCACGGTCGCCAGGTGCGACATCACCGACGACGAGGAGATCGCCGCCGCCCTCACCCTCGTCCCGGCCGACCAGCCCCTCACCGCGGTGTTCCACACCGCCTGCGTCATCGACGACGGTCTGCTGAGCGGTATGCCTCCCGAGCAGATGGCGCGCGTGCTCGGCCCGAAGGTGCGCGGCACCCTGAACCTGCACCACGCCACGCGGAGTCTCGACCTGTCGGCGTTCGTACTCTTCTCCTCCGGGGCGAACCTGCTGCCCAACATCGGCCAGGGCAGCTATGCCGCCTCCAACGCCTACCTGGACGCCTTCGCCCACCATCGCCGCGCCGCCGACCTGCCCGCCACCTCCATCGCCTGGGGTGCCTGGGGCGGCGGCGGTGGGGCGAAGACGGACGACCCCGGCACCTGGCTGAACCGCAACGGCATCCAGCCCATGAGCCCCGAGTCCGCGATCGCGGTGATGGAACAGGCGCTGGTCCAGGACGAGACCTTCGTCATGGTGGCGGACGTCGACTGGGCACAGTTCATCGAGGCGTCCAGCACCGACCGGCTGAACCCGCTGGTCGCCGACATCTCCGAGGTGGCCGCCCACCGCGGCACCGCGAGCACCGCCTCCCCCGGCACCGACGCACCGGAGTCCGCGGTGCTGCGACAGCTGCGGGCCCTGCCCGAAGAGCGCAGGGACGCCGAACTCCTCGACCTGGTGTGCTCCCACGCGGCCAAGGTGCTCGGCCACCCGGACGCCACGGGCATCACCCCCGACAAGCCGTTCCGCGACCTGGGCTTCGACTCCGTCACCGGCCTGGAATTCCGGAACCACCTCGCCACCCTGTTCGGCGTACGCCTACCTCCGACCCTGGTCTTCGACTACCCCACCCCCAGCCAACTTGTGAAGAAGCTCATGACGCGGCTGGGCACACCGGTCACCGCCGGGGCCGGTGAGGAGCAGCGCAGCAGCCTCGACGCCATGGGCGTCGAGGAGTTGCTGCAGATCGCCCGCAGTCAGAGTTCGTGATCCGACTTATCGGAAGTGGGAAGAATACGGTGAGTGCTGCATCGAACGAGGAGATCGTCGAGGCCCTGCGGGCGTCCTTGAAGGAGAACGAACGACTGCAGCGGACCAACAAGGAGCTGACGGCCTCGGCCCGCGAGCCGGTGGCGATCGTCTCCATGGCGTGCCGTTACCCGGGCGGGGTGGGTTCCCCCCAGGATCTGTGGGATCTGGTGGCGTCCGGAGGCGACGCGATCAGTGCGTTCCCCGGGGACCGCGGCTGGGACGAGGACCTGTACGACCCGGATCCGGAGCGTCCGGGCAAGACCCATGTGCGGGGCGGCGGCTTCCTCGATGACATCGCCGGGTTCGACGCCGAGCTGTTCGGCATCTCCCCTCGCGAGGCGCTGGGCATGGACCCTCAGCAGAGGCTGGTGCTCGAGGTCTGCTGGGAGGTCCTGGAGAGGGCGGGGTTCAATCCGCACTCCCTGCGCGGCAGCGCCACCGGGGCGTACATCGGCGCGACCAACTCCGGTTATGTGTCGGACCTTTCGAAGCCCCCGGAGCAGATCGACGGTCACGCGGTGGTGGGCAACCTGACCAGCGTGGTGTCGGGCCGCGCGGCGTACTCCTTCGGCTGGGAGGGGCCGGCGGTGAGCGTCGACACGGCCTGCTCGTCGTCGCTGGTGGCCGTCCATCTGGCGGTGCGGGCCCTGCGACAGCGGGAGTGCTCACTTGCCGTGGCCGGCGGCGTCATGCTGATGTCGAATCCGGCCCTGTTCGTCGAGTTCTCCAAGCAGCGCGCGCTGTCACCGGACGGCCGGTGCAAGGCGTTCTCGGCCGACGCCGACGGCTTCGGTGCCGCCGAGGGTGTGGGGCTGCTGCTCCTGGAACGCCTGTCGGACGCCCGGCGCAACGGCCACCCCGTCCTGGCCGTGATCCGGGGTTCGGCCGTCAACCAGGACGGTGCGAGCAACGGCCTGACGGCACCGAACGGTCCCTCGCAGCAGCGGGTGATCCGGCAGGCGCTGGCCGACGCGGGGCTGCGCCCGGACGACGTGGACGTGGTGGAGGCGCACGGGACGGGGACCCGGCTCGGGGACCCGATCGAGGTGCAGGCGCTGCAGGAGGTCTACGGCCAAGGCCGCCCCCGGCCGCTGTGGCTGGGGACGGTCAAGTCGAACATCGGTCACACCCAGGCGGCCGCGGGTGCCGCGGGCATCATCAAGACGGTCATGGCGATGCGACACGACTCGCTGCCGCGGACGTTGCATGTCCACAAGCCGTCGCCCCTGGTGGACTGGTCGACGGGGAACATGGCGCTGCTGGCCGAGCCGGCACCGTGGCGGCCGGACGTGGAACGGACGCGGCGGGCCGGTGTGTCCTCCTTCGGGATCAGCGGGACCAACGCGCACATCATCCTGGAGGAGGCCCCTGCGGAAGCCGCCGCACCGGAGAAGGAGCCGCCGGACCGAGCCCTCACCGAGGACTCCGTGACGGCTGCCCCCGACGTGCTGCCGTGGGTGGTGTCGGGGGGAAGCGCACAGGGCATGCGGGGCCAGGCGGAGCGCCTGCGCGCGTTCCTGGCGCAGACGCCCGGGGCCGACGCGCCCCGGGTGGCCCGCGGGCTGGCCCGCCAGGCCCTGCTCCCCCACCGCCTCGTGCTCACCGGGTCCGGCCGAGAGGAGTTGTCGGCCGGGCTGGAGAAGTTCCTCGCGGATGAGCGCCCCGACGCGGGGTCTCCCGGCTGGCACGTGGCGCGCGGCAGCGTGCGCTCCCGCTCCAAGGTGGCCTACCTGCTACCGGGCCAGGGGGCTCAACGCCTCGGTATGGGGCGGGAGTTAGCCGACGCCTTCCCGGTCTTCGCGCGGGCGCTCGACGCCGTGTACGAGCACATGGACGGGCATCTGGAACGGCCCTTGCGGGACGTGATGTTCGCGGACGCCGCAACGGACGGTGGGGCCGGGGGCGCGGGCTCCGCACTGCTCGACCAGACGCTGTACGCCCAGCCTTCGCTGTTCGCACTCGAAGTCGCCCTGTACGAACTGCTCGGTTCCTGGGGCGTGACACCGGACTTCCTCATCGGCCACTCGGTCGGTGAGCTGGCCGCCGCGCACATGTCCGGCGTACTGAGCCTGCCCGACGCCTGTGCGCTGGTGACCGCGCGCGGCCGGCTCATGCAGGCGGTCCCGTCGGGCGGTGCCATGGTGTCCGTGCGGGCATCGCGGGACGAGGTGCTGCCGACGCTGCGGCCGTACGGAGGGCTTGCCGACATCGCCGCGGTGAACGGCCCCGCCGCCACGGTGATCTCCGGCGACGAGAAGGTCGTGGGCGAGCTCGCCGAACACTGGGCGGCCCAGGGCCGCTCGGTGAAGCGGCTGCGGGTGTCGCACGCCTTCCACTCGGCACACATGGACGCCGTGCTGGAGGAGTTCCGCGGGGTGGCGGAGGGCATCACGTTCCATGCCCCGCGCATTCCGATCGTCTCCAACGTGACCGGGGAACTCCTCACCGCCGAGCAGGCGGTCTCACCGGCGTACTGGGCCAAGCACATCCGGCAGCCGGTCGAATTCCTGGCGGGCATGGAGCATTTGGCCCGGGCGGGCGTGAACACCTTCGTGGAGCTCGGTCCCACCGGCAGCCTCACCGCGACGGCGGCGGAGTGCCTGGCCCCCGCCGGGGACACGGCAGCGCACCGGACCGGCGAGGACGGTGTGGTCCAGGTGTGCGCACTGCACCCCGAGCGGCCCGAGGCACAGTCCGTCATCGCCGCCGCGGGGCAGATCTGGGCGCGCGGTGTCCCGGTGGACTGGTGCCGGATCACCGGTGAGGGCCCGGGGGCGGAGCTGCCGACGTACGCCTTCGACCACCAGCGGTTCTGGCTGAAGGAGCGTACGCGTGGCGGGGACGCCTCGCGCACGGGCATGAAGTCGGTGGCACACGCGGTTCTGGCAGCGTCCGTGGAGGTGGCGGGAGACGGGCCCGTGGTGCTGTCGGGACGGCTGTCGCTGGCCGCGCAGGAGTGGCTCGCCGATCACCGGATCGCGGGCCAGGTGCTGCTCGCGGGGACGGCGTTCCTGGAGATGGTGCTGCGGGCCGGCGACGAGGTGGGGTGCAGCCGGGTCGAGGAGCTGGTGGTACAGGCGCCCCTGGTCGTGCCGGAGAACGAGACGGTGCAGGTCCAGGTCGTGATCGAGACCCCGGACGAGGACGGCCGCCGCCAGGTCGGTGTCTTCTCCCGCGCGGCGGGCGGTGCGGGGGTGTGGACGCGGCACGCCCACGCCGTGGTGAACGCCGACGACGCTCCCGTCTCCTCGGCACACGGCGACGCTTTCGACGGCTTCGCGGTGTGGCCGCCCGAGGGCGCGGTGGCGCTGCCGATGGAGGGGTGGTACGAGGATCTGGCGGGGAAGGGTTACGTGTTCGGGCCCTCCTTCCGCGGTCTTGGCGCGGTCTGGCGCCGGGAGGGAGAACTCTTCGTCGAGGTCGAGTTGCCGCCGACGTCTCGGGACGACGTGGCGCGGTTCGGCATCCACCCCGGTCTGCTCGACATGCCGCATCACGCGATGTCCCTCGGCGGCTTCTTCACCGGCGAGGGAATCTTCCTGCCGTTCGCCTGGCGCGGTGTCTCGCTCCTGGCCACCGGCGCCATGCGCGCGAGGGTACGCATCACATCGGCGGGTGAGAACGCGGTACGCCTTGCCATCGCCGACGCGGCCGGGCAGCCCATCGCGTTGGTCGACTCGCTGACCGTCCGCCCGGTGGACCCCGCGCAGATCGCCTCCGTGGGAAGCAAACCGGCCACGGGCGAGGAAGCGGGGCTGTACCGCCTGGACTGGGTGCCCGCCGAACCGCCCGCCACCGGCCACGACGCGGCTCCCCTGCCGCAGCTCCTGCTCGCGGGCGAGGACGCGTTGGGCCTGGAGGCCCAACTGGCGGAGTCCGGCGTCACGGTGCGCCCGTGCGCCGACATCGATCGTCTTGCCGCCCTTGTCGCCGACGAGACAGCCGGCCGGCACGGTGGTCCGGAGCGGGCCCCGGTGGTGCTGCTGCCGCTCAGGGGAGCGTCCGGATCGGACGGCCCGGAGGTCGCCGGCGCCGCGCACACGGTGGCCGAGGAACTGCTGCGGGTCCTCCAGGCGTGGGCGGCCGACGAACGTCTGACCGCCGCGCACCTGGTGGTGGTCACCCGAGGAGCGGTCGCCGCCCACGCGGCCGGCCCGGCCCATGATGTGACCGATCTGGCCGCATCGACGGCCTGGGGCATGGTCCGCTCGGCCCAGGCCGAGCATCCCGGACAGTTCACCCTCCTCGACCTCGACCCCGCGCCGGAACCCTCCGGATCCGGCGAAGCCACCATGGACCTGCCGGAGACGCTGACGGCCGTGACCCGGGGCGTCGACCCGCAGTGGGTGGTACGCGGCGGCCAGTTGCTGGTGGCCAGGCTGCACCGCGCGGACGATCAGCCGTTGCGGGTGCGGGGACTGGCGACGGGCAGTACGTGGCGGCTGGCTCCGCTCGGCTCCGGCGAGCTCGACGCGGTGGGCGTGGTGCCCTGCCCGGAGGTGCTCGAGCCGCTGGAGCCGTGGCAGGTGCGGGTGCGGGTGCGGGCGGCCGGTGTCAACTTCCACGACGTGGTGGTGGGCCTCGGCATGCTCCCTGCCGATGACGGCTTCGGCACGGAGGGCGCCGGCGAGGTGCTGGAAGTCGGGGAGGCGGTGGACCAGTTGCGCGCGGGTGACCGCGTGATGGGCATGTTCGAGGGGTCGTTCGGCCCCACCGCGGTCGCCGATCACAGGACCCTGGTCCGGATGCCCGACGAGTGGTCCTTCGAACAGGCCGCGTCGGCACCCACGGTGTTCCTGACCGCGTACTACGCGCTGTCCGACATCGCCGCCGTACGGCCAGGACAGCGCGTGCTGATCCATGCCGCCACCGGCGGCGTGGGGCAAGCCGCACTGCAACTGGCGCGTCACTGGGGGGCCGAGGTCTTCACCACCGCCTCCCCGGCCAAGCAGCAGACCCTGCGTCAACTCGGCGTCCCCGCCGACCACATCGCCGGATCCCGTACCACGGGCTTCGTCGACCAGTTCCTCTCCCACACCGATGGCGCGGGCATGGACATCACGCTGGGCTCTCTGGCCGGGGAGATGGTCGACGCCACCCTGCGCGTGCTGCCCCGCGGCGGCCACTACCTGGAGATGGGCAGGACCGACATCCGCGACCCCGAGCGGGTCGGCGCGGACCACCCCGGGGTGACCTATCGGACCGTCCTCCCCTCGGACGCCGGTCCGGAGCGCATCGGAGAGATCCTCACCGACATCCTGGATCTCTTCCGGCAGGGCCATCTGCACCCGCTCCCGCTGACGGTGTGGGATCTGGCCGACGCACGGCAGGCGTTGCGGCACATGAGCCAGGCCCGTCACCTGGGGAAGAACGTGCTCCGCGTTCCCGCCCCCGTCGACCCCGAGGGCACGGTCCTCATCACGGGCGGGACCGGGACCCTGGGCGGGCTCGTCGCCCGTGACCTGGCAGCCGACGGCCATGCCAAGCACTTCCTCCTGCTCTCCCGGTCGGGCGCGGACGCCCCGGAGGCGGAGCAGTTGCGTGCCGACATCGAACGTCACGGCGCCACCTGCACCATCACCGCGTGCGACGTCAGTGAGCGCGCCGCCCTGGCCGCCGCGATCGACGGCATTCCGGCCGCTCACCCCCTCACCGCCGTCGTGCACGCGGCGGGCATCGTCCGTGACGCGACCCTGGCCGCCCAGACGTCCGAGGACCTGCATCCGGTGCTCGCCACGAAGATCGACGCCGCGCTCCATCTCCAGGACCTCACCGCGGGCCATCAGCTCGGGGCCTTCGTCCTCTTCTCCGCGGGCAGTGGCCTCTTCGGCGGCCCCGGGCAGGCCAACTACGCCGCGGCCAACAGCTTCCTCGATGCTCTGGCCGCTCACCGAAGCGGCCGGCATCTGCCCTCCACGGGCATCGCCTGGGGCATGTGGGCCGAGGCCAGCGGCATGACGGCGCATCTCTCGCAGGCGCAGCTCGCCCGGGTGAACCGCCAGGGCGTCACCGCACTCGCCACACCGGAGGCCCTCCGGCTGCTGCGCGACGCGACGCGCCTCCCCCACCCGCTGCATCACGCCGCCCGGATCAGCCCTCCCGGTACCGCGGCCAGTCCCGTGTGGAGCCACCTCGTCGCGGCACCCCTGCGCCGCACGGCCGCCGACGTCCCCCACGCCGACGACTTCCGGCACCGCCTCGTCGCCCAGTCCCCCGCACAGCAACGCCAGGCGCTGCTCGAACTCGTCCGCGGCCACACCGCCACGGTGCTGTCCGCGTCCCCCGACGCCGTCGACCCGCACCGCGGTTTCACGGACCTCGGTCTGGACTCCCTCACCGCCATCGAGCTGCGCAACCGCCTGGCCGCCGCGACCGGTCTGCGTCTCCCACCGACCGCCACCTTCGACCATCCCAGCCCTCATCACCTGGCCGCGCATCTGCACGGCTCGCTCTTCCCGGACCACACCGAAGGAGCCGAGGACGGCTCGACGCTGCTGGCGGAGCTGGACAGGCTGGACGGTCTGCTGACCTCCGCCGAACTGGACGACGTCACACGCTCGGGCGTACGAGGCCGGCTCTACGCCCTCTTCTCCCGCCTGAGCGGAGCGGATGCCGTGGCGGAGGAGACACCGCTCGAGGCCCGCCTCGAGTCGGCGACCACGGACGAGATGTTCGACCTGATCGACCGCGAACTGGGCTAGCGCGGGGCGGCGCCCCGGAACGTGGGGCGCCACGCCCGCACACCCTGCCCCCGCGGCGACCTACCCACCGGATGGCGCGTGCCACGGCGCGCGGAAGGAGCCAGGCATGACGGAGGAAGCAGGCACGCGGCGCCGCGGCGGGGCGACGGCGGCGGGGCACACCAGACGCCACGCGCTCGCGCTCATGGGCACCACGGCGGCCGCGGGCCTGACCGCGGCCGCGTCGGCGCGGGCCGCCGACGCGCAGGGCGGCCGGCGGTGGGTGACCACGTGGTCGACGGCGATGACGCCGCCCAGCCTGGGCATGGGTACCAACTGGTCCCAGGAGGGCTTCGCCGGCCACAGTGTCCGGCAGCTGGCCCGCGTCAGCCTCGGCGGCCGGACGTTCCGTGCGCGCCTGTCCCACCACTTCGGCACGCGACCGCTGCGGCTGGCCGGGGCCACCGTGGCGCTCAGCGCGGGCGGCGCCGAGCTGCGCCCCGAAACCGTACGCAGGCTGACCTTCGACGGCGCCTCCTCGGTGACGGTGGCGCCCGGTGGCACCCTCGCGAGCGACGCGGTGCACCTGAAGGTCGCGGCGCACGAACGAGTCGCCGTGACGCTGTACTTCGAGCATCCGACCGGGCCCGTCACGTTCCATCCGTGGGCCGGGGGCACCTCCCACCGGGCGTCGGGCGACCACCGCGACGACACGGGCGGCGCCGCGTTCACCGAGACCACCGGGTCCACGTACTGCCTCGCGGCCATCGACGTCGCCGCCCCGGCACGGCAGTACACCGTGATGTGCTTCGGTGACTCACTCACCGACGGATACGGCTCCGCCCCGGACCGCGACGAGCGCTACCCCGACACTCTCTCCGAACTCCTGGCCGCACAGGGCACCCCGCATGCCGTGGCCAACACCGGCATCAGCGGCAACCGCCTCCTCAACGACACCTTCTGCCTCGGTGACAAGGCCACCAGGCGCTTCCGCCGCGACGCGCTGACCCAGCCCGGCGTACGCAAGCTCGTCGTCCAGCTGGGCGGCAACGACATCACGGTCCACAGCAACCACCCCTGCTTCGGCGATACCCCTGAGGTCACCCCCGAGGAGCTGGCAGCGGGGCACCGTGAACTGCTGCGCCAGGCCGAGGAGTTCGGCCTGCCCGTCATCGGCATCACGAAGCCGCCGTACGGCTCGGCCCCGAACTACAAGGAACACCACGACAAGATCCGCATGGGACTCAACGCGTGGATGAGGCAGGAGAGCCGCTACGCCGCGGTGATCGACTCCGACCGCCTCCTCGGCGACCCCACCGACCCCGTCCGCCTGGACCCGCGCTTCGACAGCGGGGACGGTGTACATCCCAACGGCGCCGGTTACGCCGTCATGGCCGCTGCCGTGGCCCGGCATCTGCGGTGACCTAGTCGCTCCCGCTGCTTGTCGGCTGACCTCGTCGGCTCCGGTCGACCGGGGCCGGCGGGGGTGCCGCCTCGTCGGCTGGGCACGGGGCGCGCTCCACGGCCAGACGCAGCAGCGGGGGCGCCATCACCGAGGTCACGATCGCGACGAGAACGATGATGGTGTACGAGTCCTCGCTCAGCACTCCGAGGCGCAGGCCCACCATCGCGACGATCACTTCGATGACACCCCGGGCGTTCATCCCGGCGCCGATGCCGACGGCCTCCCAGCGGTTCAGCCCACCGGTGATGGCACCGATGAACGCGCCGGCGAATTTCCCCACCACGGCGATGAGCAGCACCGCGAGCGCCGCCAGCAGCAGTCGGGGTTCGGCCAGTGCGGTCAGGTCCATGCGCAGCCCGGCGGTGGCGAAGAAGACCGGGGCGAGGACGGACAGGACCACGGTGCGCAGTGGAGCCAGGGACGCCGAGTCCAGCACGCCGCACGAGCGGATGAGGATTCCGCACACGAACGCCCCGAAGACCGCCTCCAGGCCCAGTGCGTGGGTCGCGGCAGAGCCGAAGAACAGGATCGCCACTACCGCGGCGAGGCTCGCGGAGGGCTCCCCGGTCCGTCCCGCGAGCTTGAGCACGCGGCCCACCACCGACCGGCCGAGCACGACCGCGAAGAGGATGACCAGGACCAGCGAGCCGATCGTCAGGGCCATGCCGCCCGTCCGGAGTCCGGTGGTCGCCATGGCGGAGACGACCGACAGCATGATCCAGCCGGCGAGGTCGTCGACGACCCCCGCCGTCAGGACCAGCTGACCGATCTTGCTGCGCAGCAGTCCCATGTCGAACAGGGTCTTGGCGATGACCGGGACGGCACTGACGCTCATCGCCACACCCATGAAGAGTGCGAACGCCGTCGCGTCGGCGCTGTGGGGTTTCAGCTCGCCCGAGAGCGCGTACCCGGCGCCGATGCCGAGGCCAAGAGGTATCAGGAACCCGGCCACGCTGATCTGCACGGCCGCCCGCCCGCTGCGCCGCACCCTGGCGATGTCCAGCTCCATACCGGTGAGCCCGACCAGGAGCAGCAGGCCCAACTGGCCGACGGCGTCCAGCAGATGGGCCTGGGCCGCTTCGGCCGGGAAGAGCCAGCCGGAGAAGCCGGGGAGCAGGTGTTGCAGCACCGAGGGGCCGACCAGCAGCCCGGAGCACAGCTCACCGACGATCGCGGGCATGCCGAGCCGCCGGGCGAGGCGCCCGAGAGCCACGGCGAGGAGGAGCAACAGGCCGACCTGCAGCAGGAATATCAGCAGTGGGTGGGACGACAACGGCGCGACAAGGCCAGGATCGGCCAACGTCATGGGATCTCTCCTAGGGCCCTCACAGCCGCGGAGGGCCGGCCCTCGTCCGAGGGCCGGCCCTGGTCAGATGGTGGGGGCGCCTGCGTGGAGGCTTCCCAGATAGGGATGCCAGAGGTGGTTGGGGTCGTCCTCCACGGTGGCGACGAAGTCCCGCATCTCCTGCAGCACCCGCGGGTCCGCGTCCCACATGTCGCCCTGCAGCAGCTTGAGGACGTCGAGCCGGTAGCGGGGGTCCTGCACGAACGCGGCGAAGAGGATGTTGAGCCGGTAGTAGATGGAGATGAAGTCGTACCAGTTCCTGGCACCGCGGCGCTGCGCCTGCTCGTAGTTGCGGAACCGCTCGTGCGAGAAGTCGTTGGCCTCACAGGCGGCGATGATGTCGTACGACGCCAGGCGTGCCGTGTTGAGCGCGATGCTCACACCGCTGGAGAAGATCGGGTCCACGAACCTCGCGGCATCACCGATCATCACGAAGCGGTCGCCGCAGATCTGCCGCATGGAGTAGCTGTAGTCGCCCTCCGCCTTGTACTCGCGGACGCGTGTGCTTTTCTGCAGTTCCTTGTACAGGTCGGGCCGTGTCTGGACCAGCTGCCAGAAGAACTTCTCGCGGTCGACGTTCGCCTCGCGGAACCGGCTCTTCTGCGTCACCACACCGATGCTGGTGATCGTGTCCGTGATGGGTATCTGCCAGACCCAGGTGTCATTGACCGGCAGGAAGTGGACGAAGATGTGGTCGATCTCATCCGGGTTGCCGGCCAGCGCCTTCCGGTCCAGGTCCTCGAACCAGGTGTGCACCGCGTACTGATCGAAGACGGGGTCCGGGTCCTTGAACTTGAGCTGCCGGCCGAGCAGGGTCTGGCGGCCCGACGCGTCGACCAGCATGCGCCCGGTCACCTGGGTCTCCGTGCCTCCCATCCGGCAGGTCAGGCTCACGCCCTCGGGCCGGTCGAAGTCCGCGTTGGTGACCCGGATGCCCTGGAACACCTTGGCTCCGAGGCTCTCCGCATGCTTCAGCAGGATGAGATCGAACTTCCCCCGGTCGACGTGGTACGTGTACTCACGGTCGACGCCGGGCTGTGCCCGCTCGCCGAACTTGACCTGGGCGGTCCAGTCGTACGACATCCCGGCGAACCCGTTGTGGGGGACCTCCCGCTCCTCGGCGGTCGTCCAGGCCGCACCGTACTTGCGCGGGAAGCCGGCTCGTTCGACCTCTGCCATGGCTCCCGTGTCGAGCAGCACCGGCGTGGTGGCCGGGACGAGCGACTCCCCCACGTGCGGCCGGGGGAAGTTCTCGCCCTCGAAGACAGCTACCGAGAGACCTGCCTTGGCAAGGTAGGCGGCGGCGGTGGAACCCGCGGGTCCACCGCCGACGATCAGGACATCGAAATCCACTTTCATGAACCCTGCTTCCAATCCTCGTCAGGAGGCGCCGGCGTCTGCGGCTCCGCAAACCAGTGCAGTAATGGAGCGAATGTCCTTGAAGTTCTCCGCATTGATCTCCCGGGGTGGTACCGCGAAACCGAGTTCATCGCGTATGAAGCCGATCAGCAATATCGTGTTCAGGGAATCGAGAATGCCCAGCTCGATGACCGGAGTCAACTCGGTCAGGTCTTCACCGTCCTGACCCAAATATTTCTCCTGGATGAAAGCGGTAATACGGGCCGAGACCTCCTGGCTGGTCACTCTGTTCTCCCTCTCCGTCGGCTTTCGCGTCACGAGTGGGCCGCTGCAGCCCGTGAACGATCAATAGCCTATTGAGGAGATCTCATCGCGTCAGCCCCTAAGGCCCGCGCATCCCCCCTAAAGTCTCCGAACGCGACGATAGGGGGACGGCAGGGGGTGTAGAGGACGGGGTCACCGGATACCGCGTGATTACCTGAAGGAGGGCGGATTCGACCTGGGAAAACCGTAAGCGAAATCAGAAATTCCGCCTACGGCATAGCTACCGGACAGGCCTCCGTCGACGCCCCGTGACATCGATGCCAGGGTTCCATTAGTGAGGCTCAAATGCTACTGTCTCCCACTAAGTGCACAGCAGCGCGGCGTCGGAGACTACTCCCGCCACCGCTGACCAGCTGTAGCCAGACACCGACGCCAGGTCATATCGCGTCGGGCAAATCGGGGGAATGGTCGCTGATGATGGGGCAATTCACGCAGCACGATGATCTGCAGCAAGCCCACGACCAGTGCTCCGCATGGCTCACCACGAAGCATGCACCATTCGCCTCAAGGCGCACCAAAAGGTTCTCACTGGCCGCTTGTGGACAAACAGGACCCATGGAGCACATCTATGGAGCAGATCAGGCACACCCCAGGGCGTACTGAACGCGCCGCCGCATTCAAGCAGCTCGACCAAGCGCTAAGAAGAAGCAACGTAGGGCAGTTCTCGGTAGCCGTGGTCAGCGGGCCCTTGGCCAGCGGCAAATCCGGTCTCTTGCACTCCTTCTCCGAGTACGCCACGGCGGCCGGCGCCAAACTGCTGAGCGCCTACGCCTCACACTCCGAGCAAGCCTTTCCCCTCGGAGTCCTTGAACAGGTCTTTCAGAACTGCGACGTGTGTTTGCCACACATCAAGAGCGCCATAAGGTCCTGGGTGGACGGGCAGTTCGCCGGCTCGACAAAGTTTGCTGAATTCGATCACGCGCAACGGCTGGCCGTCACGTTGGGGCGGACCATGATTGAGGCTCTGCACGACCTGGCCGATCAGCAGCCGATCGTCATCGTCATCGACGACGCGCAGGATTCGGATCCGCTTTCCCTGCAATGCCTGCTCCACGTCATGCGACGGCTGAAAACCGCCCGGGTGCTGCTCATTCTGGTCGAGGGCGACCATCTCACCCGGCTTCCCCGGACGTTCCGTGCCGAGATCCTCCGGCATCCCAACTGCCAGCGGATCAACGTCGAGTTGTTGTCACCGGACACCGTCTTCGCCACGCTCGCGGCCGTCTTCTCCCCGGCGACGGCACAGCGGCTCTCGGGCACCTTTCACCAGATCAGCGGCGGAAATCCGCTGCTGCTGCAAGCACTCATCGGCGACGCCCGGACAGACCCGCTCCTCGAGGAAAGTGCTCTCGGCAGCGGGGCCACCTATCAGCGTGCCGTTCTCGATCTCCTCTACCGCGGTTCGTATCCACTTCTCGAGGAGGTCGCGAAGGCGGCGGCGATACTCGGCCGCTCCGCCTCCCTTCCGTTGCTGTGCCAGCTCATCGGCATGGATCGCGGGACCACGTCCCAGGCTGTCGCCGCGCTGTCCTCCGCGGGCATCCTGGAGAACGCCCAGTTCCGTCACCGGGCGGCACGCTCCGCCGTGCTCGACAGCATGAGCACCGAGGAGAGCAGGAAACTGCACTCTCAGGCGGCCCACCTGCTGAACGACTCCGGCGAGGCCGCGGCAGTCGTGGCCCCGCACATCGTCGCCTGCGAGGAGACTCAGCCCTGGGGCATCGCCACTCTCCGGAAGGCGGCCGAGGAGGCGTTGGCCGAGGGCGAGTCGAAGACCGCCATCCGTTACTTACGCCGCGCCCACGAGGCGTGTACCGACGAGCAGCAACGTGCCACACTCACCGCCCTCCTGATCAACATCGAATGGCGCTCGGATCCGGCGGAAGCCGCCAAGCGCCTGCCCCAGCTCGTCTCCGCCGTGCGCGGGGGTCTCCTGTCCGAGACCTCTGCCGTCCAGACCTCCCGGTATCTGCTCTGGAACGGCCAGGTCATCGACGCCGTCGGCGTCCTGCGGTCCATCCAGCAGAGCGGCGAGACCGTGTCCAGCCGGACCGAGGACATGCGCGCGGCCGACGGAGTCCGCCTCTGGCTGCCCTACTTCTTCCCCGGTCTGTCCGCGCAGGCCGCCCTGGGCAGCACCACGCCGCCTTCGACGGGCCGGCCGAGCGCGTCGGTGTGGGCTCCTCAGTACCAGGCCGCCACCGTGCTCGACGGCATGCTGCGCAACGGCTCTTCGGAGGAGCTGCTCAACAAGGCCGAACAGATCCTGCTGGGCACCCGGCTGGACGAGAAGACACTGCTGCCGCTCACCATCGCGCTCAACACCATGGTGTACTGCGACGACCTCGACAAGGCCGAGTCCTGGTGCGGGTCCCTCTTCAAGGCCGCCCCCTCCGACCAGACGCCGATGTGGCACGCCCTGTTCGCCATCACCCAGGCCAACATCCACTTGCGCCGCGGCAAGCTGGCCGAGGCCGAACGTCTCGCCCAGAGTTCGCTGAGCCTGGCCTCCTCGGAGGGGTGGGGCGTCGCCATCGGCCTGCCGGTGTCCGTGCTCCTTCTCACCGCGGTCGCGATGGGGAAGTACGAGAAGGCCGCCACCTACCTCTCCACACCCCTCCCCGAAGCGATCGACCAGACCCTCTTCGGTGCCCAGTACCTGTACGCGCGGGGTCATTACCACGTGGCCACGGGCGAGTTCGAGGCAGCGGTCCGTGACTTCCACGCCGCCGGCGACCTGGTCACCGAGTGGCAGTTCGACAACCCCACCATCCTGCCCTGGCGCAGCAGCGCCGCGCACGCCCACCTGTGCCTCGGTGAACTGGAGCAGGCGAGAGCACTCGTCCGTGCGCAGGCGGCCCTTGTCCTGCCGGAGCAGCACCGGGCCGCCGGGGTCACCCTGCGCGCCCAGGCCGCGACCGAGCCGAAGCAGAGCGCCGTGCCCCTGCTGGAGCGGGCAGCCGGCCTGTTCGACAGCCTCGGCGACCGGCTGGAGTTGGCGCAGACACTGGTCGACCTGAGCCACGCACATCACTCGCTCGATCAGCAGGACATCGCCGAGGCCGTCGCCGGAAGGGCACTCAAGCTGGCCGACGAATGCGGCGCCGATCCGCTGAAGGCGATCCTCATCCCCATGACCGGGGACGAGGAAAGCACCCCGCGGTTCACGTTGCACTCCTCGGACTCACTGGGGGCGCTGAGCCGAGCCGAGAAGAGGGTCGCCGCTCTGGCGGCCCAAGGTCACACCAACCGCCAGATCTCCAACGCCCTGCACATCACCGTCAGCACCGTGGAGCAGCACCTGACACGGATATACCGGAAACTGTCGGTCAAGCAGCGTGCCGACATCGGGTCACGTCTGCAGCTGGTCAGTTCCTGCGCCGACTAGAGCCGACGTCCGTCTGGGACGGGGGAGACCCGGACGGACGTCGACTCACGGTCCCCTCGCGGGTCCGGTGTACAGCCGCGCGGCTGCGAGAAACACCGAACGGAGAACGGATGGCCTTTTGGGCACCGCATCCGATCGGTCGGCCCGGGTCTCGGCTCCACCAGCCTGGCACGCGCAGTCAGCGGCACATACCCCTAACATCCCCTAACACCGCGCTGTGGCGAGCCCTGGCAGCCGGCCGTCATTGCGGCTGGTTGCCATGTTTCCGGCTCGGCAGTGCCACGCTCTTGGGCCGGAGCATGACGAGCGCGCGGATCAGCCTCTCCCGCGTCTCGGCCGGGTCGATGACATCGTCCACCAGCCCGCGTTCCGCGGAGCAGTAGGCGTGCAGCAACTCAGCGCGGTATTCCGCGGTCCTCCTCTTCCGCGTCAGCGCGGGGTCGTCGGAATCAGCTATCTCCTGTCGGAACACGATTTCGGCGGCGCCGAACGCCTTCCGCAGAATCACCAATCCGGGTACGTCCACGAGCGTGACCAGCGGAACATTGAAGGCATCGCAAGCCTGCACAAAACGAGCCGCCTTCTCGGCGGCCGCCATGTCCAGCGCGCCGGCCAGCACGGCAGGCTGGTTGGCGACGAGACCGACAACGTGTCCGCCGAGCCGCGAGAAAGCGCACACCACGTTTCTCGCCCAGCCCTCGTGGACCTCGAAGTACTCACCGTCGTCGACGATTTCCCCGAAGACGCGATACATGTCGTACGGCCGCTTCGGATCGGCCGACACGATGTCAAGGAGCGCATCCGAACGCCGGTCCCGGGGGTCCGAACAGATCTCCTGCGGGGGAAGTTCACCGTTGTTCGAGGGAAGAAGAGAAAGGAGAAAGCGCACGTCCTCCAGGCAGCTCTCCTCGTCGTCGTGGACGAAGTGCACGACTCCGGAGGAACTGGCATGGACGTCAGCCCCGCCCAATCCCTCAGGGCTCACCTGCTCGCCGGTCATCGCTTCCACCACGCCGGGTCCGCTGGCGTACAGCTGCGAAACACCTCGGACCGCGAAGACGAAGTCGGTCAGGGCCGGTGCATACGCGGCGCCACCCGCACAGGGCCCCAGGACCACGCTGATCTGCGGGATGACACCGGAGTTGCGTACGTGGCGCTCGAATATCCCGCCGTATCCGAAGCGCCGTCACACCCTCCTGGATCCTTGCGCCGACGCTGTCACACAGTCCCACGAGGGGAGCGCCCGCTGATTCCGCCAGGTCCATGATCTTGTGAATCTTCGCGGCGTGCGCCTCTCCCAAGGAGCCCTCGAAGAATGTCCCCGCATCGAACAACAAGTCGACGCGCTCACGAACGGTCAGCTTCTCGTGAGCGGATTCCCGTGGACAGTCGCCATCCTGCGCCGTATTCATCCGGAAAAAGCCCCTTCGAATTCCGGGCGTTAGGACACGACGTTCAGGTCGCCCACCGTATGAGGCCGGACCACGACGTCCAACCCCTATCGGGGACAGATAGGGGCTTACCGAAAAACTAGGATGCCGGTGGACCTGCCCCCTACTCGCAGGGAGGCAGGCCAACTCTGTCGCCCCGGGCGCAGCACAAGTCGCAAGCACCACACGCCGCAAGCGGCACAAACGGTGCGCTCCGCGACTCCCGAGGGCGCTTACCCGGCGACGGCCAAGTAGCTTCACGCACTCTACTGCCGCCGTACGAAAGGTAGTTGTCGCTAATGTTTGAAAGTCGGTCAACTGCGCGGTACGTTTGCCGCCGAGGCTCGCCAGTCCGCGACTACACGGTCGAACAACCCTCCGGGCACTACGCGTCAACACACGCCTGCCGGACCGTGCACCGCGACGGCCCGGGGGTGGTGAGTGCATCCCCCACTCCGCCGATGTCGCCCCGAAGCGGTGAAGAGGAAGGATCACAGTCATGGCGTCACAGGAGACTTCACGGCCAAAGCCAGGGCTGCGCGAACGCAAGAAGGCGAAGACCCGGGCCAAGATCAGAGAGCATGCCATTCGCCTGTTCCTGGAACAGGGGTATCACGCCACCACTGTCGATCAGATTTCAGAGACGGCAGAAATCTCGCATACGACCTTCTTCAGGTACTTCCCCAGCAAGGAAGACGTCGTCCTTCATGACGATCTGGCGCCGCTGTTCATCCACTCCCTGCAGAGCCAACCGGTGGAGCGGGACGCGATAAGCGCTCTCCGCGTCGCCATCCGCGCCTTGTACGAAGGCGGCCAGGACAGTGAGGAGCATCAGCAGGATTACTCCGGCACGCTGACGCTGGAACGCGAGCGGCACGCACTCATCCTCTCCGTTCCCGAACTGCGCGCACGGACACTTGACGACTTCGCCGAGGTGTTCGGCGCGATCACCGAGATCCTTGCCGAGCGCGTCGGCCGCGAGAAGGACGACATCGCCGTACGCACTCTGGTGGGTGCGGTCCTGGGTCTGGTGACATGTACGTATCTCACCGTGACCGACGACCCACGCAACGACTTCCCGGTCATGCTGGACTCCTCGCTGGCCGTACTCGAGGCCAACAGCCACTTCGACCTGTAGCGGGGCCAGGGGCGGCGGCCCGGACACCGGCTCGCCACGACGACGCCAGAGGGAGAGCGGTGAGCGGACGCCGGACGGCCGTCATGCCCGGGAGCGAGGAGCGATGACGTACGGCAAAGGCGTGCTCAAGGAGTTGCTGCCCCCGGCCGTGGCCGCCGAAGAGGCCTTCGAGGATCCTCCCGGACCACCGTCCGACCACCTGCTCCCGCCCGAGGCCGACGTGATCAGCCGCGCGATCCCCCGTCGGCAACGCGAGTTCGCCACGGTCCGGCTCTGCGCACGGCGGGCGATGAGCACCCTGGGCGTAGGGCCGGTGCCGTTGCTGCCCGACCGGCATCGCGCCCCGCAGTGGCCGCACGGCCTTGTCGGCTCCATGACTCACTGCGACGGTTACCGCGCCGCCGCTGTGGCCCCGAGCGGCCAGGTCGCGGGTATCGGCATCGACGCCGAGCCCAACCTGCCGCTGCCGGCCGGAGTCCTGAACGCCATAGCCCTGGGGCCCGAACGCGCGCAGGTGGAGGCTCTCCTGCTTCGCGTCCCCGAGGTCCGCTGGGACCGCATGCTGTTCAGCGCCAAGGAAACGGTGTTCAAGGTCTGGCATCCGCTGACCCGCCGTCAGTTGGGTTTCGACCAGGCCCTGATCGAACTGGAGCCGGAGACCGGCACGTTCACGGCACGCCTGCTCATCCCCGTACCGGACGTCGAGGGCGCGCGTCTGCACCGCCTGGCCGGGCGCTGGGGTTGCCGCAAGAACCTCGTCGTCACGGCCATCACGCTGCTCCGGACGCCCACGGAGCGGATGTCGCGCCCGGCAGCCGGCAAAGAAGCCACGGGGATTTGATCGACGCGATGCCCACCCACAGCCGATTGCCCACTGCGCGGGCCGCCACGCAGGGGGCAGCGCACTCATGGAGTGACGACGGGACAGCACCTGTCCGAGCCGGTGACGACCGCGAAGACGCGGGAAAGAGGCCCGGTCGCCGTCCCTCATTACGCCCGTGAGCCCGTGAGCCCGTGCGGCCTGGAAGTGGTCCAGAGCCCTCGACGCAAGCTCTTCCGTCTGATCACATCGACTGTCGGCCGGCCGGATGGCTGCCGGGTTCGTCTGCCAGGACGATCGACGTCCTGATGCGCTTGCCGACCGGCTCGCGGTGCACCTCGAAGCTCTGGCACACCGCCATCACGATCTCCAGCCCGTGCTGGCCGACCCGGCCGGCATCCGGGGGCAGGAGCAGGGGCAGCGTCGTACTGCTGTCCCATACGGTCACCTCGACGGTTCCTCCGTCGGCACCCAACGTCAGCAGGCACGGTCCCGGAGCGTATTTACGGGCGTTGGTCACCAGTTCGCTCACCACCAACTGCCCCATGTCGAGCACCCGCCTCGACACCGGAGGCCCCTGCGCGTTCTGCAACGAGACAAGGAAGTCACGGGTCATGTCGCGGGCATCCGCGATCTCCTCGCTGCCTTCGAAGGCAGCGCAAACCGTTGGCGGAGTCTCCGCGAACAGGCGCTGGCCCTCGTGGCGCCCAACCAGGTCCATGCAGTCCGCCTCACTGCCGAAGCGCAGGTGTCTGCTCACCCGTATGCCCCCGTTGAGCCACCGCACTCCCACTCGACTTTTCCGAGCAGGGGGCAGCGGGGAGGGTTCTCGGCTCCCTCCCGCAGGAGCCGAGAACCGCCACGGAGTGCTTCAGGACCCTTCTCGCCCGGACACCGCGTCGGCCAGCGCCGCCCGCAGAGCCATGAGCGCGGGTAGGTCCGCGTCCACCACGAACCGGTCCAGCAGGAGGCTGACCCGCCAGTGCTCACCCTCACGCACCGCCTGCACGATCTCCGCGATGGTCGCGTCCTGCACAGCAGGGTCCTTCACAGATCACTCTCGGATTCACGCAGGACCTCAACAGGCTCTGCTGGTCTTACTCCCTTTACCTGCCAGAGCCGCGCATGGTGCGGCGGTCACTCTTCGGATCGGACCGTGTCATCACCGGTACTGCGAGCGTGGACAACGGACCTCCGAACGGCGGCATCGAGAACCGGCGCGCGCCCAACGCGGCGCGGTTGTTCCGCTCTTGCGGAGTCGCGGGCTCAAGGGGTCCTCCCCACGGAGGACATCGCCGGCCTGCACCCGCGCATTGCCCCATCACCATAGGGCGATTGTTGCCTTCTGGCAACATTTCCACGGAAACCCAGAGCTCCCCCGTACCCACTCAGACGCGAGAATCGCGGCCGAACCAGTCGAGGCACACGACCAGCGCGTCGTCGACAGCATCGGCGTCGAGGTACAGGGCGAGTTCCCGCAGGATCGCCCGGGGAACCGCAGCGGCAGGCAGAAGGCCCGCCGCCTGGATCGCGAGCGCCAGTTTCCGCTCGCCGTACGCCTCTCCCACCTCGGTGGCGGCGCTGTAGACACCGTCGCTGACAAAGATCAACCGGTCCCCCGGGAGGACACCGAACTCCTGCGCGACGTACTCGGTCTCCTCGAACATCCCCAAGGGAAACTGCGCCTCGAAGTCCACGCGCTCCACACTCTTGTCGCGCTGACGCCACAATTGGGGCGAGCCGGCGTCCACCACCTGCACGCGCCCTGTGGCCAGTTCGAAGCAGAGCAGCAAGGTCGAGACGTACTCATCACCCCGATGCTGCGCGTACAGCGCCTGGTCGGCCAGAGCCGCCTGGTCCTCGATGCCGATGCCGGCCCTTCGGGCGTTACGCAGGGCGTTGACCGTCAAGTTGGTGAGGAGAGACGCCTGGATGCCTTCGCCCATACCGTTGGTGACGCTGAGGGTGAGCGTCTCGGACGTCGCGGCCCAGTCGAAGTTGTCGCCGTGGATGGCGTACGCCGGCTCCAACTGCGCACCGATCGCGTACTCCTGGCGGGTGCACGCGCGTCCCGGCAGCAACTGCCACTGCATCTCGGCGGCCAGTGTGAGGCGGCCGGCCCGGCGGGCCTGGAGGTACAGATCGGTGTCCCGCTCGGCAACGACGATCTCGTGCCCGAGGAGTTCGGCAACCGCCGTCAGCTCCTCCACAGCCTCGGGCGTGCACCGGGCTTCGGGGATGCGCGCGGAGAGGATGCCGAGCCTGTCGCCGCGGACCGTCACGGGCAGGTGCAGGTCCACGACGCCCTCACGGCTCACGAGCCGCCCATAGGGCTCCTGGCTGCCGAACGCGCGGCCCTCGGGGCTGGCGTACACGGACAAGGGCTCGGCGGTGTGGGGCAGCGCCGTGACCTGCTGGAGAACGGTGAGGCTGTAATCGGCCATGAGCAGATCGACCTCGGTGGCCTCATAGTGCTCGACCAGGGCCGCTCGCACCGTGCCGAGGAGGTTGTGCGGTGCCGCCGTCCGTACGGCGCGTTCCACAGCCAGGAAATTCGTCACAGTGAGGCCTTCTTCGTCTTCATCGGTGGGTCGGGGCTACTGAGCGACTGATGGGAACGCAGGCATCGGCCATCAGGTCGCTCACTGCCCGGGAAGAACGCTCCTGGCGGTGTACGCCCTTCACCAATCTGACCTTGACCGCGGTGCCCCGCACAGCGCGGTCTGCTGGGACCGAGCGAGACTTCATGGAGCCGCGAATATTGCTGCGCGGCAACTGTTCATCCTACCGCTCGGTGGAGCCGGAAAAGGCGGCCGTTCCGGCCTGGCTCCGTCAGAAGCCCCTGCCGCTGCCCGCCTGCTCCGGCCCTCCAACTCCCCGGTGCCGCAAGGCCCTCAGGGATACTTTGAGCCGAGCGGGCAGAAGACCAGGACGTGGCACGACGTCCGTGGTCCACGAGGGTGCACATCAGTTCATGGGGAGTGACGGCCGTATGGACCGCGAGAGGTTGGGCGAGCCCCCGTACGAGCTGACCGAGGAGACGTCTGCCGCTGTGGAGACGCTGGTGTCTCTGTGGGCGCGGGCATCCCGGGCCGTCTCCCCGCGGCTTTCGGGCTTACAACTGGAAGCACTGCTCATCACGCGGCGCAGCCCCGGCATCAATCTCACCGGACTGGCCGTAGAGGTCGGGGCCGCGCTGCCCGCCGTCAGCCGACTGTGCGATCGACTGGAGGCCGCTGGACTTCTGTGTCGCGAACCGGCGCCCACGAGCCGGCGAGAGATCGGCCTGACGCTGACGCAGCAAGGAACGGACATCATCGACGCTTTGCTGTCCCGGCGTTCCCAGCTGTTCGGTGACGTGCTGAGCCGTATGCCGACTGCCGCTCGGCGACATCTCCTGGCGAGTTTGCAGGAGTTCTCAGCTGCCGCGAGAGAACGTCACCTCAACAGCAGCGAACAGGCCTGACTCCTGGTCGCGGCGCTCCCTCGGGTACAGGTACAGACGGAGGCTGAGCGCACCGCGAGAGCGGCCTGGGCCACTGTCTAGGCGATAGCCGTAGCGGGCCCGTCGTCCGCATTCGCCTCGCCACGCAAACCGATGTGCTCGCCGGCGGCAGCCTGGAAGAGGGCCAACCCCTCGGCCAGTGTCGCCAAATGATCCGGCGGCATTGCCTCCAGTACGGCTTCGACCTCACGCACCCGCAACGTACGGAACTTCTCGAGGACGGCGGCCCCGCGCCGGCTCAGGCACAGATCGACTTCACGGCGACTGGTGGTGCTGGGAAGCCGCTCGATGAGACCGGCGGCCTCCAAGCGGTCGCACAACCGGCTCACTGCTGACGGCCGCGATCCGAGCGCTTCACCAAGGGTCCGCTGGTTGACCTTCTTCTGCTCCTCTATCACCGTCAACGCCCGGAACTGCGAAGGCGGAAGGGGACCCGCGGGGGAGGCTTCCTGGCCGCGCCCCCACAGCACCTCCAGCAGATCCGACACACTGCACGCGGCGTGTGCCACCCGCTCAGGGCTGTGGGAAGGACGGCTTCGGGGCATCCGAACACTCTCTCACTAGACAGCGGGCTTGTCAGCCGAGGAACTCATCGTCCACGCAAACTGGACGTATGTGAACATGTCGAGGCGAGATCGCGGTCCTACGAGTCGTCTTGGCAACGTCATGCGTGGCGAGCGAGTTTGACCGCGGGAGCGAGCAGGATCAGCGCCAGTGCGGGGATGAGCACCGCGTCCGGGAAGACTCCGAGCAGCACGCCATCAGGATCGACCGGGCGAGGACGTGAGCGGCCCGGGTACCGCAGACCCCGGAACGAAAGGTGGTCCCACGGTTCCCTGCCTTCTGCCCGTGTGGCTCAGCCGGCCAGTACCGCACGCACCGTCTTGCCGTGGCGTGCGCCGACGACCTCGAAGCTCTCGGCCAGGTGCCGAACAATGGCAAGGCCGCGGCCACTCTCAGCACCGGCTTCCGGTGATCCCATGCGTGGCCGAGCGGGATTGTCGTCGTGAACCTCGACGGTCACTCGATGATCAGATATCGCCAGCCGCAGCCGGCAGCCGCTTCCCCCGTGCCGGGTGGCATTGGTGACCAGTTCGGACACGACCAGCGTGGCCTCGTCCACCCGCTCCATGTCCAGCGCTGCCGAGTGGCGATGAGGCCGGGTGAGGAAAGCGGTCGTCAATTTCCGGGCTCGACCGGCTGAAGTGGCCTCGTGCGGCAGCGCGTACTCAACACGTGTGGTGCGCCCATGGGCGCGCCGGGACGCACGCATAACAACTCACTTCCCCTCCTAGGACGACCGGCGTCTCTACGGGCACCCCGTACGCCGGGACCGCGGCATCCATTGCGCGGCCCGTCCTGCTCCCCTGCTCCTCCTCTCTACCCTGCCCATGCGGCGTACAACCTGACGCGGCCCGTTACACGGCGTACGCCCGCGCGGTACTCGGCCCGGCGGGCACGATGTTGCGCCCGTCAACACCGGCGGTAGGCCGACAAGCCGCGAGGTGATACAGGAGCGGACGTTGCCCAGGCTCCTTCACGACTATCCGTGCATCGGGGCCCGCGGCTACTGGGCCGCGGAGGAGAAGGATGCCGGGGCCTTCCTCGGCTGGTTCGAGTTCCGCCCCCTGGACGATCACAGCCCCGCCGTGGTCGAACTCGGCTACCGGCTGAACAAGGCCGCCTGGGGCAGCGGATATGCCACGGAGGGAGCACGGGCCCTGATCCGCAAGGGGTTCACGGATCTCGGGGTGGAGCGGGTGACCGCGAACACCATGACGGTCAACGCGGGCTCCCGGCGTGTGATGGAGAAGGCCGGCTTGTCGTTCATCCGGACCTTCACCGGGGACTGGCCCGAGGCGATCGCGGGCTCCGAGCACGGCGAGGTCGAGTACGAACTCACCCGAACCGAGTGGGAGCAACACCCGTAGGCGCCAGTTGGCGAGGTGGAGGTCCGGCGGCTCCGCTCGCACGGGCAGCGTTGCCCTCACGCGCTCCGAGCGTCCGCACCGAACGCCTTGCACGCTCGCGCACATGGGCGACGAAAGGGGCGTCGGCGACCGGCAAGACGTCCCCCGGGACGACCGGATACAGTGCGCGCGTCGACAATCGGGTTACCGAGAGGGGAAGCGTGAGCGCCACCAGCGAGGCTCGATCCGCGGATGGGGCAGAGGATGGTGCAGCGCATGCCGCCCAGCAGAGCCGACTGCGCCGCCTGATGCGTTACATCCCTTTGATCGCCCCCGTTCTGCTGTGGACCGTGCCCTGCTGGGTGCTGCTGCACGCCGGCCAGCACTGGCCGCTCCCCGTGGCGCTGGGCGGCACCGCCCTGTTCGTCCTCGGTCTGATCGCCATGCCGCTCGCGATGGCGCGCGGCCACGGCCGGCGGCAGCAGGACTGGGCGGCGATCGTCGGGGACACCCTCCTTGGAGCCGGCTGGGTCCTGTTCACCTGGTCCGTCCTGCTGGGCGTCCTGTTGCGCCTCGCCCTGACCGTGGCCGGCGTGGGCGACGGCCAGAGCCGGGCCCGGATCGTCACTTGGGCGGTCCTCGGCGTAGCCGCGGTGCTGCTCGCATGGGGGTACGCCGAGGCCCGCCGGGTACCACGGGTGCGCCGGCTCGACGTACAACTCCCGCGCCTGGGAGCCGGGTTGGACGGCACCCGCGTCGTCCTCATCACCGACACGCACTACGGCCCGCTCGATCGCGCCCGCTGGTCCGCGCGGGTCTGCGCGAAGGTCAACACACTGGAGGCCGACCTGGTCTGCCACACCGGCGACATCGCCGACGGCACGGCCGAGCGTCGCCGCGCCCAGGCCGCACCGCTCGGCACCGTGCGAGCCACCAGGGCCCGGGTCTACGTCACCGGAAACCACGAGTACTACAGCGAGGCCCAGGGCTGGGTCGACCTGATGGACGAGCTGGGCTGGGAGCCGCTGCGCAACCGCCATCTGCTGATCGAACGCGGCGGCGACACCCTTGTGGTCGCCGGCGTGGATGACGTCACCGCCGAATCCTCCGGCCTGACCGGCCACCGCGCCCACCTCGCCGGAGCCCTGAGCGGCGCCGACCCCGGCCTGCCCGTCCTGCTCCTGGCCCACCAGCCCAAGTTCGTCGACCGGGCGGCAGACGCGGGCATCGACCTGCAACTCTCCGGCCACACCCATGGCGGCCAGATCTGGCCCTTCCACCACCTCGTCCGCATCGACCAGCCCGCCCTCGCCGGCCTCAGCCGCCACGGCGCCCGCACCCTCCTCTACACGAGTCGCGGCACCGGCTTCTGGGGCCCGCCGTTCCGCGTCTTCGCCCCCAGCGAGATCACCCTGCTCACGCTCCGCTCCCCACAGCGAGCGCCCTCGCCGTAGCTGTCGAAGGACCGGACGGCCGAGAGCGACGCGGAGGCTCGGCCGAGAGCTGGGCGGGAGCGGACGCGCACAGCTCCCGAGAGCTGGGCGGGACCGGACGCGCCCGTACGGCAGCAGGGCCCGGTCCGCGCGTGCGGTCCGGGCCCTGCCCCATGCGGTGCCGCCCTGCGGCGGCGACGCGTCAGCTCTGCGCGGTGTCGTCGCTCGTCTGCCCGGCGACCTCGGGTGCCCCTACCTTCTCGCGCATCTTGCGCACCAGCTCCGCCTTCTGGTCGGCGGCACCCTGGCGGTCGAGGTTGCGGTGAGGACCGTTGTTCTGCCGCTCGGCGCGGGACAGCTTCTTGCGCTTGCCGCCGCCCATGCCCACGGGGTTGTTGATGTTCTTGCTCACGGGTTCTCCCGGAATGATGTGAAGTGATCTACGGATTCATCGGTGGGGGACGGGCGCGGTGACGCCGGAGGACGTCAGCAGGGGCCCATCACGCTCTCACTCGTAAATCAGCGCCTGGAAGAACATGCCCTAGACGTTACCCGGTTCCGTCGCCCCTGCACACCAAGTTTTCCGCCGTCCCGGCAAGCGGCCGGGACTTCGGCGAGCGCCGGGGGCCGACCGTTCCCCTCCAGTCGGCCGACGGACCATACCCCCTCACCTCAGGAAAGCCCCGCCGGATGAAGGCGAGCCGGCAGGGGGTCCGCGGCGCCGTTGCGCACCGCTCTACGCTGACGGCGGAGCTGAAGCGTGAGCATGAGGGTGTCGAAACTCTCCTCGAGGACAGGTGTTCTCCGCCGCGGGATTGCGCGACCCACATGCGAGCCGACAGTCCTGAACCACCGCCCCGAAAGGACCCAGCAATGAGTGCGACCCTGCCCCACCTCGACGCCGAGGCGCTCACCCGGCTCGTCCCGATGTCCGCGGCGATCGAGGCCGTGGAGGCCGTCCTCAAGGCAGGGCTGGACCCGGAGGCGGAACCTCCGCGGGGGGTGGTGGACGTACCGGGCGGCCAGCTCCTCCTGATGCCGTCGTCGACGAGGTCGTACACGGGGGTGAAGATCGCCACGGTCACTCCCGGGAACGCGGCCCGCGACCTCCCCCGCGTCCAGGGCCTTTACCTCCTCCTGGACGGCACGACCCACACACCCCTGGCCCTCCTAGACGGCATCGCGCTGACCTCGCTGCGTACGCCCGCGGTGTCGGGCGTGGCCATCAAGCACCTGGCCGTCCCGGAGACCCGCCGCCTCCTGGTCTTCGGCACCGGCCCCCAGGCCTGGGGCCATGTGGAGGCGGTACGCGCGGTGCGCCCGACGCTGGCCCACGTGGACGTGGTGGCACGCGACCCCGGGCGGGTGGCGGCCTTCGTCGACCGGTGCCGCGACGCGGGCCTGTCGGCGGCACCCGCGACTCCGGCGGACGTGGCGACCGCCGACGTGGTCTGCTGCTGCACGACGGCCCGCGAACCGCTCTTCGACAGCGCACTGCTCCCGCCCCACGCGACGGTCGCGGCGGTGGGCTCACACGAACCGGACGCACGCGAGGTGGACGAGGGACTGCTGAGCCGCGCCGTGGTGGTGGCGGAGTCCCACGAGGTCGCGCTACGGGAGTGCGGCGACATCATCCTGGCAACGGCCGCGGGCGCCTTCGACCCAGGCCACCTGCGAACGCTGGCCGAGTTGGTCCGGGGCGAAGTGGAGACCCCCGACGAGCAGCCCCGCCTGTTCAAGTCCGCGGGGATGGCGTGGGAGGACCTGGGGGTGGGGGCGGCTGCCTACGAGCGGTGGACGAGCCTCGGCTGACGTCGCCCCCCCGGGTCGGCCCCCGCCCCTCACACCACCCTCACCGCATGCCGCACCACCGCGTCGAACAGGTAGCCCTGCGTGTTGTGTGCCGTTGTCTCCGGCTGGGTGTGGCCTGTGGTGTCTGTCGCTCGGGCCAGGAGCGTGGCCGGGCCGGGGGTCTTGGGGTGCCAGGGTGTGGTCCAGCGGGTCCAGCCGGAGCGGTGGGGGGTGTCCTTGAGGTGCACCGCGCGCCAGGTCCGGCCCTCGTCCGTGCTGATGTCCACGCGGGTGATCGCGCCCGTCGCCGACCAGGAGCGGCCGGTGAGGTGGTGGGTCCTGGACGCCCGGAGGCTTGCGTTCCAGGGGAGTTCGAAGGCGGACTTCAGGGTTTGGTGCGTCAGCGGAGCGCTGCCCTGCGAGGGGTACGCCTCGCCGAACAGGCGGTAGAACTCCGTGTTCCAGGGTGAGTAGAGGGGTGTGGACGAGACCTCGATGTCACCCACCCATTTGATCGACGCGATGCCCACCCACGCCGGGACCAGGACCCGCACCGGGTAGCCGTGGTCGGCGGGGAGCGGGGCGCCGTTCATCTCGTACGCCAGGAGCACGTCGTCCATCGCCTTGGCGAGCGGCAGCGGGCGGCGGACCCTGCCCAGGTTCGTGCCGTCGTCCGTGACGTACTGCGCGTCCAGGCCCCTCGGCAGCACGTCCACCGCGTGGCGGGAGACACCCGCCCGGCGGAGCACTTCGGAGAGGCGTACGCCGCGCCAGTGCGCGTTGCCGATCGCTCCCAGGGTCCAGGCCGTGCCTGGGACCGGTCGGCCCTGCTGGGTGGTGAAGAAGCTTCTGCCGTTGCCCGCGCATTCGACGAAGGCGGTGCGGGACGTCGACGGGAGGCGTTTGAGGTCCGCGAGGGTGAACTCCTGGGCCTCACCGCTCTCCAGACCGTCGCCCCAGATCCTCAGGCTCCAGGTCTTCGCGTCCAGGACTGGCGTCGCCGTGTGGTTGCGTACGAAGAAGTGGGAGGCGGGGGTGTGGAATCCCGTCTCCGCCAGCGCCTCGAACTTCGTTTCCGCGTTCGTGCCGCGGATCGTGAAGCGGTCCGCGGGGAGCGGCTTCACGATGCCGGCGGCGGCATCTGCGGCCGCCGCCCGTGCTCGGGGCGCTCCCAGCGACACCGGCAGCGTCACCGCGGCTCCCGCCGCCGCGAGCAGCCGCAGCATGTCCCTGCGCGCCACCCCGTCCGCGCGCGCCTCCCCCGCGAGCCACTGGGCGCGCCGACGTCTGTCGTACTCCTCTTCGGATGCCGCTTCGGACGTCTCTCTGAAGATCATGGGCGCCATCGTACGAGCCGTGGCTCGGGCAACTCGCCGGTGAAACACGCCAGTTACGGGGTTGTCGTAGACACTACATAGACCATCGGATGCTCCGAGTTGACGCGGTTCACCACCACGTCGAGGGTCGGCACCGGGTCCTTCTGCACATGGGTCAGGCCGAGCCAGGGGCCCGGGTCCGTGAACTCCCAGCCGACCACCTTGCGGTCGCGCTTGCTGATGGTGATGTCGTTCTTCTTCAGCGCCTTCGTGTTCGTGCCGATCTGCTTGAGGAACGTGTCCAGGCCCTTGTTGGACGTCAGGAACTGGGCGTACAGACGGCTGGTGCGCCAGTTGTTCGTCTCGTAGTAGGCGACTTCCCTGGAGTAATGGGGAATCGGCACGTCGTAGAGGCGGCGCTGGACCTTCGACGGCCAGCCCGCGGTGAGGCCGGTCGCGGAGTACTTGGCCTCCTTGTCGCGGCCGCTGTTGCGGCTCTGGTTCGCGGAGATCACCAGATAGCCGGCCGGCACGCCGATCAGGAGCACGATGATCGTGGCCGTCAGCCAGCGGCGGCGGATCATGTGGCGGCGGTCCTCGCGGGGGCGGCCACCCTCGTCGGCGGGGTCCGGGGAGCCCGCGGAGTCCGGGGACGAGGGCTGGCGGGGGACGGTCATCTGTTTACTGGGTTCCCTGAGAGGTGCGGTCGTTGGTGCGGCGCGCTTCCACGTACCGCTCGTAACGTTCATGCCGCTCCACCCGGCGGCGATTCGCCCGGCGGAACCGGCGGGCCACCAGACGGGCCAGGTCGGCCGCGCCCACCATGCCCGCCTCGGGGCCCAGCTGGGCGCGGGCGATGCGGGCCTCGGGGCGGTAGCCGCGGCCCGTCAGCTGGCGGCGGAACGCGTCGCGGGCCGGGCCGATCAGCAGGTCGTCGGCGGCCGATACGCCGCCGCCGATCACGAAGCAGGACGGGTCGAGCGCCGCCGCGAGGTTCGCGATGCCGACGCCGAGCCACTGGCCGATGTCCTGGAGGAGCTCGACGCACATCGCGTCGCCGTCGCGGGCCAGCTCCGTGATCAGGGGGCCCGTGATGTCGGGGATGTTGCCCTTGACCCGCTCGATGATCCCGTACGCGACCGGGGAGTCGGCCGCGGCGAGCTCGCGGGCCTCCCTGACCAGTGCGTTGCCGGAGCTGTACTGCTCCCAGCAGCCGCGGTTGCCGCACGGGCAGCGGTGGCCGCCGGGGACGACCTGCATGTGGCCGAACTCCCCGGCGACGCCGAACTTGCCGCGCTTGACCTGGCCGTCCTCCAGAATCGCGCCGCCGATGCCGGTGCCGAGCGTGATCATGACCAGGTGGTCCTCGCCGCGGGCCGCGCCGAAGCGCCACTCCGCCCACGCGGCGGTGTTCGCGTCGTTGTCGACGAGCACGGGGACCGCGAGGCGGCCCGAGATGCGGTCACGGAGGGGTTCGTTGCGCCACGACAGGTGCGGGGCGAACAGAACGCGGTTGCGGTCGGCGTCGACCCAGCCCGCCGCGCCGATGCCGACCGCGTGCACGTCGTGCCGGTCGGAGAGGTCGAGGACGAGTTCGACGATGGTGTCCTCGACGACCCTGGGGCTCTTGGACTTGTCCGGGGTCTCCGTGCGGAGCGTCTCCAGGATGTTGCCGTCGGCGTCGACGACGCCCGCCATCACCTTCGTGCCGCCGATGTCGATGCCGACGGTGGGCACACGGGGCGCCGTCAGATGTGATCGGCGCTCACGCGTGCCCACGGTCCGCAGGACGGTGGCTCGGGCGGAGCCGCGGTGCGCGAGATCGCGGTAGGTGCTCATTGCGGCGATTCTGCCTCACACTCGCGGGGGCGCGCACAACGGACCCCTGGTGCCCCGTAGCCAGGGGCGGGCCCCGTAGGGGCGCGGGGAACTGCGCGACAAGCCACGAACAAGCCGCAGTCGCGTCTGCTCGGCCACCCGGCAGACGCGACTGCGGCTTTTCACTGGCTGAGCGCGCCCCGCGGCGGAGCCGCAAATGTCACAGCCCCGCGCCCCTACGGGGCGCTGCTCAGCGCTTTTCCAGTTCGTGACGGAGGTCGTCCAGCTCGGAGCCGCCCGCCATCTGGCGGGTCAGTTCGTCCAGGGTGACCTCGTCGCGTCCGTAGCTGCCGAACATCGTGCCGCGCTTCAGGAGGACGAAGCGGTTGCCGACGAGGTACGCGTGGTGCGGGTTGTGGGTGATCAGGACCACTCCGAGGCCCGCGTCCCGCGCGGCGGCGACGTACTTCAGGACGACGCCCGACTGCTTGACGCCGAGCGCCGCCGTCGGCTCGTCGAGGACCAGCACCTTGGCGCCGAAGTAGACGGCGCGCGCGATCGCCACGCACTGGCGCTCACCGCCCGACAGGGTGCCGATGGGCTGGTCGACGTCGCGCAGGTCGATGCCCATGCGGAGCAGCTCCGCGCGGGTCGTCTCGCGCATGAGGTCGACGTCCAGGCGCTTGAAGGGGCCCACCCCCTTCGTCGGCTCCGAGCCGAGGAAGAAGTTGCGCCAGACCGGCATCAGCGGGACCACGGCGAGGTCCTGGTAGACCGTGGCGATACCGCGGTCCAGGGCCTCGCGCGGCGAGCCGAGCTTCGCGTCCTCGCCCTCGATGCGGAAGGTTCCCGCGTCGTGCCGGTGCAGACCCGCGATGATCTTGATGAGGGTCGACTTGCCCGCGCCGTTGTCTCCGAGCACGCAGGAGATCTCGCCCGCGTGGACCTCCAGGGAGACGCCTTCGAGGGCGCGGATGTTGCCGTAGTACTTACTGACGTCGTCGAGCTCGACGAGCGGGCTG
Source organism: Streptomyces sp. NPDC050147 (assembly GCF_040660195.1). NCBI lineage: Bacteria > Bacillati > Actinomycetota > Actinomycetes > Kitasatosporales > Streptomycetaceae > Streptomyces > Streptomyces sp. NPDC050147. The sequence goes on along the minus strand of NZ_JBFALJ010000004.1, from coordinate 242,087 downwards.
CGGTACGGCTCCGGCACCGCGTCGGTGACGTCGGTCGTGTCGGTGGTCACTTCGTCGCCTCCGCGCGCTTGCGGACCCAGTGGTTGAGCAGGGTCGCCAGGAGCAGCATCACTCCGAGGAAGAACTTGAACCAGTCCGGGTTCCACTCGGCGAACACGATGCCCTTGCTGACCATGCCGAAGATGAGGGCGCCGACGGCCGCGCCGACCGCCGAGCCGTATCCGCCGGTGATCAGACAGCCGCCGATGACGGCGGCGATGATGTAGATCAGTTCGTTGCCGACGCCCTCGCCGGACTGGACGACGTCGTACGAGAAGAGCAGGTGCTGGCCGGAGACCCAGGCGCCGAAGGCGACGCCCATGTACAGGCCGATCTTGGTCGCGGCGACCGGGACGCCGACCGCGCGGGCCGCGTCCTCGCCGCCCCCGACCGCGAAGATCCAGTTGCCGACGCGGGTACGGAGCAGGACCCAGGTGGCCACCGCGATCAGACCGAGCCACCAGAGAATCGTGATCTTGAAGTCGACGCCGCCGATGGTGATCGTCGAGGCGAAGACGTCCTTGGCGGAGGCGAAACCCTCCATGTCGGCGATCGACTTCGTGGAGACGGTGCCGCTGATCAGCTTGGTGAAGCCGAGGTTCATGCCGGTCAGCATCAGGAACGTACCGAGCGTGATGATGAAGCTCGGCGGGTCGGTGCGCGTCAGCATCACGCCGTTGAAGACGCCGATGGCGAGGGTGACGACGAGTGAGACGAGCACGCCGACCCAGACGTTCGCCGTCATCTGGTAGCTGAACATCGACGAGATCAGCGCGGAGGTCGTCACCATGACACCCGCCGACAGGTCGAACTCGCCGCCGATCATCAAGAGCGCCACCGGAACCGCCATGATGCCGAGCGTCGACGCCGCGTACAGCACGGTGGCGAGACTGGTGGCCTGCAGGAAGCTGTCCGCGGCGACCGAGAAGAAGACGAAGACGGCGATGGCGCCGACGACGGAGCCGAGCTCGGGGCGGCCCATCAGCTTCTTCAGCGGTGAGGCCTTCAGGAGGCGTTCGTCCGTCTTCGTGTCCGGAGCGCCGGGAGAAGGTGCGGGCGCCGGGGCTGTGGCTGTCATCGGGTCCCTCGCTTCGCGTATTCCTCCAGCTTGGCGGCCTGGTCCTTGGTGACGATCTGCGGGCCGGTGAGGACCGGCTTGCCGCCGCCGAGCACGTCGTCGTTGTACTTGTAGAGCCAGAGCAGGTCCACGGCCTCGTAACCCTGGAGGTAGGGCTGCTGGTCGACGGCGAAGCCGAGCGAGCCGTCCTTCAGGCCCGCGGCGACCTTCTCGTTCAGGTCGAAGGTGTCGACCTCGGCCTTGCTGCCCGCGCTGTCCGCGGCCTTCACCGCGGTGTCGGCGAAGGGCGCGCCGAGCGTGACGACCGCGTCGATGCTCTTGTCGGACTGGAGCCTGGCCTCGATGGAGGACTGTACGTCGGGCATGTTCGTGCCGGTCACGTACAGGTTCTGCATCTTGCCGTCGAAGGTCTTCTCGGCGCCCTCGCAGCGCTGCTCGTGGCCGACGTTGCCCTGCTCGTGCAGGATGCAGAGCGCCTTCTTCTTGCCGCGCTTGTTGAGCTCCTCGCCGACGGCCTCGCCCGCGATCGTCTCGTCCTGGCCGATGTGGGTGAGCGCGCCGAACGCCTTGGACTCCGCGGAGCCGGAGTTCACGGTGATCACCGGGATGCCGGCCTTCTCGGCGCGCGCCAGGGCGCCCTTCATCGCGTCGGGCTTGGCGAGGGTGACGATGATGCCGTCGACCTTCTTGTCGATGTACGAGTCCACGAGCTGGGCCTGCTGCTGGGCCTCGGCATTGTGGGCGTACAGGAACTTGATGTTGTCCTTGACGGCGGCCTGCTTGGCGCCTTCCTGGACGATGTCCCAGAACGTGTCGCCGTCACCCGAGTGGGTCACCATTCCGAACGTCCAGTTCGGCGTGTTCACCGCTGCCTTGCCCTGTGCCGTTGCCGCCTTGCGTGCGTCCTCGGCGCGCTTGCCGCCGGTGCTGCTGCACCCCGCGAGGGATACCCCGAGCACCGCGACCAGCACGGCGCCCACCGCACGTACCCCTGTCTGAACCCTTGCCACGACGCCGTGCCCTTCTAGCTCTGCTCCTCGGTGAGGCCGGTCCGGATCCCCGGCCCCAGCCGCCCAAGTATCGACCACGCGGATCACGCATGTGTTCATCGGGTGCCGCGGGCGGTGTACTTCTCCAGCTTCGGCACGTCCTTCTCGGTGACGATCGCGGGTCCGGTGAGGACGGGCTTGCCACCGCCGAGGACGTTCGCGTTGGTCTTGTAGAGCCACAGCTCGTCGATGGCGAGGTACCCCTGGAGGTAGGGCTGCTGGTCGACGGCGAAACCGACCTCCTTGGCCTTCAGGCGCTTGACCACCTCGGCGTTCAGGTCGAAGGTGTCGACCTCCGCCTCGCTCTTGGAGTCCTCCTTGGCCTTCACCGAAATGGCCGCGATCGGCGCGCCGAGGGTGACGACCGCGTCGATGTCCTTGGTCGCCTGGAGTTTGGCGCTGATGGAGGACTGGGCGCCGGGCGCGTTGGTGCCCTCGACGTTGAGGTTGTCGACCGAGCCCTTGAAGGTCTTCTTCACGCCCGCGCAGCGCTGCTCCAGGGAGACGTTTCCCTGTTCGTGGATGACGCAGAGCGCCCTCTTCTTGCCCCGCTTGGTGAGCTCGTCCCCGACGGCCTCACCCGCCACGGACTCGTCCTGGCCGATGTGACTCAGCGCGCCGAAGCCGGCGGAGAACTCGCCGCCGGAGTTGATCGTGACGACCGGTATCCCGGCGGCTTCGGCCTTGCCGAGGACCGCCTTCATCGCCTCGGGCTTGGCCAGGGTCACGACGATGCCGTCGACCTTCTTGTCGATCGCCGACTGGACGAGCTCCGCCTGCCCCTTGGCCTCCTTGTCGTTGGAGTAGAGGAACTCGACGTTGTCCTTGCGGGCCGCCTGCTTGGCGCCGCTCTGGACGATGTCCCAGAAGGTGTCGCCCTCGCCGGAGTGCGTGACCATCGCGATCTTGAGGCGGGGGGTGTTGACGCCCTTGCCGCCTCCCCCGCCGTCGCCCGACTTGTCCTCGTCGTCCTTGCCGCCGGAGCCGCTGCACCCGGCCGCGAGCGCGATCACCGCTATGAGAGCTGCTGCCGTGCGGGCTGTACGCATGGTGGGACCACCTCTTCTCCCGGCCGCCCTAGTGCGGCTGGGGGAGTTCTAGCGGCGGGCGCGCGGCAGCGTCAATGGATTTGTCAGAACATTCTGACGACTTCTCCGATCCGAAGTCCTTGTGTGTGGGCGGCGGCCAGTCGGGTACACGGGCCGTCGCCGAAGGAAGTTTCGAACTGAACAAGGAGCGAAACGCATGATCACCGCGGCGCAGGAGCAGACGCAGGAGCCGACCATCAAGGCCGGGGAAGACCTCGTTGAACGCGCGTACACGGACCCCTCCTCCATCGCGCCGAGGGACGCGCGGGAGGTCGGCAAGCGTTTCTTCGACCGCCTCGCCCACCTCGAGGAAGGCACGCACGAGTACCAGTACGTGCGCAACGTCCTGATCGAGATGAACCTGTCCCTCGTGCACTACGCGGCCTCCCGGTTCAAGCACCGCGGCCAGCAGGAGATGGAAGACATCATCCAGGTCGGCACCATCGGTCTGATCAAGGCCATCGACCGGTTCGAGCTGACGCGCGAAGTCGAGTTCACCTCCTTCGCCGTCCCTTACATCACCGGCGAGATCAAGCGGTTCTTCCGTGACACCTCCTGGGCCGTGCACGTGCCGCGCCGCCTGCAGGAAGCACGCCTGGAACTGTCGAAGGCCACCGAGGAGTTGCGCACCCGCCTGGGCCGTCTGCCCTCCACGGCCGAGCTGGCGGAGCTCATGCAGCTGGAGCCCTCCGAGGTCGCGGAGGCGCAGAAGGCGTCCAACGGCTACAACGCCGTCTCGCTGAACGCGGCGGTCAACGGTGCCGACGACGAGTCCGACACGATGCTCGCGGACTTCATCGGAGTCGACGAGCATTCCTTCGAACTCGTCGAGAACTTCCACTCCCTCGCCCCGCTGATCGCGGACCTCGACGAGCGGGACCGCACGCTCATCCATCTGCGCTTCGTCGAGGAGCGGACCCAGCAGCAGATCGCCGATGAGCTCGGCTACTCGCAGATGCACGTCTCCCGGCTGATCACCCGTGTCGTGGGCAAGCTCCGCGCCGGCCTGATGGCCAACGACTAGCCCCTCACCGGGTCCGGCCGGGCAGCGGCGCGTGTAGCGGCGACCCACGGGGGCACCAGAACATAACGAACCCGCACAAATGCACCCGCACACAGGCTCGTACACCGACTCGTACACCGACGTGTGCGGACGCATACGAGACAGGAGGCAATCCGTTGACTTCCGAGGCCACCCCCAAGTACACCGTCCCTGGCATCACGGTGCGGGAGGCCGGCACGGTCATCGAGCTGCTGCAGCAGCGTCTGCACGCGCTCAACGATCTCCACCTCACGTTGAAGCATGTGCACTGGAACGTGGTCGGCCCGCACTTCATCGCCGTGCACCAGATGCTCGACCCGCAGGTCGACCGGGTACGCGACATGGCCGACGACGCGGCCGAGCGCCTGGCCGCTCTGGGCGGCGTCGCGCACGGCACCCCTGGCTCCCTGGTCAAGGAGCGCACGTGGGAGGAGTACAGCGTGGGCCGCGCCGATGCCATCGCCCACCTCGGCGCCCTCGACCTCGTCTACACCGGCGTCATCCAGGACGTCCGCGCCGCCATCAAGAAGGTGGGAGACATCGACCCCGCCACCGAGGATCTGCTGATCGAACAGCTGCGGGACCTGGAGCAGTTCCAGTGGTTCGTCCGGGCCCACCTGGAGACGGCGGGCGGCACGCTCACCACGGCCGGTGCCACCACCGAGACCGAGGCGGCCGAGAAGTCCTCGGGCGCGTGATTCCCCTCGCGGCGGGGCCGCGGTGCTCCGGCACCGCGGCCCCGCCGACGTGTCTGCCCGTACGGCTCCAGGGCCCTAGGGGCGTACGAGGAGCTGGAACTCGAAGGAGTAGCGCGAGGCCCGGTAGATGTGCGAGCCGAACTCGACCGCGCGGCCGGTGTCGTCGAAGGTCGTGCGCCGCATCGTGAGCAGCGGGGCCCCCACGGGCTCGCCGAGCCGCGCACCCTCGTCGGCGGTGGCGGCGCGGGCGCCCACGGACTGGCGGGCGCTGTGCAGGGTGATGCCCGCGGCGCGCATCAGGCGGTAGAGGCCGGTGGCTTCGAGGGGTGCGGTGTCGAGGGCCAGCAGCCCGGACGGGATGTGGTTGCGCAGGCACGCCATGGGCTCACCGTGGGCCAGGCGGAGCCGCTCGACCAGGTGCACTTCGTCGCCTTCCGCGACGCCGAGCGAGGCGGCGACCTCGGCGGACGCGGGCTCGACGGTGTTGCGCAGGACGCGGGTCTCGGGGCGCTGGCCGGCCGCCTCCAGGTCGTCGTAGAGGCTGCTGAGTTCAAGGGGTCGCTTGACCTGGCTGTGCACCACCTGGGTGCCCACGCCCCTGCGGCGCACGAGCAGCCCTTTGTCGACGAGGGACTGGATGGCCTGACGGACGGTCGGCCGGGAGAGGCCGATGCGGCCGGCCAGCTCGATCTCGTTGCCGAGCAGGGTGCCCGGCGTCAGGGCCCCGCGCTCGATCGCCGCCTCCAACTGCTGGGACAGCTGAAAGTACAGCGGGACCGGGCTGCTGCGGTCGACGCCGAGCTGGAGCGAGACGGTCGGGTCCACGGCTGGTTTGTCGGCAGATTTGGGCACGTGGCGAGCGTAGTCGCAGGGAATGATGACGGGAAGTTCTGAAGTTCTGTTGTCCGGACATATTCCGAGCGGTCGTAGATCGGGGTTCGCCGTGGGTGACGTCACGGTACCCGTGCCACGCCAACCCAGCCGGCCCGTATGGTCAGCGAGCCCGGCATGGCCGCGTCCGGCTTCCACTTCGGCCAGGGAACGAACCCGGGATCGACGAGATCAAGGCCATCGAAGAGGGAGATCGTCTGCTCCGGGCTGCGCAGGATGTAGGGGATCGCGCCGGAGTTGTTGTACTCCTCCTGCACACTGCGGTGCAGTTCGTCGTCGGCATCGGAGTGCGTCAGTGAGGCATAGCTGCCCGACGGGAGACCCGATACCAGACCACGTACCAAGGTCAGAACGTCTTCCCACGGGGAGATGTGACCCAGTACGTCATTGATCACGAGACCGATGGGCCGGGTCATGTCCAATGTTTTCGCGGCGCTTTGAAGGATCGTCTCGGTGTCGCGCATGTCTGCCAGCACGTAGTCCGTGGCGCCTTCAGGTGTGCTCCTGAGGAGCGTGTCGACGTGCATCAGGACGATCGGGTCGTGATCCACGTAGACCACCCGGCTGTCCGGTGCGATGCGTTGAGCAATCTCGTGGGTGTTGTTGGCTGTGGGTAACCCGGCACCCACATCGAGGAACTGTTTGACGCCTTCCCGCGCCATCCAGGTCACCGAGCGACGCAGTACATCGCGAGACTCCTGGGCCATCGGGACGATCAGGGGGAACTTCTCCTTATAGGCATCGCCTGCCACTTGGTCAGATGCGTAGTGGTCCTTGCCGCCCAGCCAGTAGTTCCAGACGCGTGCGCTGTGCGGCAGGGACGTGTCTATCCGATGGATGTCTGCTGGTTCGCTGCTCATGACAGTGCTTCTCTCGATAGATCAGGGCGCGTGGCGAGGACAGCGGAACGATCCAGCGTTTCCAGTTCGTCGGGAGCAGGGCCCGCCGCCACCGCTTCGGCCGAACAACACAGTGGTACACCGTAGTTCGGCATCGCGATCATGTCGCTGACATCAGAGAAGAAGTAGTCCGGACGCTGTCCTTGATCGCGGAAACGAGCTCCACCATCTCTGAAGTTCTGTTGTCCGGACAAAGGATTGACAGGATCGCGGCGCGTCGCGAGGGTTGGTCCATGCGCATCGGATTGATCGGAACGGGACGTATCGGCACATTCCACTCCACGGCCCTCCAGCGGCATCCCGAGGTGGACGCGCTGGTCGTCGCCGACGCCGACGCCGGGCGCGCGGCCGGGCTCGCGGCACGGATCGGCGCGGCCTCGGCCCCTTCGGTGGACGAAGTCTTCACGGGCAGCAGCCGGACACGTGCCGTCGACGCGGTGGTGATCACGGCGGCGACCTCCGCGCACGCCGAGCTGATCGGCAAGGCGGCGCGTGCGGGGCTGCCGGTCTTCTGCGAGAAGCCCATCGCCCTGGACCTGTCCGGCACGCTCGCCGCACTCCGGGAGGTCGAGGCCGCGGGCACGGTGCTCCAGCTCGGCTTCCAGCGGCGGTTCGACGCGGGGTACACGGCGGCGCGCGAGGCCGTGCGGTCGGGGCGCCTTGGACGGTTGCACACGGTCCGGGCGATCACCTCCGACCCGGCGCCGCCGCCGGCCGCGTACCTCCCGCTCTCCGGCGGGCTCTACCGCGACTGCCTGGTCCATGACTTCGACATGCTGCGGTGGGTCACGGGCCGCGAGGTGACGCAGGTGTACGCGACCGGGTCGGACGCCGGGCCCTCGATGTTCCGCGACGCGGGAGACGTCGACACGGCGGCGGCGGTCCTCACCCTGGACGACGGCACGCTCGCCACGGCGACGGCCACGCGGTGCAACGGCGCGGGCTACGACGTACGGATGGAACTGGCGGGAGAGGACGACCAGATCGCGGTCGGCTTCGACGACCGCACGCCCCTGTCGTCCGTGGAACCGTCGGGTCCGCCACCGCCCGAGAAGCCGTGGCCCGGCTTCCTCGAACGGTTCACCCCCGCGTACGAGGCGGAGCTCGCGGCGTTCGTCGACGTGGTCCGCGGCGAACGGAACAACCCGTGTGACGGCCGGGAGGCGCTGCAGGCACTACGCATCGCCGAGGCGTGCGAACTGTCCCGGAGGGAAGGGCGGTTGGTGCGGCTGACGGAAATCCCCGGAGGCGAAAGCTGACGGCCCGGCTCCAGGGCCTGACCTCACGAAACTCCTGAACGCCAGACCCCCTGACCTCCTGGCCTCCTGACCTCCTGACCCCCTGGCCTCCTGGCCTCCTGACCTCCTCGGCAGGGCTTACTCCGCCCCGTCGAGCAGCCCGGCGTCATGTGCCAACAGCGCGATCTGCACGCGGTTGTTGAGGTCCAGCTTTGTCAGGATGCGGGACACGTGGGCCTTGACGGTGGCCACGCTCAGGAAGAGTTCCGATGCGATGTCCGCGTTCGACGCGCCCCGGCCCACCGCGACCGCCACCTCCCTCTCCCGCTCCCCCAGCAGCGCGAGGCGGCTCAACGCACGCTCGCGGCGGCCCTGTTGGGGGTCCACCTCCGTCACCTGGGTGATCAGCTGCTGCGTCACCGTGGGGGAGAGCACCGGCTCTCCCGCCGCGACCGCCCGTACCGCCGTGACGATCTCGGCGGGCGGGGTGTCCTTGAGGACGAATCCCGCCGCCCCCGCCCGCAGGGCCCGCAGCACCTGTTCGTCGGCGTGGAAGGTGGTGAGGACGATGACCTCAGGGGCGCCGGGGCGCTTGCGCAGGGCCTCCGTCGCCGCGAGGCCGTCCATCGTGGGCATGCGGATGTCCATCAGTACGACGTCGGGGCGGAGCTCGCCGACCAGCGCCGCGACCTGGGAGCCGTCCGCCGCCTCACCGACGATCTCGATGTCGTCCGCGCCGCCCATCATGAAGGACAGACCGGCACGGACCAGCGGGTCGTCGTCGACGAGGAGCACGCGGATCGGGTTCATGGCCCCACAGTAACGAGATCTCCGGGCGGTCGATCACCGCTGCCGTACGGGTGCGCCGGGCTCGCGATAGGGGCCGGAACGAGCACCCCCCGAACACCCCCCTAGAAGTGTCCGTACTCCTGGAGAGCCGCCGGGGCCGACGTCTAGGCTCGCGGCGAACGCGGGTCGGCTCGGCTGAGCAGCCCGAGGCATGGAGGTATGCGCCATGGTCGACAGCAAGCAGCTCTCCGCACGCGCCAGGGCGCGGCAGGCGCCCCCGAAAGACTCCTTCCGGCTGGGCGAGCAGCTGTGCGCACACCCGGACGACGGGGCCGCCGCCGACGAGCGGGCCCCTTGGGACATCGGCAGAGTGCAGCCCGCCGTCATCGAGTGGGACCGCGAGGGCACCATCCGCGGTGACGTACTCGACGCGGGCTGCGGCTTCGGCGAGAACGCCGCGTTCCTCGCCTCGCGAGGGCACCGGGTCACCGGCGTCGACTCCTCACCCGAGGCGATCGACAGGGCGCGGGAACTCATGCGGGAGCGCGGTCTGGACGTCACGTTCACCATCGCCGACCTCACCGAACTCAGCGGCTGTGACGGCCGGTTCGAGACCGTCGTCGACAGCGCCCTGTTCCACTGCCTGGACCAGGAGGAACGCTCCCGCTATCTGCGCGCACTGCACCGGGCCACCGCGCCCGGCGCCCATCTGCACCTGCTGTGCTTCTCGGACGCCCTGCCGCGCGGGAACCCGGAGCTCTTCCGCATCGGTGCCCGGGAGCTGCGCGACTCCCTGAAGGCGGAGGGCTGGGAGAGCTGTGAGCTGCGCCGGGGCACGCTGCTCGGGTGCGTGCCGTCCGACGAACTGCGGGAGATCTACCTCCGCCGCTTCAGCCCCGACGGCGGCGCCGACGCCTACGGAGTGGTGCACAGCCCGGCCTGGTGGGCGCGGGCCCGCCGGGTGTGAGCCTCGCGGACCGGCAGCGGGCGTAGGCGGTGTGTCTGACGCCCCCGGCGCTCAGTCCGCCGCCCCGCAGCCCTTCTCGCGCCCCACGGGCGGCGCCGCGTCAAGGACCCAGCGGTCGTCGCTGCGGACGGCGGACCACGCGGTGCACACGGCGCCCTTGGTCCCGGCGTCCGCGGTGACGGTGACCACCGGGTCGCCGTCGCCCTCGGCCACGGTGGCGCGGACGCGTCGCGGGTCCGCCTCGTCGAGACGGGCCACGTAGTTCTTGGCGTAGTCCTCGCCCGCGCTGTCGGAGTCGACGAGCCGGCCGAACTCGTCGTCGTCCCGGTCGGTCAGGGCCTGTTGCACGGCGGATCGCAGCCCGTCCAACGTGGCCTCGCCGTCCGGCTCCTCACGCACGATCGAGACGATGACCGTCCCCATCCAGGCGGCCAGCAGAGCCGCGCCGATCAGCAGGACCAGGGAGGACGGCCGCTTCAGCCAAGGCTGCCGCTGCTCGGTCATATACGTCCCTTTTCCACACTCAAGAGGGCCATTTGCACCGCGACAGTACCATCGGCGGCTTCACGCCTGAGGGTGCTACGGACGCGATCCGGACGCCGTACGCGGAGCATGGAACGGCGCCTTCCGTCCGGTCGGAGGGAACCGGACGGAAGGCGCCTTCGGCACGCCGGCCGCGGGGGGTGCGGCCGGTCAACTGCCCCGCAATTTCTCGATGATGGGAGCGAACGTCTCGATGTAGGGCTGGTGGACCGTGATGTACGAGAAGCCGTACTTCTCGCGGTTGGCCACCAGCTGTTCGGCGATCTCGTCGACGGTGCCGATGAGCAGGTACGGCGTCTGAAGTGCGTCCTCCACGCTGATGCCCATGCCGAGCTGCGTCAGCAGCTTCTCCGCCGTGGCCCGCCGGTCGTTGGTCACCTCGACGGCGTGCGCCAGCATGTGCCACTCCAGGTCGGGGAGCCGGTCCCCCGCGTGTTCCCGGACGAAGCGCACCCGGTCGGCGGCCTCGGCCGCCGAGCCCAGACGGCACGCTCCGGCGGGCTTGCCCGGCATCTGGTGGACACCGGAGATGCTGACGATGTCGGCGTGTTCGGCGGCGATGCGCAGCACCCGGTCGCCGACCCCGCCGATGAGCAGCGGCGGACCCGTGCGGTGGAACCCGCGCCGCTGCACGGCACGCGACTCGCCCCGCGCCTCGGGCGGGGCGCCGACCTCGGTCGTGAAGTGGCGTTCCAGCTCGGTGACGGTGGTTTCCAGACGCTCGGCGCGGACGCCGATCGGGTCCCAGGGGATGCCGGCCTCCTCGAACTGCCAGCGCATGTGGCTGGCGCCGAGCCCCACTTCCAGGCGGCCTCCGGTGAGGAGGTCGGTGCTGAGGATCTCGCGGGAGAGCAGCGCCGGGTTCCAGAACGAGGTGTTCAGGACCAGCGTGCCGACACGCATCCGTTCGGTGGCGTCCGCCGCGGCGACCAGAGCGGGAAAAGGCGCCAGCATTCCCAGGTGATCGGCCGCCAGAACTACGTCATAGCCGTACTCCTCACTCTCCCGGCACTTCTGGGCGAAGGCTTCTCGGGAATCCGCTTGGCAGATGTTGAAGGAAAACCGGAATCCGCGCATGGCGTTGAGGCTGACAGGGCGGGACCAGCCTGGCTACCCCAGTCGACGCCCCTTCCGGATAGGGGCATCCCCTTGTTCAACATAGGGGTTTCGGCCTTTGAGCGGGGTCTCTAGCGTCACTGATCGTCCTGCCTCAATCGACTTGGAGGCTCAACCGATGACAACCCAGCAATTGATCGATATACCCCTGGACGAATTCGATCTGGATATCCGGGTCGACGTTCCGGAGGCCGGAGCGGAGGACACCGACCCGATGGCCTGGTGGTGCACCCACCGCTACAGCTGCCGCTGGACCAAGTGCTGCTCCGGTGAGCTCATGCAGAACATGCCCACCGAGTACTGGAACTAGCAGCAGCGCCCGCGGCCGCACCACCAGCCGTACCAGCGGCCGCGTCGGGAGTGACCGCTTGCTCCCACCGGTATGACTCCGCTCGACGGAGGCCGGCGGCTGGGACGTGCCGCGGTCCATGAACGGCTCGTCCCAGCTCTGGCACCGACCGCACGTAAGGACGCCCATGCCATCGCCGTCGCGCGCACCCGCCCCTACGGACCAGCAGAGCACCGACGCCACCGGCACGCCGGCCGGCCCCTCGTGGCGGCCCGCACTGTCCGGAGCCCTCCAGGAGCGTGCCGTGGCGTGTGCGAGGGCCGTCGGCCTGCGGCTCGCCGATCCGGAGCGGGTGCTAGCCGCGGCGGCCGAAGCCGCCCGCGGCTCCCACCGGTTCGAGTTCGCGGGGACCTCCCTGGCCTGCGGTTTTCCGAGCATCGCCCTGGCACTCCTGCACCTCACGCGCGCTTGGCCGGGCGAGGGCTGGGAGCAGCGCCTGCACGCCACCCTCGGGCTCTGCGCCCGCTCGACCGCGCGGAGCCCGCTGCACGGCCCGGGGCTGTACGGCGGCACGGGCGGCCTGGCCCTGGTGCTCGCCGGGGCGGCCGAGACGGAGCCGCGGTACGCGCCGACGGCGCTCAAGGTGCGGGCCGCGCTGCTGGGCCAAGTGGCCTCGGGGCCCTGGCAGTCGAAGCCGCCCGCGGATCCGGGTACGTACACGAAGGACCACCTGTACGACGTCGTCACCGGAGCCTCCGGCGTCCTGGGCGCCCTCCTGGCCACCGGCGTCGACGACGCGGCGGGCGAGGAGGCCGCCGGGCTCCTGATCCGCTACCTGAGCGGTGTCGCCGAGGGGGACGGCGCGGGGCGGCTGCTCTCCCCCGCCGACTCCGTGGATCCCGCGCTCCTGGAGGAGTGCCCGCAGGGCTACCTCGACCTCGGGACGGCCCACGGCGCCGGGGGGCCGCTGGCCGCTCTCTCGCTCGCCTGCCGGGCGGGCCACCGGCTCCCCGGCCAGCTCCAGGCCGTGCGCGCGCTGTCGGACTGGGTCGTGGAGCACCGCGTACAGGACCCGTGGGGCGTCAACTGGCCCAACCACGTGGGCCGTCACGACCCGCCGGGGCGGGGCGCCGCCGCCGGCGGACCGCCGTCACGCGCGGGCTGGTGCTACGGCGCCCCGGGCATCGCCATGGCGCTGTGGCACGCGGGACACGCCCTGGACGCGCCGGAGCTGAGGCGGCTCGCCGTCGAGGCCGTTCAGAGCGCGCTGCGCCGCCCGGTGTCCGAGCGGCACATCCCCTCGCCCTCCCTCTGCCACGGGGTGGCGGGCCTCCTGATGGTGTGCCTGCGCCTGGCCCAGGACGATCCCGACTCCCCTCTCCAGGACCACGTTTCCTCCCTGACCGAGCAGATCCTCGGCCTCTTCGACCCCGCCGCGCCCCTGTGTTTCCGCGACGAGGAACAGCCCGGCGTGTTCGTCGACGACCCGGGGTTCCTCACCGGCGCGGCAGGCGTGGCGCTGGCCCTGCTCGCCGCGGCCACCCCGGTCGCACCCTCCTGGGACCGGGCGCTGCTGATGTCGTGACCGGGCGGCGCGGCGGACCCACGTAGACCGAAAGGCAGGAATCACGTACCCATGAGCCGGCACGACAAGGGCACACCTCCTCCCCCGTCCACCTCCGGGTACGACGCCACCTACGAACCCGCGGGCTTCTTCCTGCTGCGCGCGCCCGCCCTGCCCTTGGGCTCCTTCCACCGGCTCACGGCCCCCGCCGACGACGTACCCGAGGGGCCGCACGACGGGGAGCTGGAGACCGCCCTGCACGACGCGGGCCACAGGACCCGGGCGCTGCTGCGCAAGTACGCGGCCGACGCCGAGGTCAGGCAGGCGCTCGCGGTCGCCAGCCCGCCGCTGCTCGCCGCGGTGGACTCCCTCGACACGGGCGGCACCTCGCAGCGGCGGACCGAGCGCACCTACCGCAGCCTGTTGCGCTATCTGACGCGGATGAGCACGCGCGCCACGCCCTTCGGCCTCTTCGCCGGTGTCGCCGCGGGGCGGTTCACGGGCCCCGCCAGGGAGGGGGCCGGCGCGGGCGGTGACACGCTGCTTCTGGGCCTGCCCGCGACCGGGGCGGTGCGCACCAGGCCCGACATGAACTGGCTGATGGCGCTCGTGGAACAGGTCGAGCGCGACGAGGCCGCGCCGGACCACCTCGGCGTCGTCGCCAACCCGACGGCCCACGTCGCCGGTGACCGTCTCGTCCTGCCGGTCGCCGACATCTACGGCACGCGCGACACACGCTCCATCACGCTGCGCGCCACCGCGGTCGTCCTGGAGGTGCTTCGCCGGGCCGGGCGCCCGCTGCCGTACGCCGATCTCCGTGCCGGCCTGGTCCGCGACCTGCCGCAGGCGAGCGAGCAGCAGATCGACGCGCTGCTGCGGAAGTTGTGGGCCAACCGGTTCCTGATGAGCGACCTGCGGCCCGCGCTGAGCGACTCACGGGCCGCCGAGACCTTCGCCGCCCGGCTGCCGGACGGGCCCCGTACAGCGCCGTTGCGTGCCGCGCTCGGCACGGCCCTCGACCTCGCGGGACGCACGCAGGCGGCGGAGCCCGCCGACCGCGAGCACCTCTTCGCCGAGCTGCACCGTCACCAGACGGGCCTTCACGAGTCGAGCGCTCCGCCCTTCCAGGTCGACATGGCCCTGAACACCGTGGGCGACCGTCTGCCGCGCGCCGTCGGGGACGCCGCCGCGGACGCCGCCGACGTACTCCTGCGCCTCGGGCTCTTCCCCTCCGGCTTCCAGCATCTGCGCGGCTACCACGACGACTTCGCGCAACGCTACGGCGAGGACGCGCAGGTCCCGCTGCTCGAACTCCTCAGCGCCGAGTCGGGCCTCGGGCCGCCCGCGACCTACACCGAGCCGCTCCCCGACCCGCCCCGCCAGGCGCCGCCCGCTCCCCTGAACCCGCACCGTGACGTCGCCCTGTGCGGCCTGGTGTCCGAGGCGCTGCGCAGCGGCGCCCAGGAGGTCGAGCTCACCGACGGCCTCCTGGACACGCTCTCCAACTGGCGCCCGGAGACCGGACCACGGGCTCCCGAAGTCCTCGACGTGTACCTGCAGTTGCAGGCCGCCGACGCCGCCGCTCTGGAGGGTGAGGACTGGCGGGCGGTGCTGTGCCCGACGCCGCTCGCGGACGGCGGCCGTACGTTCGGCAGGTTCACCGATGTGCTGCCGGCCGAGGTGACCGGGGCGCTGCGGCACTGCGCGCGCCGCGAGGAGGCCGCGCGGCCGGACGCCGTCTTCGCCGAGCTGAGCTACCTGCCGCTGGTGCGAAGGGCCGCCAACGTCGTCGTCCACCCCGAACTGCGCGACCACGAGATCGTGGTCAACGCCTCCGCCTCGGTCCCCGACGACCGCACCATCACCCTCTCCGACCTGATGGTGGGCGTGCACGACGGCCACTTCTACGTCTGCTCGCGGCGCCTGGGCAAGGAGGTCGTGGTCGGGCAGAGCCATCTCCTGACCGACCTCCAGGCACCCAACGTGTGCCGCTTCCTCCTGGAGATCGGCCAGGACCGCCACCCGTTGCTCGCGGCCTTCCACTGGGGTCCGTACAAGAGCGCGCCGTTCCTGCCGCGCCTGGTGCGGGGCAAGGTCGTCATCAGCCCGGCGCAGTGGATCCTCCAGCACGGCTCGGTCACGCCCACGGGCCGCGGGGACGACAGCACGCGCTGGTACCGGGGCGTCCAGGAGTGGCGTGCGCGCTGGCGGGTGCCGCGCTGGGTCCACCTGGTCGAGTTCGACAACCGGCTGCTGCTCGATCTGCGGCACCCCATGTGCGTGAGCGAGCTGCTCACCGCGCTGCGCAAGACCAAGGCGCCCGGCCGCCTGGCCGTGCAGGAGGTGCTGCCGGGCCACGACCAGCACTGGCTGCGGGACACCGAGGGCAGGTCGTACACGTCGGAGGTCGTGGTACCGGTGACGCGGCGCGCGCGGGCCGAGGCGCCGCCGAAGCCCGGTGCGGACGAGCCGCTGCCGGTGCGGCTCGCGCGCCACCCGGAGCGTCCGCCGGCCGCCGACGAGCTGCGCGTGCTGCCCGGCGACGGCTGGGTGTACCTCAAGCTCTACACGTCGGCCAGACGCCAGGACGAGGCCGTCGCGGGCCCGCTCGCGCCGTTCGTCGCCTCGCTGCGGGCCGAGGGGCTGCTCGCCGACTGGTTCTTCATGCGCTTCGCCGACCCGGAACCGCACCTGCGCATACGGCTGTTGGCCGGCGAGGCACGGCGCGGCGGGGAGCTCCTCGCACGGACCGCGGCATGGGCGGGTGACGTGGTGCGCTCCGGGCTCGCCTGGAAGTTCGGCTTCGACACGTACTTCCCGGAGGTGTGGCGGTACGGCGGTCCCGTGGCCATGACCGCGGTGGAGCGGGCCTTCGGCACCGACAGTGAGGTCACTCAGGCCGTGCTCGCCGCGCGGCAGGCGGGCGCACTGCGCCTGGACCCCGCCGTGACGGCCGCGTTCTGCCTGGACCGTCTCGCCGAGGCCTGGGGGCTCGGCTTCGAGGAACGGCTGGCCTTCATCCGGGCCCGGTCCGACAAGGACGAGTTCAGCGACGCCTTCAAGCAGCACCGCACCGAACTCTGCGAACTGCTTCGCCCCTGGCGGCGGCCCGCCGACGACCCGCGGCGCCACGTCCTGCTCGCCATGACCGAGCCCTATGTCCAACTGAGCGAGACAGCAGCGGACTTGAGGGAGCTGCACCACGAGGGCGCGCTCTGGCAGGACCCGCGGGAGATCCTCGCCAGCCTGGTCCACATGCACGTCAACCGGGTGTGCGGCATCGGCCCCAGCCGCGAGCGGAAGATCTACGCGTTCTGGCGCAAGGCGCTGGACGCGCTGGAACAGCGTCCCGACCGCACGGAGGTGACATCACGATGAGCGACACCGAACTGGCCGACCGCGTACGGGCGTTCCGCGAGGACGGCTATGTGGTCCTGCCCGGCGTCTTCGGCAAGGACGAGGTCGCCGCGTTCCGGCGTCTTTACGACGAGGGTGCGGACGACTGGCAGTTCGTGCACGGCCGCGAGGACCCCCCGCTGATCGTCGGCCACCTCGTCGAGCGGGCCCCGCGGGTGGCGCTCGGCGCGGTCACCCGCCCGGCGCTCCTCGATCTCGCGGAGGCCGTGATGGGCCCGGCCGTCCAACTGGACAGCACCGTCCTGTTCAGCGCCGACGCCGAGGACCCGGAGGCGAAGGGGCGGCCCGTGCACTGGCACCGGGACCGGTTCGGGTACTTCCCGAACGGCTCGTACATGAAGCCGCTGCTCGTCATCTGCTTCGCGTATCTCCAGGAGATGACCATCGAGTACGGCCCGCTGCGGGTCATCCCCGGCTCCCACCGCACTCCCGTGAGCATCCCCGAGGACCGCCTCGAGGAGCCGCACGAGGACGAGGTGCTGCTGCACACCACGCCGGGGGACGTCGTCCTCATCCACCACAACCTGCTGCACTCCGGCACGCACAGCGTGAGCGAGGGGCGGCGGCAGTTCCTCGGCATCGGCTACAACACCTCGGCCATGCGCCACGACGAGTCCTACGCCGGACCCAATGTCCGGGCGATCGTCGCGACGGCGCGCAGGACGCGGGACCGGCGGACGCTGCGCCTCTTCGGCGAGGACGAGATGTTCGACCGGCGGCAGAACGCGGGCTTCACCACGCCCGAGCAAACGGCGTGGGAGACGTGGCGGCGTGCCGACGAGGAGCACGCAGGCGAATCCACCGAAGCACGTGCCCGGGTGACACAGGCGCGCAAGAGGTTCTCGTAATGAAGGAGGTTCCCGACATGACGCACGACCAGCAAGGGCCCGACACCCAGCAGTACCTGACGAAGGAACAGATCGACTTCTTCCACACGTTCGGCTATCTCGTCCTGCCGCAGCTCCTCGACGAGGACGAGATGACCCGGCTCGCCGACGAGGTCGAGCGGTGTCACGCCGACGCCTTCGGCTATCTTGCGGGCGCACGGCCCGAGGGCCAGGGCCTGCCCTCGTACCTGCTGCCGATGATGAGCACGGAACGCACCCCGCTGAGCCTCCAGCTCATGGAGGACAAGCGGTTCTACGGCGTCGCCAACGATCTGGTCGGCGCCCGCGCGCTGCCCACCTTCGCCGAGAGCATCCTGCTGTTCACGCAGACGCCGCTGCACCGCGACTGCATGCCGGGCATGCACGGTGTCACCTTCGCCGTCTACCTGGAGCCGCTCACCGCGGACACCGGCGCCCTGCGCTTTCTGCCCGGATCGCACCACGCCGACTTCTCCGCCGCCTCCGACGCGTGGAAGAAGACGTACGGCATCTGGGCGGACGAGTGGGGCGAGAAGGCCGTGCGCAAGCAGGTGTCGGAGCTGCCGCTCGACGTGGCGGAGACCCGGCGGGGCGATGTCATCGTCTTCGACTGGCAGGTGTGGCACGCCAGCATCAACGGCGTCGACCGCCTCCAGTGGTCGGTGAGTTACGCCGACGAACCGACGACCGAGGAGGAGGAGACGGCGTTCAGCCGCTTCTTCCACAGCGCGGGCTCGGTCGACCCGGACGCGGCCTACGACACGACGGCGTACCCCCGCTACGACGAGCGGTGGGTGGAGAAGGCCGTACGCGACCCGAAGATGGCCCCGGTCATCGCCAGGATGCGGGAGCTGTCCATGATCGGCAGCCCCGACGACGACGTGCACGGGGTCTCCGGCGGCCCGGTGTCCGGGGCGAGCGCCCCGCAGGCACCCGCGTGAGGCTCCTGGTGCTCGGCGGCACGGGGTTCCTCGGCCGCCACATCGTCGAGCGCGCCGTGCTCGGCGGCTGGCACGTCACCACGTTCAACCGGGGGCTGACCGGAGCCGACCACCCGGCGGCCGAGGCGCTGCGCGGCGACCGGGAAGCCGAGGGCGGCCTGACGGCGCTCGCGTCCGGCCGCTGGGACGCCGTGATCGACACCAGCGGCCACGTCCCCGCGTCGGTGGCCCGGTCGGCGCGGCTCCTCGCCGACCGGGCGGGCACCTGTCTGTACGTCTCGTCGCTCGCCGCGCTGCCCTGGCCCGCGAAGCCCGCCTCCGACGAACTGGCGCCCCGCGTATGCCCGTTGGACGCGGGTCTGGAGGACACGGGATACGGAACGCTGAAGGCGGGCTGCGAGCGGGCGGTCCGCGAGGCCTTCGGCGACCGGGCCCTGATCGTGCGCCCCGGCGTCATCACCGGACCGCGCGACGACGCGGGGCCGGTGCGCGGCTGGCTGCTGCGGGCCGCCCGCGGCGGCCGGTTCCTGCCGGGCGGCGCCCCCGGCGATCCGGTCCAGCTCCTCGACTGCCGGGACGTGGCGTCGTGGCTGCTCGCCTGTGCGCGGGAAGGCAGGGCCGGCAGCATCAACGCCGCGGGACCGGTGGGGCGTACGACGCGGGGCGGGCTCGTGGACGCCTGCGTCGCCGTCACCGGGGCGGGCGCCGAGCCGGTCTGGGCCGACGACCGGTTCCTGACCGCCGCCGGGGTGCGCCCCTGGCTCGACCTGCCGCTGTGGACGCCGCACGACACCCCGGGCTACGGCCACCTCTGGACGGTGGACGCCGCCGCCGCGTACGCCACGGGCCTTTCGTGCCGGCCGCTGTACGAGACGGTCGAGGACACCTGGGCCGAGCTGCGCGACGCCCCGGCGGGCGAGGCGGAGACCGGCCCCTTCCCCGCCGAGCGGGAGAGAGCGCTCATCGAGGACTGGCTCGGCCGACGCGCGTCAGCGCCGTAGAGAGGAAGGGAGAAGCATGCGGATCAGGCCGTCACGCCGCTCCGAGGGGAGCGGACGGAACGCCGGACAGCAGGACGCGCCGGACGCCGCCGCGCCCAGCACCCCCGAACTCGCCAAGGAACCCTGGGAGATGAACGAGGCGAACCTCTTCTCCGCGGGCTTCTGGGCCATGGCGAGCGGCCTGCCCACGCTGATCGGCCATGTCCTGCGGCTCGCCTGGCGGACCAGCCGGTTCGACACATCGGCGGCCATCGCTCTCAACGCCGTGTCGGGCGGCTTCCTCTCGCTCGGCCTCCTTGCCACCACCTCGGTGATGCAGTCCCTGTTCACCGGGGGACCCACGCCGGACCGGGTGCGCGACGCGCTTCCCTCGCTGCTGCTCGTGGCGCTCGCCCTCGCGCTGCGGTCCGGGTTCCAGGCGGCGGCCGCGTGGGCTCAGGCGCGCCTCATCCCCCGTATCGAGCGGGCCGTCGAGCTGCGGCTCATCGAACTGACCACGCAGGTGGACCTGGCGTCGTACGACGACGCGCGGTTCCACGACAGCCTGCAGCGGGCCCGCGAGCGCGGGACGGCGAACGCGCCCGTCACCGCCCGCGCCACCCTTGAGGTGTTCAGCAATCTGGTGGGGCTCGCCGCGGTGGCCGTGACGCTGGGCGTGCTGCACCCGGTGCTGCTCCCGCTGCTGCTCGTCACGGCCGCGCCCGACTGGTGGGCGGCGGTGCGCTCGGCCCGGATGCGCTATCGCGCCCTGTGGGACCTGATCGCGAGCCGCCGCCGCAAATGGATCATGTTCGAGCTGATGACGGACCGCAGGTCGGCCGCGGACGTGCGGTCCTTCACGATGCGGGGCTTCCTGCTGCGGCAGTACGACCGGGTGGCCACGGTCGAGCGTGACGTGCAGATCGACCTGGCGCGCAAGGAGACCGGGGTGCGTCTGGCCGGGGACGCCATGAGCGGGGTCGCCACCGCGGCAACGTATGTGGCGCTCGGCCTGCTGCTCGGCGCCGGGGCGATCCCGCTCGAGGTCGCGGGCGCCGCGGTGCTCGCCATCCGCAGCGGCAAGGAGTCCCTGCACCTGCTGGTGCAGGAGATGAACAGGCTTTACACCGAAGGCCTCTACTTCTGCGACTACCTCGACTTCTGCACCGAGGCCGAGCGCGTCCTCACCCTGACGGAGAAGCGCGCCGCGCCCTCGTCGTTCGAGCGGATCACCGTACGGGACGTGACGTTCAGCTATCCCGGGGCCTCGCCCCCCGCCCTCTCGCATACGTCGATCGAGATCGCCAGGGGTGAAGTCATCGCCCTCGTCGGGGAGAACGGCTCCGGCAAGACCACGCTGGCCAAGATGCTCGCGGGCCTGTACACACCGGACAGCGGGGCCGTGCTCTGGGACGACACGTCACTCGCCGACGCCGACCGCTCCCAACTGTGGGAGCACATCGCGGTCGTGGCGCAGAACCCCACCAACTGGCCGCTCACGGCGCGCGAGAACATCTCGATGGGCGACGGCGGCGAGGAGTCGCGGATGCGCGGCGCGGCGGCCGAGTCGGGCGCCGACCAGTTCATCGACCGGCTGCCGCAGGCCTACGACACGCTCCTGGACAAGCGGTTCGAGAACGGCCGTGAGCTCTCCGGCGGGCAGTGGCAGCGGCTGGCCGCCGCGCGCGGCTTCTACCGCGACGCGCGGCTGCTGATCTGTGACGAGCCGAGCGCGGCTCTCGACGCGCGGGCCGAGCACGACCTCTTCCGGGCGATCGGCGGTCACGCCGAGGACCGCACCGTCGTCCTGATCACCCACCGCCTCGCCAACGTGCGGTACGCGGACCGCATCTACGTACTCGCCGACGGCCGGGTCACCGCGAGCGGCACGCACGAGGAACTGATGGCGGCCGAGGGTCTGTACTCGGATCTCTACAACCTCCAGGCCGAGGCCTACCGCACGGACCAGCCCAGCGGCCACCCGCTCGCACTGCCGCGCTCCACCAGCCCCGCCCGTTAGCCACGTCGTCCAGCCACCGTCTAGCCACAGGAGACCGATCCCGTCATGACAAGGCCGACAAGCCCGGCCGCCCTGGTGCCCTGGGTCGCCCTCTGGGAGGGCGAGTCCCGGCTGGAACCGGTGCGCGTCGATCCGGTCAGCGGTGCCGTCCACTACGAGCGTGAGGAGCCGGAGGACCGTGACGAGCACGGCGTCCTGTGGATGCGCCACCTCGGGCCACGCGGCGAGGGCCGCCCGCTCTTCTCCCAGACGCACGCCCGCCGCCAGCGGGAGTGCATGCGCCGCATGCTCTGCCAGGTCTGCGGGGAGCCGATCGCCCCGCGGGACGACTGCCTGCCGTGGCTGCTGCCCGCGGGTGAGTACGGCAGCCGCCGCAAACGCCTGCACACCACCGGGACGCCCCCGACCTGCCGCTCCTGCTGGGCGCTCGCCGCCGAGCACTGCCCGCATCTGCGGGAGGAGGGCGCCACGGCCCTGGAGGTTGGGCACGTCGCACCGTGGGGCGTGGCCGGGCTCCACCATCCGCCCGGCGGCGGCGAGGCGCGGTGGACCGGGTGCGGTTACGAGGGCACGGCACCGGCGGCCCTCGCCGGGATGCTGGCCGAGACACAACTGGTCGTCCTGAGCGACCTGCGGGAAGTCCCGCTGACCGGAGAAGGCGGTGTGCTGTGAGCAAGGGACCGGCAAACGACTGGATACGGCGCTTCAAGCCGGCGGAGCAGGCACCGTGCCGGCTGATCTGCTTCCCGCACGCGGGAGGTTCGGCCAGCTACTTCTACGGCCTCACGCAGCGCCTGGCCCCGGCCGTCGACGTCCTGTCGGTGCAGTACCCCGGCCGCCAGGACCGCAGCGCGGAGCCGTCCCTGGAGAGCGTCACCGACCTCGCCGACCTCGCGTACGGGGCGCTGAAGCCGTGGACCGACAAGCCGTTGGCGCTCTTCGGCCACAGCATGGGCGCGGTCGTGGCCTTCGAGGTGGCGCTGCGGCTCGCGGCCGACGGCACCGTCCCGCTGCGGCTCTTCCCTTCGGGACGCCGGGCCCCCTCGCGCTTCCGGGAGGAGAACGTGCACCTGCGGGACGACGACGCTCTGCTGCGGGAGGTGGCGAGCCTCGCGGGCACCGACAGCGCGCTCCTGGCCGACCCGGACGTGCGCCGGATGATCCTGCCGTCGCTGCGCGCCGACTACCGCGCCATCGAGACCTACCGGCACACCGGCGGCAAGCGCCTCGACTGTCCGGTGCTCGCGCTGGCCGGCGCGGACGACCCCAAGGCGCCGCTCGACGACGTACGGGCCTGGGGCGGGCACACCACCCAGGGGTTCGAGCTGAGGGTCTTCTCCGGGGGCCACTTCTATCTCAACGACGAGACGGCGGCCGTGGCCGCCCTGCTGCGTTCAGAGCTCGCCGCCGCGACCGGAGGGTGAGTCCCACGGCAGCCAGGCGTCGACGCGGAACCCGCCGTCCTTCGCGGGCCCGTGCTCGATGCGGCCGCCCGCCAGCGTGGCCCGTTCCGTGAGGCCGATCAGTCCCTGGCCGGAACCGGGGACGTTCGGCACCTCGCCGGGCGGCGGCGGGTTGCGTACCGACAGGGTGAGGCCTTCGCCCGGGGCGCCGGACACCGAGACGGTCACCTCGGCTCCCGGGGCGTGCTTGCGGGCGTTGGTCAGGCCCTCCTGGGCGATGCGGTAGGCGGTGCGGCCCACGGCGGCGGGCACGGCGGCCGGGGTGGTGACGCGGTGGTCGAGTGCGACCTTCATGCCCGCGTCGCGTACCTCGGCGACCAGGGTCTCCAGGGCGGTGAGGGTGGGCTGCGGCCGGCCGGACGCCTCGCCGTCGCTGCCGCCGCGCAGGACGCCGATCACCTCGCGCAGGTCCTGCAGGGCTTCGTGCGCGCTCTCCCGGATGACACCGGCGGCGCGGACGATCTCCTGGCGGGGGGCGTCCGGGCGGAACTCCAGGGCGCCGGCGTGCACGCTGAGCAGGGTGAGCCGGTGGGCCAGCACGTCGTGCATCTCGCGGGCGATGGACTCGCGGGCCAGGCGCTGGGCCTGTTCGGCGCGGAGGGTGGCCTCGTTCTCGGCGCGGATCGCGCGGTCGCGCAGGCTCAGCAGGAGCTGGCGGCGCGAGCGGACGAACATGCCCCAGCCGATGACGGAGGCGTTGATCAGCATGCCGATGAGGACGGCGGCCAACCAGGGCAGTTCGGCGTCGGGCCGCAGCCAGTAGATGAACGGCATCAGGCAGATGGAGACCCCGCCGATCCAGCCGACGTACCGGAAGGGCCGGTGCACGGCGAGGCTGAACAGCGCCACGGCGCCCGCACCGGCCGCGGTGTCCGAGGCCAGGCTGACCACGACCAGGGCGGCGGCGAGGCCGACCGGCCAGCGTCTGCGCAGCCAGACGGCGGCGCAGGCCAGGGCGCCGATCAACTGGTCGGCCTCGGCCGCACCGTGCGAGACGTTCGGGTTGCTGCTGACCGCGTCCGCGCCCACCATGCCGATGACGACGGCCGCGGCGAAGCAGGCGAAGTCGACCAGCCAGTCCCGCGCGGTCCGCCGGGGCCCGCGCTTGCCCTTGTGCGCCGTCTGGTCCGGGTCGAACTCGGCGGCGACGGCCGAGGGCAGCGCCCATGGACGTCTCGCCATGGAGGCCGAGGGGTCCGACGGAGGCTGTTTGCCGCTCATGGTCGACAAATCTACGCACCGCCGGTGACATGCGGCGCCCCCCGGACGGGATCGTCTACCAAAGTCGCGTACGCGCAGACTTTGGGAGGGTGCCGGGGGAAGAAGCCTCGCCCCGTGGCCGATGTGCGTGGGGGGTCCACGGGGCGAGGCTCTTCGGCATGAAGCGGGTACTTGAGGTCTTCGGCGTCCTTCTCCTGATCCAGGGCATGGTCGCCCTGGTGCACGAGCTGACCGGCCGGCTGCGCGGCTGGGGGCTCGTGCGGCGGATCGGGTTCCTCGACGGATACGAGATCTACGCGGGCGTCACGCTGATCGTGCTGGCGCTCGCGCTGTTCGCGGTCGCGGAGAGCCAAAAGGCCCGTCGGTGAGTACCGCGCCGGGTCAGGGCGTGCTCAGCAGGCGTAGTCGACCAGGTCGAAGGACTCGTAGTGGTCGGCGGTGTAGTAGTCCTCCCGGTTCTCCTCACCGGTCACGACGCGGCGGGCGCCGCGATCCGGTGAGCCCGGGGTGACCACGGTGTACTCGTGGTAGTAGCCGGAGCCCTGGGAGGGCAGGATGCCTTCCCTGTTCTGGAAGACGGTGCCGTCCTGCGGATACGGGTAGGGGCCGCCCGCCTCGATCAGGTCCAGGGTGTCGTGCGCCTGGGCGGGCAGCGCGGAGTAGCAGATGTCGCCGACGGCGGTGAGGGAGTACGCCGTCGACACGGGGGCGTGGTGGTCCCAGGCCGCGCTCGCGGAGGCGGCGACGGGGCCGCCGACGAGCAGGGCGGCGGCGAGGGCTGTGACGCTCACGATTCGTGGGGGGATTCGCATGCGACCAGTGTGACGCGCGTAGAGGTTGGCGTGTCAACGTCAAGTACGGTGAATTTTCCGGGAGTTAACCGAGCGCCTCCGGTTCGCCGCCCTCACTTCTTCCTGGAAGCGTCCTTCGCGGTGGCGACAGCGGAGGCAGCGGAGGCAGCGGCGATGCGGTGCTCCGCCATGTACTCACGCATCCGCAGACTGGTGGACCCGCTGCTGTAAAGCACCGCGCCCACCACGGAGAGCGGCACCGAGAGCCCCAGCCAGCCCAGCATCTCGGGCCACCGGCGCTGGGCGCGGCACTCCTCCCGCGTGGAGTCGTGCCACGTCGGCGCGTCCCCCTCGTAGAAGAGCACCGACTGGCACTCGCGGCTGCTGGAGGAGCCGTCGTCCCCGTCGCTGAACGGCACCGTCAACTGCCACGCGAGGACGGCCCAGATGACACTCGCGGCGAAGAACAGCACCCCGCCCCAGATACGGCGCCTCTGCGCACCCGCGGCGAATTCCTGCTCGACGTACGCGTTCATGGGCTCCCCTGTGTGATCGGCCCCGGAAGGTATCACCGCACCCCGCGGCCCCAACTGGTGCCCACCAGAACCAGCACACCCCCCACCAGACCCACCGCACCCAGCCGCTCCCCGCCCAGCGCGATCCCCACGGCGGCCGCCCACAACGGTTCCGTGCCGAGCAGCAGGCTCACCCGCGACGGAGACGTCCTGCGCACCGCCCACATCTGCACGAAGAAGGCGAAGAACGTGCAGAACACGGAGAGGAAGAGCAGCCCGGCCCACTCACGCGCACCGAAGTCCGCCGCCACGGCCCAGGGCGAGGCACCGGTTCCCGCGGCGGCGAGCACCGCGAACACGCCCACTGCGGTGCCCAGTTGGACGGTGGTGAGGGAGAGTGAGGCCGAGTCGTCGGCGTCCCGGAGGGCCTTGATCCGGGACATCGCCATGACGTGCACCGTGCGCGCGAGCGCCGCGAGGAAGATCAGGCCGTCACCCACCGAGGGCCGCGTGAAGCCGCCGCCCTGGGTCAGCAGGACCACGCCGAGCAGAGAGAGCGAGGCCGCCGCGAGGAAGGCGCGCGGCGGCCTCTTCCGTGTCACCACCGCCTCGGCGAGCGGCGTGAAGATCATGGTGAGGCTGATGATGAGGCCCGCGTTGGTCGCCGAGGTGTGGACGACGCCGTACGTCTCCAGGAGGAAGATCCCGCTCAGGACGAGGCCGAGCGCTGCCGCACCGCGCCACTGCGGCGCCGTCAGGGCGCGCAGACCGCGCCATCCGGCCACCACGAGCGCGGGCAGCACGACGGCGAACCGCAGGACGAGCACGGCGACGACCGTGTGCGTCGTCGTGATGCCCTTCGCCGCCAGATAGCTGGCGCCCCAGACCACGGCCACGAGCAGGACGGGCAGATCGGTGAGCCAGGCACGGCGCGCTGCGGGCGCGGCGGGAGCGGCGAGCGTCGACACGGGGCGCGGTCTCCAACGGATGCGGCGGTGTGGAGACTTCGGCGGCTCTCACGTGGGTCGATCACCGTATCCGGCGGAGATCACGCCGGGAAGGCCGTGTCCATTTCCCGCCAG
This sequence comes from Streptomyces sp. NPDC050147, assembly GCF_040660195.1. Taxonomy (NCBI): domain Bacteria; kingdom Bacillati; phylum Actinomycetota; class Actinomycetes; order Kitasatosporales; family Streptomycetaceae; genus Streptomyces; species Streptomyces sp. NPDC050147. Next base: position 215,501 of record NZ_JBFALJ010000004.1, on the reverse strand, counting down.
CCTCGCGGCGCGCCGCCCGCTTTCATTGAACCCGCAAGCACTTCTCACGCATAGCGCAACCACCTTCTCCATCTACGCAAATGAGGCTTCGACATGTCTTCTCTGACCGGCAAGACCGCTCTCGTCACCGGCGGCAGCCGCGGCATGGGCGCGGCGATCGCGCTGCGGTTCGCGCAGGAGGGTGCCGATGTGGCGATCACGTACGTCAACGGCGAGGCCGCCGCTCGTGACGTCGTCACCAAGATCGAGGCGGCGGGGCAGCGCGGCTTCGCCATCCGGGCCGACGCGGCCGACCCCGGGGACGCCGCGGGCGCGGTGGAGCGCGCGGCGGACGATCTGGGCCGCCTGGACATCCTGGTGAACAACGCGGGCATCGGAGTCCTCGGCCCCATCGGGGACCTGACGCTCTCCGACATCGACCGGGTGCTCGCCGTCAACGTACGTTCGGTCTTCCTGGCCTCGCAGGCGGCGGCCGGGCGGCTGGCCGACGGGGGCCGGATCATCTCCACCGGGTCGGGGCTCGCACGGTTCGCGGGCGGTCCGGGCGCGACGCTGTACGCGCTGAGCAAGGCGGCGCTCGTCGGCATGACCAAGCCGCTGGCCCGTGAGCTCGCCGGGCGCCGGATCACCGTGAACGTCGTACACCCGGGCTCGATCGACACGGACATGAACCCGGCGGACGGCCCGTTCGCCGAGCCGCAGAAGGCGGCGACGGCGCTGGCCCGCTTCGGCTCCGCCGACGAGGTGGCGTCGCTCGTCGCCTATCTGGCCGGGGACGACGCCGCGTTCATCACCGGCACGGAGCTGGTCGTGGACGGCGGCTACGGCGCCTGAGACCCGCGCGCGGGCATGGTGAGGGGGCGCACCGGGGCTGTCCACCCGGTGCGCCCCACGTCTCTCAGGGGAGCTTCAGCGGGCGCGGATCAGCCGCCGAGCTCCTGGTGACGCGCCGCCAGGCGGCTCGCGCCCGCCTCGGTGAGCGAACCGAAGAGGTGCAGCCGTGAGATGCCGCCGTCCGGGAAGATGTCGACGCGCACATGGGTGCCGACGACCGGAGCGTCCAGGACGAAGCGGTGGTTGGTGTCGGGCTGCAGGCGGGTGCGGGGCAGCGCCTCGACCCATTCGCCTTCCTCGCCGCCGTCCCGTACGGAGAGCGACGCCCAGCCGGCCGAGTTGCCCTTGAGGTACGCCGTGTCGATCTCGACGGAGCGGATCTCGGACTGGGCCACCAGCTGGTAGCGGATCCAGTCGTTGCCGTTGTCGCGGCGGCGGCGCGTCTCCCAGCCGTCGTCCATCTTGCGGGAGCGGCCCGGCTGGATGGTGTTGGTGGCCGGGGAATAGAAGCGGTCGGACGCGTCCTCGACCTGGCCGCCGTTCTCCAGGGCGACGACGTCGAACGTGCCGAGCGCCGCGAGCCACTTGGGGTCGGCGACGACCTCCCCGTAGACACGGAGACGGGCGATGCCTCCGTCCGGGTGCTGGTTGACGCGCAGGTGCGTGAAGCGCTGCTCGACGTCGACGGCGAAGCCGTTGGCCGCGTGGCCGCCGACCGCCGTGCGGGGTACGAGGGTCGTCCACTTCACGTCGTCCGCGAGGAGCTCCTCGGGGGTCGGCGAACCGTCGACGCTCGTGCCCTCCACGGACACGGCCTGCGGGTAGTTGCCGCGGAAGTGCGCGGTGTCGATGACGAGGCCGCGTACGACGCCGGGGGCGCCGAGGCGCACGAGCGCCCAGTCGTGGTCGTCGGCGGTGGGCCACGGCTGCTCGCCGGAGACACCACGGCGGCGGCGGGTCTCCCAGCCGTCCATGACCTTGCCCTTGTGCCCGAAGTGCTCGGGGTCGAAGACGGCGGGGTGCGCGAGGAGCAGGTTCTCGCGCATGGCGAAGAACTCGTCGTTGGCGGCGATCACACCGGCGCCCAGCTGCCGGTCGGCGAGGTTGGCGTACTGCGTGAAGGGGAAGTCAGCGGTGCGGTAGTCCGCGTAGGGGTCGCCGCCGCCGTAGGGGCTGGCGTCGCCGGTGAAGGTAGGTATCGCCGTCACTGTTTCAGTTGTTCCTTTCCAGAAGTCGGCCTGCGGGTTCGCTGAACTCGCCGCCGTGCAAGATGCGTTCGCCGCGCAGCCAGGTGGACTTCACGACGCCGCTGAGGGTCTTGCCCGCGTACGCCGTGACTCGGTTCCGGTGCTGCAGCTGAGCGGGGTCCACGGTGAAGGTCTCGTCGGGCGCGAGGACCGCGAAGTCGGCGTCGCGGCCGGCCTCGATGGCGCCCTTCTGGTCGAGTCCGACCAGTTCGGAGGTGCGCGTCGACATCCAGCGCACCACGTCCTCGAGGCTGTGGCCGCGCTTGCGTGCCTCGGTCCAGATCGCGGGGAGGCTGAGCTGGAGCCCGGAGATGCCGCCCCAGGCGGTCGCGAAGTCGTCGGTCTTGAGGTCGGCGGTGGACGGCGAGTGGTCCGTCACGATGCAGTCGATGGTGCCGTCGGCGAGCGCGTCCCAGAGCAGGTCCTGGTTGGCGGCCTCGCGGATGGGCGGGCAGCACTTGAACTCGCTCGCGCCGTCCGGGACTTCCTCCGCGGTGAGCGTGAGGTAGTGCGGGCAGGTCTCGACGGTGAGCCTGACGCCCTCGCGCTTGGCGGCGGCGATCAGGGGCAGCGCGTCGGACGACGACAGGTGCAGTACGTGCACGCGGGCGCCGAGCCGCTTGGCGAGCCCGATGAGGCCCTCGATCGCGACGTCCTCGGAGACGCGCGGCCGGGTCTGAAGATAGTCCGTGTACTTGGGGCCGCTCTTGTGCGGGGCCGCGTCCAGCTCGTGCGGGTCCTCGGCGTGCACGATGAGCAGACCGCCGAAGCCGGCGATCTCCGCCATGGAGGTGGCGAGGCGGTCCTGGTCCAGGTGCGGGAACTCGTCCACACCCGACGGCGAGAGGAAGCACTTGAAGCCGTAGACACCGGCGTCGTGCAGGGGCTTGAGGTCGCCGACGTTGTCCGGCAGTGCGCCGCCCCAGAAGCCGACGTCGATGTGCGCCTTGGTGCGGGCGACGTCCTGCTTCGTGCGCAGGTTGTCGACGGTGGTGGTCGGCGGCAGGGAGTTGAGCGGCATGTCGACGAGGGTGGTGATGCCCCCGGCGGCCGCGGCACGGGTGGCGGTCCAGAAGCCCTCCCACTCCGTGCGGCCCGGGTCGTTCACGTGGACGTGCGTGTCGACGATTCCGGGCAGCAGGACGTCGTCACCGAAATCCTCGACCCTGGCCCCCGCCGGTACGTCGGCGTCGTACGCCAGCACGGCCGCGATCTTCCCCCCGGAGACCGTGACCGAGGCGGCGCGGGTTCCCTGCGGGGTGATCACGCGGGTCGAGCGCAGCACCAGTTCTACGTCCACGTCCTCAACGCCCTCTCTTCGGTTCGTTCTTTTCCGCTACACAGACCATTCGTTTCCGCTAAACGGAATTCAACGTTCTGTTGAATGAGTCTTCACGGCCGACCCGGAACCGTCAAGGGGTCACCTGGAGCACTCTGGACGTTTCCACAAAGTGGAATTAGAATTCCGCAGACCAGAACGTAGCTACGCACAACCGGGCCGTCAAACGATCACGAGGCGTGACGACGGAGAAGCGGACAAAGGCTCCCCGACCGGTCCCCGAGCGGCCCTGAGCGGCCTTGACCGGCGCTGACGCCAGGGGCCGCGAAAGGACCCCGAGAGGAACCGCCCGGTAGGCTGCTGCCTTGCCCGTCAGCCCCGAAAGGACTGCGCCGTGCCGACGTCAAGCGCCAGCGACGCCTTTACCGAAGTCGCCGCCTCCAAGCCGCCCGCTGCCAGCGGTGGTGTCCAGTCCCTCGAGCGCGCCTTCGACCTCCTCGAACGGATGGCGGACGCCGGCGGCGAGGTCGGCCTGAGCGAGCTCTCCGCCAGCAGCGGCCTCCCGCTGCCCACGATCCACCGCCTGATGCGCACCCTGGTCGCCTGCGGATACGTACGCCAGCAGCCCAACCGCCGCTATTCGCTGGGCCCGCGCCTGATCCGCCTCGGCGAATCGGCCTCGCGCCTCCTCGGCACCTGGGCGCGCCCCTACCTCGCGCGCCTGGTCGAGGAGACCGGCGAGACGGCGAACATGGCGCTGCTCGACGGCGACGAGATCGTGTACGTCGCCCAGGTGCCGTCCAAGCACTCCATGCGGATGTTCACCGAGGTGGGCCGCCGGGTCCTGCCCCACTCCACGGGCGTGGGCAAGGCCCTCCTGGCCCACACCCCACCGGAGGAGGTGCGCGCGCTCCTCGCCCGCACCGGGATGCCCGCCGCCACGGAGAAGACGATCACCACGCCGGAGGGCTTCCTCGACGCGCTCGAAGTGGTCCGCGGCGCGGGCTACGCGGTCGATGACAACGAACAGGAGATCGGGGTGCGCTGCCTGGCGGTGTCGGTCCCCAACTCCCCCACCGCGGCCGCCATCTCGATCTCCGGTCCGGCGGGCCGCGTGACCGAGGCCGCGGTGGAGAAGATCGTGCCGGTGCTGCAGGAGGTGGCGGTGGAACTGTCCGCCGCGCTGGCCAGTTCGGGGCCCGCGGCCTAGGAGAGACCAAAGCGTCGCCCGCGAGGCCCGGCGCGGGCGGCGCGGCGCAGCTACCGAGACCAGAACCGGACCTTGGCCGCCTCCCGTCCGGCCCGCTCATGAGTGAGCGCGCTCTGTAACGCCTCGACGCCCCGGGTGAGCACTCCCCGAGCGGACGTCCGAGCAGCGCCGTGCGCCCCATCGTGGCCCGGCCCGCAGTAATTTCCGGTAAGCCGAAGCACATTATTTCGAAGATCCCGGTAATCCGGGCAGGTGTGATCTCACCCCGGCGTTCCGCATTATCAGCGGGGTGTCGCAGTTGATGATTTTTTACTTCTTGTTGAATCAATGAAGAATTGTGCTTTACTTTCACACGGGCGCCACCGGACAAGGGTTCGAAGGCTCCGGACGCCCAACTCCCTTATGAGTAAGGGAGGTTGAGCGGGTTCCGCTTGCGGCTCCCGGGTGCTCGGTCAGGGCGGCCGGTGCGGCACGACCACCGCGCGCGGCACCTCGAGAATGCGGCGAAAGTGAATTAAGCACGGGGGAGATATCACGATGTTGAAGATCAAGTTACTCGGACCCCTTCAGGTGCTCGACGGCGAACGGCTGGCCACCCCGTCCGCCCCCAAGGTCCGCCAAGTACTCACGCTGCTCGCGGTGCGGAACAACAGCACAGTGCCGCAACGGCAGCTCATCGAGGAGGTGTGGGGCGAGTCCCCGCCCCCCAGCGCCACCACCACGCTGCAGACGTACATCCACCATCTGCGCAAGCTCCCGGGACTCGGCTCCGGAGGGAGTACGAGCTCCGGCGGCGAGACACCCGCGCTGCTCACCGTCCCGGGCGGCTACCACATGGCGATGCCGCACGGGCGCGTGGACGTCCAGGAGTTCGAGGAGCTGGCCTCCGTCGGGCGGCACGCCATGGAGGAGGGCGAGGTCCCCGAGGCCGCGGACGCCCTGCACCGCGCGCTGGCCCTGACCCGCGGCCCGGTCTTCAGCGACGTCGTCTGCGGTCCGGTGCTCAGCGTCAACGCGGCCCACCTGGAGGAGCGGAGGTACGAGGTCCTGGAGGAGCGGATCGACGCCGACCTGCTGCTCGGCCGGAACCACAAGCTCGTCAGCGAGCTGTCCGGCCTCGCCGCCGACAACCCCACGCGCGAGGGCCTGCACGGCAAGCTGATGATCGCGCTGTGCCGTGCCGGGCGGCGCCCCGAGGCGCTGGACGTCTTCCGCAGGCTGCGTCGTGTCCTCGCCGACGAGCTGGGCGTGGAGCCGGGTCAGGAACTGCAGGCCCTGCACCGCCAACTCCTCGACGGAGACCCGGCCTTGAGCCAGGTGGGCTCGCGCGGCCACCTGGTGCGGCATCTGGCGCCGCGCTCCTCGGCCGCGACGGCCACGCTGCCCGCGCCCGGCGAGCTGATCGGCCGCGACCGGGACAGCGCGCTGATCTCGGGCATGCTGACGGAGGGCAGCCCGCTGGAGGCACCGCGCCGGGTCGCGGTCGCGGGCCCTCCCGGCTCCGGTGTGACCAGCCTCGGTCTGCACGTCGCGCACAGCGTCGCCGGGGCGTATCCGAACGGCTGTTTCTACGCCTCCTTCGGCGACCCCGCTGCCCCCCGCCCGCTCCGCGAGGTCCTCGGCAACCTCTTCGACAGCGCGGGCTTCCGCCCCGCCGCCGTGCCCGACGGCGCCTCGGAGCGCGTCCGGCTGCTCCGGTCCTGGACCAGGGAGCGGCGGGTGCTGCTCGTCCTTGACGACGTGGAGAGCGCCGAGCAGGTGGCCGATCTGCTTCCGACGGACTGTGGTTCGGCGCTGCTCATCCTGGCCCACCGGCGACTGCGCGGCCTGTCGTTCGCGCAGCGGATGGACGTGGAGCCGCTGGACGCCCGGTCCTCGCTGGAACTGGTGCGCTACGCCCTGGGCCAGCGTGGCCTCGCCGACCCGGCCGATCTGCGCGAACTGCTCGTACTCACGGGCGGATTGCCGGGCCCCATGCTGGCCGCCGTCGACCTCCTCACGCTGCGCCCGCACTGGTCCGTGCGGCAGCTCACCGGCTGGACCGAGCAGCGCCTCACGCGTGAGTCGGATCCACCGCGGCACCAGCCGCTGCACAGCGTCCTGCGCCGGGTCGCGGGCCTCGAGGAGGGAGCCCGCACCGCGCTCGTCCGGCTGGCCGCGCTGCCGGAGAAGGTCATCACCGTGGAGATGCTGCGCCCCCTCCTCGGCCTGCACGCGGACGACACGGTGGAGCTGCTCGAAGGCCTGGTCGAGTGCTTCATGCTCGACGCGGAACCCGCGATCAGCGGCACCACCTCCTGGTTCTTTCAGTACTGGATGCCCCGTCCGGTGCGCAGTGCGATGCGCTCGCTGCCCGAAGACCATCTGCTCAAGTTCCCTTCGCGCGACTGGTCTCCACGAACCGGCTGACCCCGTCGAGGACCCGCTGCAGGCCGAACTGGAAGTCGGTGCGCTGCTCCGTGGGGCCCAGCGCCTCCCACATCGCGGTGAGCGCCGGATAGCGCTCGAAGTCGACGAACTCCTCCAGGAGTGGGTCGTACCGCTCCCACCACTGCGCGGCGCTGAGGCCCGTGCGCCGCTCCAGGTGGGCCACGCCGGTCAGTGAGGTGGCCGCGCCGTGCACGTAGTCGTCGACGAGGTTGATGACGGCGAGCTGGTCCTCGAAGGACAAGCCGAGCCCGCCGACGGTGCTGAGCCGGGCTTCGAGGCCGGCCAGCACGTTGGGGCCCAGCGGCGGGCGCCCCAAGCTGACCTCGAGGACCCAGGGGTGACGGTGGTAGATCTGCCAGCTCGTCCTCGCGTGCCGCTCCAGGCCGGCCCGCCAGTCCTCCCCCGGCGGGCCGGGCGCGGCGGACGGCTCGGCGACCCGGTCCACCATGAGGTCGACCAGCTCGTCCTTGCTCGGCACATAGGAGTAGAGGGACATGGCGGTGACGCCGAACGACTCGGCGACCCGCCGCATCGTCAGAGACTCCAGGCCGTGCTCGTCGGCGAGTTCCACCGCCCGGCTCACCACAAGCTGCACGCTCAGCCCGCGTTTCGGGCCCCGCCTGGGCCGCGGCTCGGCCCCCCAGAGCAGTTCGAGCGTCCGCCGGGCGTCCGCGCTGCCCCCTGTGTGCTGTGCGGTCATCCTTCTCCTCCGATGCGGCGGTCCGGCTCCTCGATACGGCGACCCGGTGAAAACACTATACGTGCTAAGGTGTTTAAAACTCGATACAACGTAAGCAGTTTGGAGGCGCAATGATCACCGCCAGCGGACTGAGTCGCACCTTCAAGGTCAAGGACGGCGCGGTACACGCCGTCCGGAGCCTCGATCTCGAGGTGGCGGAAGGGGAGTTCGTCGCGTTCCTCGGCCCCAACGGCGCCGGGAAGAGCACGTCGTTACGGATGCTGACCACGCTCCTGCCGCCCACCTCCGGCCGGGCGAGTGTCGTCGGCCGCGACATCCGCACCGACGCCGTGGAGATCCGCAAGAACATCGGTTACATCGGCCAGGGCAACGGCTCCGGCAACGAGATCCGGGTCGTGGACGAGCTCACCTCGCACGCCCGGTACTACGGCATGAACCGCCGTACCGCCCGCGCCCGCGCGCACGAACTGATCGAGGCCATGGGCCTCAAGGGCATGGAGAAGCGGGTCGCGGAGCGCCTGTCCGGCGGCCAGCGGCGCCGCGTGGACATCGCGCTCGGCCTGATGCACTCGCCCCGGCTGCTGTTCCTGGACGAACCGTCCTCCGGCCTCGACCCTCACAACCGCGCCATGGTGTGGGAGCACATCCGCGGGCTGCACCGCGACGGCATGACGATGTTCCTCACCACTCACTATCTGGACGAGGCCGATCAGCTCGCCGACCGCGTCATCGTCGTCGACCAGGGGCGCGTCATCGCCGACGACACCCCCGAGCGGCTGAAGGCCGACCAGGCGGGCGACCTCATCACCTTCACCACCCACGACGACGCCGACGCCGTGCTCGTCGCGCACCACGCCGAGCGCGTCACGACCCGCGAGCGCGTCACCGTCGACGGCAACCGCGTCCGTGTCCGGGTCGCGCACGGCGACGAGCTGATCCCGGGTTTCCTGCGCCACCTCGACGCGCTGGAGATCAAGGTGCGCGGCGTCACCCTCGACCAGCCCACCCTCGACGACGTGTTCCTGTCCATCACCGGCCGCAGCCTGGAGGAGGCGGACGCCCGATGAAGGTCCTCAACGACTCGCTCGCCACGTTCGAGCGCGAGATCCAGCCGGTGCTGCGCGAGCCCGTCGCGCTCGCCTTCGCCATGCTCCAACCACTGCTGTTCCTCGTGCTGTTCGGGCCGCTCCTCGACACCATGCCGGGGATGGAGGGCTCGGCCTGGGACTGGTTCGTACCCGGTGTCATCGTGATGCTCGCGCTCTTCGGCACCTCGCCCTCCGGCGCCAACCTGCTCTCCGAGATCCACACCGGCAGCTATGAACGCACCCTCGTCTCCCCGGCGGGACGCAGTGCCCTCCTGATCGGGCGGACCGCCAAGGAAGCCGCCATCCTGCTCGGGCAGGCCGTGCTGATCACCCTGGCCGCGCTGCTGTTCATCGACGTCGACTTCGACCTGCTCGGCATCCTCGCCGGACTCGTCCTGCTGATGCTGTTCGGGATCGGCGTGGGCGCGCTGTCCAACGCTCTCGCACTCGCGGTCAACCGCCGCGACTACCTGTTCATCGTCGTCCAGCAGACCCTGTTGTTCCCGCTCCTGCTGCTCTCCGGGATGCTGCTGCCGATGGAGCGCGGCCCCGACTGGCTCAAGCTGCTCGCCGACATCAACCCCGTCACGTACATCGTGGACGCCGAACGCGCTCTGTTCGTAGGGGACTTCGCCAGTTCATCGGTGGGCTGGGGCCTTCTCTCCGGCATCGGCATCGCCGCCGTCGGCCTCGCCCTCGGCATGCGCGGCATGCGGCGCGCCGGCGTCTGACGAGGGGACACACTCATGGCTCGAGCCCGGACCCATCAGACCGGCACGGTCAGTACGCCGACGATGCGGGCACGCCCGCTCGCGGTCGACGGTGCCTTCGAGTTCACGCCCCGCTCGTTCCCCGATGAGCGTGGCCGGTTCCTCTCCCCCTTCCAGGAACCGGCGTTCGCCGAGGCGACCGGACATCGCGGTTTCCCGGTCGCCCAGACCAATCACAGCCACTCCCGCCAAGGGGTGCTGCGCGGCGTCCACTTCACCGCCACGCCGCCCGGCCAGGCCAAGTACGTCTACTGCCCGTACGGCAGGTCGCTCGACATCGTCGTCGACCTGCGCACCGGCTCCCCGACGTTCGGCCGCTGCGACACCGTGCTCCTGGAGCCCCGGTACTTCCGTGCCGTCTACCTCCCGGTCGGTGTGGGGCACGCCTTCGTCGCCCTGGCCGAACACACGCTGATGACGTACCTCGTCACCAGCAGCTACGCCCCCGATCTCGAACTCGCCCTCGACCCCATGGACCCCGAGTTGGCGCTGCCGCTGCCCGAGGGACCCGAGCTGCTCATGTCCGAGCGCGACCGTGCCGCCCCCACCCTCGCCGAGGCCCATGACCAGGGCATCCTGCCGCGCTACGCCGACTGCCTGGCCCTCGCCGAGGAGTTGCACGCATGACCGGCCGCGGCACGGCGGACAGCGGCACGGTGGGCTCCGGACCGCGCACCGTCGTCGTGCTCGGCGCCTCCGGGTTTCTGGGCTCCGCGGTCACCGAGGTGCTCGCCCGGCGGCCGGTACGGCTGCGCGCCGTCGGCCGGCACGCCGAGCCGCGCGGGCCGGGGCGCGGCGCGGCGCGGTTCGAGGCCCGCAGCGCCGACCTGTCCGCGCCCGGGGAGCTGGCCGGTCTTGTCGCGGACGCCGACGTGGTGGTCCACCTCGTCGCGCACACCGACGGCGGCTGGCGCAGCGCCGAGCGGGCCGAGTCGGCGGCCGCGGCGGAGCGCGTCAACGTCGGCCTCGCCGAGGACCTCGTCGCCGTGTTCGGGAGGGAGCGCCGCCCGGGGCCGCCGCCCGTGGTGCTGTTCGCCGGGACGACGAGCCAGAGCGGCCCCACGTACGGAAGACCCGTCGACGGCACGGAGCGGGACCGTCCACTGAGCGCGTACTGCGCCCAGAAGCTGCGCGCCGAGCAGGTGCTCAAGCAAGCCACGAGGGACGGCCTGGTGCGGGCCGTCTCGCTGCGGCTTCCCACCCTCTACGGTCTGGCGCTCAGACCCGGCAGTGAGCGCGGTGTCGTGGCCGCCATGACCCGGCGCGCGCTCGCCCGGCAGCCCCTGACGCTGTGGAACGACGGCACCGTGCACCGGGACCTGCTGCACGTGAAGGACGCCGCGGCCGCGTTCGCCGCCGCCCTCGACCACGCCGACGCGCTCGCGGGCCGGCACTGGCCGGTGGGCACCGGTGAGAGCGTCGCGCTCGCCGAACTGTTCACGCTGATCTCGTGGACCGTCGCCGAGCACACCGGCGAGCACTCGGTGCCCGTACGCACCGAGGCGCCGCCGGACGGGGCGGTGGGCGCCGACCAGGAGAGCGTGCGGGTCGACCCGTCGGCTTTCCACGACATGACCGGCTGGCGGCACGCGATGCGCCCGCGTCCGGGCGTCCGACGCACCGTCGAAGCCCTCGTCGCGCGGGAGGCCCCCACCTCAAGCCTCCCTTGAGCCGCGCTGACCCGCCCTCAAGCCGCCGTGAAGGCCGTGACCCGACGATGGTCGGGACCAACAGGACCGAACGGCGAAAGGTAACCCATGAGGGTGCTCGTCACGGGGGGCGCGGGGTTCATCGGCTCCTGCTTCGTGCGCACCGTCCTGAAGGACGGCGGGCCGGACACCGGCCCCGACGGGGCCGGGGCGACGGGCGACTCCGTCACCGTCCTCGACAAACTCACCTACGCGGGCAGGCGTGCCAACCTGCCCGCGCACCACCCGCGGCTCGACTTCCACCACGGCGACATCCGCGACCGTGCCCTGCTGCGCGAGCTGCTCCCCGGCTGTGACGCCGTCGTGCACTTCGCAGCCGAGTCGCACGTGGACCGCTCGCTGCACAGAGCGGACGCGTTCACCGAGACCAATGTGCTCGGTTCCCAGGTGCTCTTCGACGCCTGCCTGGAGGCGGGGGTGGAACGGATCGTGCACGTCTCCACGGACGAGGTGTACGGCTCCGTCACGGCCGGCGCCTCCAAGGAGGACGACCCGCTGCTGCCCAACTCGCCCTACGCGGCCTCCAAGGCGGCCTCCGACCTGGTGGCCCGCGCCTACCACCGCTCGCACGGACTTCCGGTCATGGTGACCCGCTGCGCCAACAACTACGGCCCCCGGCAGGACCCCGAGAAGGTCATCCCGCACTTCGTGACCAGGCTGCTCGACGGGCAGGACGTCCCGCTCTACGGCGACGGCTCCCACGTACGCCAGTGGCTGCACGTCAGCGACCACTGCCGGGCGCTGCGCCTGGTCCTGGAGAAGGGCGAGCCCGGCGAGATCTACAACATCGGCGGCGGCACCGCGCTCACCAACCGGGAACTGACCCTCCGGCTGCTGCGGCTGTGCGGGGCCGATACCGGCCGGATCCGGCACGTCACGGACCGCAAGGCCCACGACCTGCGCTATGCGGTCGACGACTCCAAGCTCGCCGCCCTGGGCCACCGGCCCCTGGTGCCCTTCGACGAAGGGCTCGCGCGCACCGTCGATTGGTACCGCACCCATCGAGATCATCAAGAAGGGAACGTCGCTTGACTACCAACGTATGGAGCTACCTCCCCGAGTTCGAGCAGGAGCGGGACGACATCCTGGACGCGGTGCAGACCGTCTTCAGCTCCGGCACGCTCATCCTCGGCGAGAGCGTGCGCGGCTTCGAGGAGGAGTTCGCGGCTTACCACGAACTGCCGCACTGCGTCGGCGTGGACAATGGCACCAACGCCGTCAATCTGGGGCTGCAGGCCCTCGGCGTGGGCCGAGGCGACGAGGTGATCACCGTCTCCAACACGGCGGCGCCCACCGTCGTCGCGATCGCCTCCACCGGCGCCACCCCCGTCTTCGTGGACATCCGCGAGGACGACTACCTGATGGACACCGAGCAGGTCGAGGCGGCCGTCACCCCGCGCACCAAGGTGCTGCTGCCCGTCCACCTCTACGGCCAGTGCGTGGACATGGCGCCGCTGGAGCGGCTGGCCGAGCGGCACGGGCTGACGATCCTGGAGGACTGCGCGCAGGCGCACGGCGCCACGCACCACGGCCGCCGTTCGGGCGCGATGGGCCACGCGGCGGCGTTCTCCTTCTACCCGACCAAGGTGCTGGGCGCGTACGGGGACGGCGGGGCCGTCGTCACCTCCGACGCCGAGGTGCACGCCGACCTGCTGCGGCTGCGCTACTACGGCATGCGGGACCGCTACTACGTGGTGCAGACGCCCGGCCACAACGCCCGCCTCGACGAGGTGCAGGCCGAGATCCTGCGCCGCAAGCTGCGCCGCCTGGACGACTACGTGCGCGCTCGCGGCCGGGTCGCCGACCGCTACGCCGAGGCGCTGGCGGGGACGGGCCTCGTACTGCCCGCGACGGCCGACGGCAACACCCACGTCCATTACGTGTACGTGGTGCGGCACCCGCGCAGGGACGCCGTCATCGAGGCGATGCGGGCCCACGACGTCAACCTGAACATCAGCTATCCCTGGCCGGTGCACACGATGAGCGGTTTCGCGTACCTGGGCTACGCACGCGGCTCGCTGCCGGTCACCGAGCGGCTCGCGGGCGAGATCTTCTCGCTGCCGATGTACCCCTCGCTCCCGGAGGCCGAGCAGGACGCCGTGATCGAGGCGCTGCACAAAGTGCTGCGCGACGTGTGAGTGTCAGGTCCGTGCGCCCCGGACGAACTCCTCAAACTCCGTGTAGTCGTAGAGGTAGTCGTCCGGGTCGTACGGCGCCGAGGCGAGCACCAGGCAGATCGCGTCGGCCGAGAAATCGGTGAACTCCGTCCACAGGTGCGGCTCGATGTGCAGGGCCCGCCCCGGCCGGTCCAGGGGCACCCGGGCCCGCGACGTGCCGTCGTCCACGGTCACCACGAAGGAGCCGGAGACGGCGACGATGAACTCGTTCAACTCCCGGTGCGCGTGCAGCCCCCTGGCCACGTGCGACGGCACCCCGTGGACGTAGAAGACCCGCTCGACCCGGAAGCCGAGCTGCCGGCCGCCCTCGATCACCGTGAGGGAGCCGCGCGGATCGGTGTGTTCGGGCAGGTCGACGAGCCGGCAGCCGCGCACCTCGGACAGGGGCGCCAGCGGGGACCGCGCCTGGGGCGTGTCCGGCTTCAGCGGCGTGTCCGGTGTGTGATCAGCGGCCATGGAACCCTCCCGGGTGTACAGACGGTGCGGACAACAGGCTGTGCAGGCACGCGATCAGGCTGCGGGCCTGGACGTTGACGTAGTGGCTGTGCTGGAGCAGGGCGGCGAGCTGGTGCGGCGTCACCCAGCGGAACAGGTCCTGGTGGTCACCTGCCAGGGCCTGAGGGTCCCGGTCGGTGGCGACCACCAGATAGCGGTTCCTGGCGTGGTAGAAGCGTCCGCCCTCCTCGGAGAGCGTGGCGTCGAACAGGATCCGGGCCCGCGGTGCCGCGAGGATCTCCGCGAGCAGCGGCGGCCGGGCGGACGGCGGCAGGTGCGCGTAATTGCCGGGCGTGCACTGGACGGTGGGGCCCAGCTCGGCCACGTCGGCGTATCCGGGCTCGCGGTGCACCCGCGTCAGCACGTGCGGGGTGCCGTCGAACCAGCGCAGCAGGAAGGCGATCACACCGCCCTCGCGCGGACGTAGCATGGGCTGCTGCCAGCTCGTGACCTCGCGGTGTGCCGACTCCGCGTGCACACCGATCACATCGAAGTAGCGCTCGTGCTCGTGCGCGACGCGCTCCGGTGTCCGGACCCAGCCGGTGACCGCCCGCAGCGGCACGCGCCGGACCCGCAGCGGTTCCTCGCAGCGGTGCGCGGTGAGCCAGCTCAGCAGTTCGCCCTCGCTGTGCCGGGGCGTGCCGGGTGCGCCGGGCGGCGGCAGATGGGACAGGACGCTCCGCGCGTCCATGTTGACGTAGTCCCCGGCGGCCAGCAGCCGGTGCAGTTCGGTGCGGGTCGTCCAACGGAACCCGTCGGCGAGTGCGACGTCCTCCGTCACCTCGACGATCATGTTCCGGTTGCGTTTGCGCAGGAACCAGGCGCCCTGTTCCGACTGCCGCACATCGGCGAGGACGCGGTGCCGCCGGGGGTCCTGGAAGTAGCTGAGGTACGGCACCGACCGGCCGCGGTGCACCCGGGTGTAGTTGCTGCGGGTGGCCTGCACCGTGGGGGAGAGCTGATGCTCGTTGTGGTTGCCCGGCTCGGCCTTGGCCTGCACCAGGAAGTGCCGTACGCCGCCGATCTCTTTGGCGAGCAGGCCGAGTACGCCCACCTCGGGCTGGTCGATGATCGGCTGACTCCAGCCCGTGCCGGGGCCGGTGCCGCGCGCGTCGGCGTCCTGCCGCTGGACCCTCAGCCCGGCGACGGTGAAGAAGCGGCCGCTGCGGTGCCGGATGTCACCGGTCTCCGGGTCCGTCTCCCAGCCTTCGAGCTCGTCCAGCGGCATACGGCGCACCCGCATCGCGGAACGGCGGCCGACGTCGCGCAGCCAGGCGACGGACGGTTCGGCCGCACCCGCGTCGGTCTCGCCCGCCGCCGCCTCGCTCACCTCGGTCTCGTTCACCGGGCGCCCGCCCCGGCAAGCGCGGACAGTGGCATCTCCACCCTGCGGTCGATCTTGTCCTCGGCCCAGGTCCGCAGGTCGATCAGCCACCACCGGTCGACGGTGACGCGGTAGAGCCGGTGCACGCCGGGCGGCCCGAACGCGTCCAGGGGCAGCGCCCACTCGGCGCGCACCTCAGGGTCGGGGAAGACCGCCTCGAAGAAGCGGCGGTGCGCCTCCTGGAGTCCGTCGTCCGGCACCTCGGCGCAGACGCCGGTGAATTGGGCGCCCTCGACGGGTGCGATGGCGACGTCGGTGGTCGTACCGGTGACGAACAGGGAGCCTGCCACCTGGGCGTTCGAGGCGATGTCGGCGCCGTGCCGGGTCTGGTGGGACGAGCAGAACAGGAGCCGCAGCGGGTCCGGCTGCCACTCGTAGTGCAGCGCGGCGGACCACGGTTCGCCCTGGGGCGAGGACGTGGCCAGCGTCAGATAGCGGGTGGCGCCCAGCAGGCGCAGGGTGCGCGCGGCCAGCTCCTCGGATGCTGCTCCGGGTTCGACGGAGGTCAAGAGGACTCCTCACAGGGCCAGACTGAGCAGGTACTTGCCGTAGGCGGAGCCGGACCGCGCGGCGCCGAGGCGATGGCACTGTTCGATGTCGATGAACCCCATCCGCAGCGCCACCTCCTCCAGGCACGCGATGCGCACGCCCTGTCGGTCCTCCAGCGCCCGGATGTACAGGTCTGCCTGGAGGAAGCTCTCCGGGGTGCCGGTGTCCATCCACGCGAAGCCCCGCCCGAGGTCGATCAGGCGGGCCCGGCCCCGGTCCGCGTAGTGGCGGTTGACGTCGGTGATCTCCAGCTCGTCGCGGGCGGAGGGCCGCAGGTTCTTCGCGATGTCCACGGCTTCGTGGTCGTAGACGTACAGGCCCGTCACCGCCCGGTTGGAGCGTGGGTGCCGGGGCTTCTCCTCCAGGGAGACGACGCGTCCGTCGGCGTCCGTCTCGCAGACTCCGTAGCGCTCCGGGTCCGGCACGGGATAGCCGAAGAGGACGCAGCCGCGCGGATCGCGCGTCGCCTCCTGGAGGGTGCCGGAGAAGCGATGGCCGTGGAAGATGTTGTCGCCGAGAATGAGCGCCACCGGGTCGCCCGCCACATGGTCGGCGCCGATGAGCAGCGCGTCGGCGATGCCACGGGGCTCGGCCTGCTCGGCGTACGAGACACTGATTCCCAGCTGCGTCCCGTCGCCGAAAAGCTCCTGAAAGCGCGGGATTTCGGTGGGGCGGCCAATGACGAGGATGTCCCGTATTCCGGCGAGGAGCAGCACCGACATCGGGTAATAGATCATCGGTTTGTTGCCCACCGGCAGCAGCTGTTTCGATACGGCCACCGTCGTGGGATAAAGCCGACTGCCGGTTCCGCCGGCGAGGATGATTCCCTTCATTTCCGCGAATGCCTCCTGGACGTCAGGACCCGCGCCACGGAATCCGGGCCCGGACTCGTCAGCGCTGATCGGGAGAGACGGGCGGCCGCGGCCGGGACCGAGGGGTCCTCGAGCAGCCGGAGCAGTTCCCGGCGCAGCCGTTCGGGGGTGAGCCGGTCCGGTGTGACGAGCGCCCCGGCGCCAAGGTCGGCCAACCGCTCGCCGAGCAGCCGGGGGTCCCACACGGCGTCCGGCACGATCAGTTGCGGCACGCCGTGCGCCACGGCGCTGTGCAGCGTGCCCGCCCCGCCGTGGTGCACGATGGCGGCGCAGCTCGGCAGCAGCGCGGTGAGCGGCACGAAATCCACCGCGCGGACGTTGGACGGCAGTGCATGGCGCGCCTCGTCGTCGGGCGGCAGGGTGGTCACGACGTCCACGTCGAGGTCGGCCACCGCCGCCAGCAGGTCGCCGACGGAAAGCCCGGCGGCATCCCACATCTCCCGCAGCGACAGGCCGAGGGTCAGACAGATCCGGGGCCGCCCCGAGGGCGGCTCGCGCAGCCAGCGGGGCACCTGGGACGGGCCGTTGTACGGCGTCTGCCGCATGGCGATCCGGGGCAGGCCCGCGGGCAGGCCGGAGTCCAGGGCGAGCGGCGGCGGCATCGGGTCGACCGTCCAGTCGCCCGTCGCGTCGGCCTCCGTGAACGCGCTGCCGTGCCGCCGCAGATGCACGTCGAGCCACTCCGCGAGCACGTCGTCCCGCGCCTCGGGCGGCAGGCCCCGGCGCTGCTCCTGGAAGCGGTGGCGCATCCGGGCCAGCAGATCGAGGCCGAACAACAGCCGGGCGTGGTCGGCACCGCAGGCGCGGGCCGCGACCGGGCCCGCGTAGCTGAGCGCGTCCCACACCACGAGCCCCGGCCGCCAGGCGCGGGCCGCGTCGACGAGGTCGTCCACGAACGTCTCGTCGTTCACGTTCTGCAGGAACACGGTGGTGTACCAGGTGAGGATCCCGAGGGTGCGCTCGGCGTCCAGCGTCGCCGGATCCTCGGAGATGTCGAACCCGAGCCCGGCGATCACCGACTCGCGCTCCATGAACGCCCCCATGTCCAGGGGGCGGCCCACCGCCAGGGGCTGGAGGCCGGTGCCGGCCACGGTGGCCGTCGCCTCGGGGCGCACGGCGAATCGCACGTCGTGTCCGGCCGACTGCATCGCCCAGGCCAGCGGCACCATATTCAGAATGTGCGAGGTAACGGGTATGGAGGTGAAGAGGACACGCACGTCGTTCCGCCGCTCTGTCGCTCTGCCGTTCATGGATTTCCGGATCGCCCGAGCGACGCTATCAACGCCTTCCTTGGGTGGCCGTCGAGGCTTCTTGAGGGGATCTTGAGCAGTCCTTGAGAAGGGAATTCGAAGGCTCTAAGGAGAATGTGGTCGCGGCTGCTGAAATTAACCTTTCCCGCACTCATTTCGAGCGCTGCCGAAAGGAAATGCCATGGCCCCGACCGCACTGTCCGCGAGCCCCGCCCTCGACCCCCGGCGGTACGGGGACGCCGAACTCGCCCGGCATCTGCTCACCCTGCGCGGCGAGCAGTGGATCGGCGGGGAGGCGACCGGTGACCCCTACGCCCTGCTGCTGCGCGGCCGTGAACCCGCCTCGGTGTTCCCACGGTTGTGGGAACTGCCCGACGTGCACCGCAGCACCACGGGCGCGTGGGTGACGGCCCGGCACGCGACCGCGTCGGCCGCGCTCGCGGACCCCCGCCTTGCTCCGGGGCCGGCCGGGCAGGCCCTCGTGGTCGTACCCGGCCTGCTCGACCAGGACGCGCCACCGCCCGTGCCCGAGCCTGATGCGGCGTGGGTCGGCCGCCGCTGCCAGGACCTGGTGGAGGCCGTGGGCGACGGCGAGACCGACGTGGTCTCCGAGCTGGCGCGCCCCCTGGCACGGGACTGCGTACGCGAACTGCTCGGCCTCACACCGCGGGAGGCGGAGTCCGCCCCCGAGGGTCTTGTCGACGCACAGCTCTGCCCGCCCCCGCTGCGTACGGCCCGCGCACTGGTGCACGCGGCCGACGCGCTGCGCCACCGGCTGACCGGCCCCGGAGAACTGGCGCTGTGGGCGCTCGGCACCGACACGGCGGTACGGGTGATGGCGCACGCCGTGGCGCTCCGACTGGAGGCGGGCGGGACCCGGTCCGGCTCCGCCACCGCGAGTGAGCTGCCGTCGGCCCACGCCGCCGCCGTCGACGAGGCCCTGCGTCTCGAACCCCCCGTCCGCTTCGAGCCCCGCGTCGCCCGGGCGTCGCTGACCCTGGGCGGCGTCGGCATCGAGTCGGGCGAACAGGTCGTGATCGCCGTGCAGGCGGCGGGGCGTGATCCCCGCGTACACGTCGAGGCCGACGCCTTCCGGCCCGGGCGGCAGACACGGGGAAACGCGCCGCGGCCGCCCTGGGGGCCGGCCGTCGACGCGTATGTCCCGATGGCCCGGCTGCTCGCCGCCACGTTGCTCGCCGAGCTGGACCACCGCTTCCCGCGGGCCCGCCTCGTGGAGCCGCTCGTGCGCCGCTGCCGGGCCCCGGTGACCGGCGGACCGGTCAGGCTGCGCGCGGTGCTGTCCCGATGAACAGACCGCGCGGCGCGTGCTCGTCACCGCGTACGTACTCGACGGCACAGCCCGCCCGCCGGATGGCGTTCTCGTAGTCCTCGCGGCCGAACAGCCGCGCGCGGTGCACGTCGGAGAAGTGCGTGATGCCCTCCCCGGCGGAGGCCACCAGGTAGTGCACTTCCATGTGGCTGCTGTCGCCGTCGCGCACGGTGTGCGACATCCGCGCGTAGCTGCGGCCCTTCCACTGGAAGGAGTCGGTGGCCACATAGCCGTCCAGGAAGTCCTCGGGCAGCCACCACGGCTCGATCACGATGACGCCGCCGGGAGTCAGATGGCGGGCGAAAGAGGCCAGCGTGGCGTCGAGTTCGTCGGTCGAGGCGGAGTAGGCGACGACGTTGAACATGCTCACCACCGCGTCGAAGCTCCGGCCGAGCGCGAAGTCCCGCATGTCCCCCTGGGTGACCCGGACGCCGGTGCCGCGCTCCTCGTTCTTGCGGACCATGTCCGCGCTGAGGTCGAGGCCCTCGGCGTGCCCGAAGTGCTCGGCGAAGCACTGGAGGTGGCTGCCGGCGCCGCAGCCGACGTCCAGCAGCGAGTCGGCCTTCGGCAGCCGCTCGCGCACCAGGGACGTCACGAGCGCCGACTCGGCGGCATAGTCCTTGCCGCGGCTCATGTAGATGGCCTCGTAGATGTCGCCGTGGTCGTAGATGCTGGTGCCGCTGTCCGTCGTCGTCATGCGTGGGGGCTCCTCAGTTCGGCCGTCAGTCGTTCCAGGACCGGCACCGCCTCGCTGGGTGCCGGGTGCGCGAGGGTCGCGCGGCGCATCGCCGCAGCGCCGCTCGCCCAGGCGGGCTCGGTCAGCAGCCTGGTCAGCGCCGCCCGCAGCGCGTCCGGTGTCAGGCCGGCGCGCGGTCCGGGACCGCCCCGCGCGCCGGGCTCGGCCGCGCCCACGGTCAGCCCGGCACCGAACCCCTCGACGGCCGCGGCGAGTTCACGTTCGTCCCAGGTCTCCGAGGGCACGATGAGCTGTGGCACCCGCGCCCACACCGCGGCCATCAGCGTGCTCGCGCCGCCGTGGTGAAGGACCGCGGCGCAGGTGGGCAGCAGCGCGTTCATCGGTACGAAGTCGACCAGGCGGACGTTGTCCGGGACGGGCGTGCCCGGCGGGAGCTGCTCCTGAGTGAGCGTCGCGATCACCTCGGCGTCCAGGCCGTCGACGGCGGTGAGCAGGTCAAGGACGCTGAGCCCGTAGTTGTCGTTGCCCCGCACGTCCCGGACCGACCGGCCCAGGGTGAGGCACACACGGGGCGGGTCGGTAGCCGCCCGCTTGCCGGTCAGCCAGTCGGGCAGCGCCTCCAGGTGCGTGAAGGGCAATTGGCGTACGGACAGGCAGGCGAGGCCCGACGGAGCGGGGACGGCCTCGGGCAGCGGGTTGACGGTCCAGTCGCCGACCAGGACCGCCTCGTCGAACGTGGCGCCGTAGCGGTCGAGCCGGTCGGCGAGCAGCCCGGCGACCGCGTCCTCCTCGGCCGCCGCGCCCTCCCGGGAGAGGAACACCCGGCGCATCCGGGTCACATGGTCGACGCCGACGAGGGAGCGGGCGCTCGCGGCCCCGGCGGCGCGGGCCGCGACGGAGCCGTGGAAGGCGACGTTGTCCCACACCACCAGGTCCGGCTCCCACGCCCTGGCCAGCGCGACCAGCTCGTCCATCGTGGGCTCAAGGAGGTCCACCGCGCAGTACGCGGCGATCGCGCCGAGCACCTGGTCGCGGATCTGCCCGTCGCGGTACGAGCCGTCGGTGTCGAGCCCCGCGAGCCGTTCCCACTCCGGGGCCTCGTCCTCGGGCATCGCCTCCTCCGAGTCGCCCAGGTCGACGTCCACACCGAAGGGCACCGCCATCAGTCCCGTACGCAGCACGGTGTCCACATGGTTGGGCGGCACCGCGAACCGCACCTCGTGCCCGGCGGTCTGGAGCGCCCACGCCAGCGGCACCATCAGGGTGATGTGCGAGGGGGCGGCGAGCGGGACGAACAGGACGCGCATCGTCATCGGGGGCTCCCGGGCGTCTCGGTGGGCCGTGCGGCATGGGCGCGGGCGGTGGCGTCGGGCGCCGGGTGGCGGATGTAGCCCGAGGCGAAGAAGTACGCCAAGTACCGGTCGAGGAGCGCGTCGTCCACCGGCGGGCAGTCCAGGCCGCTGCCCGCGAGGGCGCGCTCCACATTGGTCCGCGCGAGCCGGGGGAAGGTGCCGTCGAAGTACATCTCCTTCACGGACATGTCCGCGCCCCGGCTGCGGTCCACGCACAGGGCGACGAACGGCGCCGTGGCGCTCGCCGGGTGCTCCGCGACGTACCGCACCAGTTCCCGCACCCACTGCCGGTACGGCAGGGTCCGTATCTCGCAGCCCGCCGCCCGCATCCGGCGCAGCACGTCGTCGAAGGCCGCGGGGCGGGGGTTGGTGAGGTGGTAGACCCGCCGCCCCGGCTCGTCCGTGGTGGCGATGTGGGCGATGGCGGCGGCCGCGTGGTCGACGGGCACGAAGTCCAGCGGCAGCGGGATGTCCGGCGCGACGCCCGTCTCCGCGACGGTCTTGAACAGCGAACAGATCGCCGTCTCGACGTTGCAGACGCCCCCGGCCCGCTCGCCGGTGATCTCGTACGGCCGGAACACGGAGACCGGCAGGCCGCGCGCGCCTGCGTCGAGCACCAGCTTCTCGGCCGCCCACTTGCTCTCCGCGTAGCCGAGGGTGAGGTGGTCGCCGTGGTCGAGCGGTGTGTCCTCGCTGACGTGGCGCACGCCCGCGGTGCCGAACCCGGCGAGGGTCGCGACGGTGGAGATGAAGTGCACGGGCACTCGGCGGGGCGCCGCGAGCCGCAGCACCTCCCGGGTGCCGCTCACGTTCACGGCCCGCAACTCGGAGTACGGATAGAGGAAGTTGACCTGCGCCCCGGAGTGCAACACCAGGTCGAGGCAGCCGCTCAGCTCCGCGGCCGCACGGTCGGTCAGGCCGAGGCGGGGCCGCGCGAGGTCGGCGGGCAGGGACACCACGCGCCCCGGATCCACGATCTGGTCGAGCGGCGGAAGGCCGTACTTGGCGCGGGCCGCCGCAACCCTGCGCCCGGCGTGCTCCGCGTCCCGCGCGCGCACCGGGAGATGGACGCGGGCCCGTGTCGTACGCAGCAGCCGGTCGAGCAGGAAGGTGCCGAGGAAGCCGGTCGCACCGGTCAGCAGCACATGCTCCGGGTCCTGCCAGCGCGGCTCCGGCCCGCGGCGCGGGGGGAGCGTGAAGCCCAGCCGGGCGTCCTTGAGCAGCGTGGCCATGGAGGGCGACCGGTGACCGCCGTCCCCGTCGCGGGCCACGGCGACGGTGCGCGTCCAGCCCTCCAGCGTCGGGTCCCGCAGCAGCCCTGCGACCAGCGCGCTGCCGAGGGACGCGTCCAGGCCGAGCACGGTGAGCGTGCGGCTGACCGTCTCCGAGGCGAGCAGCGAGTCGCCGCCCAGGGCGAAGAAGTCGTCGCGGGGGCCCGGGTCGACGGCGAGCGTGGTGTGCCACACCTCGGCCAGCGTGTCCCGCAGCCCGGCCACCTCGGGCGCCTGCCCGGCGGGCGCGGCACCGTCGCCGTGCCGGTCGGCGAGCGCGGCGAGCCGCCGCTGGTCGACCTTGCCGTTGAGCTGCACCGGGAGCTGGTCGAGGCGCAGCAGCCGGGCCGGGACCGCCTGGTCGGGCAGCCACTGGCGCAGGGCGGCCAGGATGTCGCCCGCGTCGCGCTCGGCGCCGGGCGCGGGCGTGTAGAAGCCGGTGAGGAACGCCTCGCCCGAGTCCCGTTCCGCGACGAGCACGGCGGCCTCCGCCACGCCGTCCTGCGCGCGCAGCCGCGCCTCCACCTCGTCGATCTCGATGCGGTGGCCGCGCAGCTTGATCTGCCGGTCCTGGCGGCCCACGAACTCCAGCTCCCCGTCCGGCCGCAGCCGTACCCGGTCACCGGTGCGGTACAGCGGCCGCTCCGGCTCCGACGGGTCGGGCACGAAACGCTCCGCGGTGAGACCGGGGTCGCCCAGGTAGCCGAGCGCGAGACCGTCCCCGCCGACCAGCAGCTCACCCTCGTCGCCGGGCGCGGCAGCGCCCCCGTCCGGACGGCGCACCAGGCAGGTGGAGTTGGCGATCGGGCGGCCTATCGGGACCCGGTCTGTGTCTTCGAGGGCCTCGGGGACCTCACTCACCACGTACGCGGTGGAGACGACCGAGTTCTCCGTGGGGCCGTAGAAGTTGACGAGCGTGGTGGCCGGGCAGGCGGCGAGCACCGCGCGGGCCAGGGCCGGGGAC
Source organism: Streptomyces sp. NPDC050147 (assembly GCF_040660195.1). NCBI lineage: Bacteria > Bacillati > Actinomycetota > Actinomycetes > Kitasatosporales > Streptomycetaceae > Streptomyces > Streptomyces sp. NPDC050147. The sequence goes on along the minus strand of NZ_JBFALJ010000004.1, from coordinate 191,893 downwards.
ATCGCCTCGCCCCCGGCCGAGACGTGCCGGAGACCGGACAGGGCCTCGGGGCGGCTGCGCGCGATGAGGTGGAGGACGCTGGTGGTCAGATAGGCCACGGTCACCGACTCCGCGCGCAGCAGCTTCTCGAGGGCGGGCGGCGAGAGCAGGTCCGGCTGGTCGACGAGGACCAGGCAGGCGCCATTGACCAGCGCCGCCCAGATCTCGATGGTCGAGGCGTCGGACGAGAGGCCGCAGGAGTGCAGAACGCGGTCCCGCGGCCCGGGGTCCGACAGCGCGGGCTCGGACGTCACGAGCCGGACCACCCCCCGGTGCGGTATGACCACGGGTTTGGGCCGCCCGGTCGAGCCGGAGGTGAACATGACGTAGGCGGGTCCGGCGGCGGCGTCCGGCTGCGCCGGTTCAGCGCCCGCGAGCATGAACTTCGCGCCCGCGAGTGCGGGCTCCGTTCCCGGGAGCGTCGGCTCCGCGTCCGGCAGCGCCGGACCGTCACCGTCCCGCGCCGCCGACACCCCGAGCAGCGTCCAGCTTCCGCGCGGCAGCCTTCGTACGGTGTCGAGTGCCACGATCACGCGCAGTCCCGTGTCCTCGGCCATCGCGCGCAGCCGCTCGGGCGGCAGCCCGTCGTCCAACGGGACGTACGCGGCGCCGGACTTGAGCACGCCGAGCAGCGCCACGAGGGCGTCCAGCGAGCGGCTGCCGCACACGCCCACGAAGTGGCCGGGTCCCGCCCCGGACTCCCGCAGCCGGGCGGCCAACAGGTCGGACCGGGAACGGAGTTCGCCGTAGGTGAGCAGCTCCTGGCCGTGCACGGCCGCGGGGGCGTCCGGACGTAAGGCGGCCTGTTCGTCGAAAAGCTGGTCCAGGGTGCTGCCGCTGGGATAGGGGCGCGCGGCGCCGGACCACAGCACGGGTCGGGTGGTGTTCATGGGCGGATCACCTTCCGGAAGGGACGCGGGCGTCGCCGGGACGGGGCACGCAGAAGGCGCGCGGAGCGCGGGGAGGGGCGACGGGTCAGGAGACCTTCACGTCGGGCACATAGGTGATCCACCGTCCGCCCGACGCGCGGAACCCGGTCTCCTTGGCCATGATTTCCTCGGCGTGGTTCCAGGCGAACAGCAGCGCGTAATCGGGGTACGCGGGCGACGCGAACGCCTCGTGCGGACGCACCGGGATGTGCGAGCCGGGCGTCAGCCGGCCCTGTTTCTCCGGCGTGGTGTCGCAGACGAACTCCACGAGGTCAGGCCCGATCCCGCAGTAGTTGGCGACCGTCGCGCTCTTCGCCGTGGCGCCGTAGGCGACGATCCGCCTGCCCTCGTCGCGCAGCCGCGTCAGCAGTTCCCGCAGGTCGGTGCGGACCGCGCGGACCTGCTCGGCGAACGCGCGGAGCCGGTCGGGCTCACCGACCCGCTCCCGTTGCTCCTCGTCCAGGAGTTCGGCCACGGACGCGTCCGGCGCCCGCTCGCCGGCGCGGGCGAGGAAGTAGCGCACCTCGCCGCCGTGCACCGGCAGCCGCTCCACCCGCACCAGCTCGAAGCCGAACCGGCGGGCCATGGCCCGCACCGAGGTGGCCGTGAAGAAGTAGAAGTGCTCGTCGTAGATCTGGTCGAAGGAGACGCGGCGGAGGATGTCGCCGAGGTACGGGTCCTCGAAGACGAACACCCCGCCGGGCGCCAGCAGGGTGTCGACGCCCCGCAGCACGGAATCGATGTACGGAATGTGGCAGATGGTGTTCGCGGAGTACATGAGCTGGGCCGCGCCCTCCGCCTTCCGGATCCGTACGGCGCTCTCCTCCTCGAAGAACTCGCCCAGGATCCGGACGCCTTCGGCGCGTGCCTCCTCGGCGACCCCGAACGACGGGTCGACGCCCAGGCACCGCACGCCGGCCTCGTGCACGGTGCGCAGCAGCACCCCGTCGTTGCAGCCGATCTCCACGACGAAGGGGTCCTCGCCCCGGCACTCCTCGGCCATCAGGCGGCGCGCCGTCGCAGCGAAGTGCTCGCGCATGCCCCGGGAGCCGGAGGAACGGTAGGGGTAGTTCTCGTGGAACATCCGCTCACGCGGGACCTCTTCGACGAGCTGGGCCATGGAGCAGCCCTCGCACACGCCGACGGCGAGCCGGAAGAAGAACTCGGGCCGGCTCTCGCCGGGCGTGCGGAAGGCGTCGGAGAGGGGTTGCTGCCCGAAGTCCAGGAACTCGGTGACGTTGTCGCTGCAGATACGGCAAGTGACCATGCGGAGGAACGTAATAGCCGGGTTCACAGGATGGCTCGAAGGCTCATGAGGAACCCTTGAGTCCGCCTGGAGAGGGATGCGCGCACCTGCCGACCGTGCGCGGGGCCACCCCGGTTCAGCCCCGGATCAGTCCCCGCCCCGTCGCCACAGCCACCGCCGCCGTACGCGAGTCGACGCCCAACTTCGCGTAAATGTGCACCAGATGTGACTTCACGGTGGCCTGGCTCAAGAAGAGGCGCTTGCTGACCTCCTGGTTGGAGAGCCCGTCACGCACGAGCCGCAGCACCTCCAACTCCCGCCCGGTCAGGGCCTCTCCGGGTGCCCGCATCCGGTCCATCAGGCGATGGGCGATCGCGGGCGCGAGCGCGGACTGCCCCGCTGCCGCGGTCCGCACCGCCGCGGCGAGCTCCTCGGGTGGTGCGTCCTTCAGGAGGTATCCCGCCGCCCCGGCCTCGACCGCGGCGAGGATGTCGGCGTCCGTGTCGTACGTGGTCAGGATGAGCACCCGTGGCGCTCCCGGCTCGGCGGCGATCGCGGCCGTGGCCTGCGCCCCGTGCATCCCCGCCCCGAACTGCAGATCCATCAGGACGACGTCGAAGCCGCCGCTCGCGGCGAGCGACACCGCCGCCTCGGCCGTCGCCGCCTCCGCCACGACGGCGAAGTCCGGCTCGGTGTCGAGCACGGCACGCAGCCCGGCGCGTACGACGGGGTGATCGTCGGCGAGGAGCAGCCGGATGGGCTCCGGCACGGCGGCGCTCACAGCCCGGCCCCCGTTCGCGCCCCCGTCGGAAGCGGCAGCGTGACCGCGACGGCCGTCCCCTGCCCCGGCGCCGACTCGACGCTCAGCGTGCCGCCGAGCGACCGGGCCCGCGCGCGCATCGCGGGCAGTCCGAATCCCCCGTCTCCCCCGTCTCCCCCGTCGTCCCCGCGGGGCGTCGAGGCCGGGTCGAAGCCGCGCCCGTCGTCGACGACATCCAGGGACACGGACGTGTCCATGAAACTCAGGGTGATCTCGGCGCGCCCGGCACCGGCGTGCCGGACGGTGTTCGCGAGGGCGGACTGCGCGGTGCGGAGCAGCGCGACTTCGTACGGGGTGGGCAGCTCGGTGGGGGTACCGCTCACCGAGAACTTGACGTGGACCTCGGCCCCGGGGGACGCGGAGAGCCGCTCGAGCGCTCCGGCCAGCGAGCCGCGCTCCAGGTCGGGCGGGCTGAGGGCCCGCACGAAGCGCCGCGCCTCCGCGAGGTTGTCCTGGGCGGCGGCACGGGCCTGCTCGATGTGCGGCGCGGCAGGCGATCCCGCGGGCAGGGCGCGTTGCGCGGCGCGCAGCAGGAGCTGGATGGAGGAGAGGCCTTGCGCGAGTGTGTCGTGGATCTCGCGGGCGAGGCGTTCGCGTTCGGCGAGGGTGCCCGCTGTGCGCTCGGCGGCGGCGAGTTCGGCCCGGGTGGCCATGAGCTCGTCGATCAGCTGCCGGCGCCGCTCGCTCTCCCGGTACAGCGCCTCGTACCCGAGGACGGTGGCGACCGCCACGGCCGCGCCGAGCAGCGGCCCGATGAAGCTACCCGGTGACATCGGCGAACCGTGCAGCAGGAAACTGGCGATGGCGGCAGCGGCGGTCAGCGCGACGGCGGGCAGGGCCCAGCGCAACGGCAGCAGGTGCAGTTGCAGGAAGTACAGGGGGAAGGCCGTCCACAGCCCGTCCGGCGACAGAACGATCAGCGCCACCCAGCACACACCGAGCGCCGCGAGCCACGCGGCCGCCGCACGCTGCGACCGCGCCACGGCCGGGCTGAGCGTGCCCGTCGCGTAGACGCCGCCCATGGCGATCACGGCCGCCACGACGGCACCCGCACGCGGCCCGCCGTCGGCCAGGGCGCGCACAGCGGCGAGCGCGAGCAGCCCCGCGAGCAGCGCGTGCAGGCAGAGCCGCAGGACGAAGGCGACGGGGGTGGTCCGGGAGGGAGGCAGGGAGGGGGGCATCGAGTCGGCGCGGAGTATCGGGGCCTCGGTCGGGTACGGGAGCGGGTGCGGGGCAAGGTCGGGGCCAGGGTCCCGACGCGCCTTGCGGGGCGGGGTGAGGCAGGGGCCGCGGGGCCTCGTCATGCGGGGAGAGGCGGGGCGTGGCCGGGGACGGTGTCGGCGTTCATCGGACCCTCCAGGGTAGGCGCGGCGGTCCCTGCCTCCCTCAACCGAAAGGTTGATCGCGGGCTCCCTCCTTCGATTCGGGTGAAGCGTGCTGTGGCGCGATGCGGCGGAGGCGGGCGCGGACGGAGGGTGGGGGCATGTTCGTCGCATGGAGAGACCTTCGGTTCGCCAAGGGGCGGTTCGCCCTGATGGGAGCCGTCGTCGTACTCATCACTCTGCTCGTGGGGCTGCTTTCCGGGCTCACCGCCGGGCTCGCCAGGGAGAACACCTCCGCGATCACCGGCCTTCCGGCCGACCACCTCGCGTTCGCCGCGCCGCCGCCGGGCCAGTCCGTCTCCTTCACCGGCTCCCGGCTGGATCAGCGCGCCTGGGAGAGCTGGGCGACGCGGCCAGGCGTACGGTCCGCCGAGCCCATCGGCATCAGCACCCTCAACGCCACCGCGGGTGACCGTTCGGCTGCCGTGTCCGCCTTCGGCGTCGAACCGGACTCCGGGATCGCGCCGGCCGGGGTCGCGCCGGGCGAGGCCGTGCTCTCGGAGAAGGCCGCGGCGGACCTCGGTGTCGGCCTCGGGGACACGGTGCGGCTCGGCGGGAGCGGGGTCGAGGAGCGGGTCGCGCGGGTCGCGTCGGATGCCTCGTACAGCCACACCCCCGTCGTATGGACGGCGCTGGACGACTGGCAGCGGCTTGGCCACCGGGGTACGTCGATGGACGAGCAGGCCACGGTCGTCGCGCTGCGGACCGGCGGCGGGATCGATCTCGCCGCCGGGGACAAGGCGGCGGGCACGGAGACGAAGTCTCTCGACGGCGCGCTCACGGCCATCGGCTCCTACCAGGCGGAGAACGGTTCGCTGCAGCTCATGCGCGGCTTCCTCTTCGTCATCTCCGCGCTGGTCATAGGAGCGTTCTTCACGGTGTGGACGATCCAACGCGCGGGCGACATCGCGGTGTTGAAGGCGCTCGGCGCGTCCACGCCGTATCTCCTCAGGGACGCTCTGGGACAGGCCGTGCTGATGCTGGCCGCCGGGACGGCCCTGGGGACGGGGATCGCGGCGGTGGTCGGTTCCGCGATCAGTGGCGGCGACGTCCCCTTCGTGCTCGATCCGCCGACCGTGCTGTGGCCCGCCGCCGTGATGATCGCCCTCGGGGCGTTGGGCGCGGGCCTGTCCGTCCGGCGGATCACCGCCGTCGATCCGCTGACCGCGCTGGGGAGTGCCCGATGAGTCTGTCGCTCGAAGACATCACGCTGACGTATCCGGACGGTGAGGGACGCCTCACGGCGCTCGACGGCGTCGGCCTCGACGTACCGGCCGGGACGCTGACGGCGGTCGTCGGCCCTTCCGGCTCCGGGAAGTCCAGCATGCTCGCGGTGGCGGCGACGCTGGTGCGCCCCGACCGGGGCCGGGTGGTGGTCGGGGGCACGGAGACGGGTGCGCTGTCCGCGGCCGAACGTGCGCGGTTGCGGCGGCGGCGGATGGGGATCGTCTTCCAGCAGCCGAACCTGCTGGCGTCCCTGACGGCACGGGAGCAGGTGGAGCTGATGGCGCGCCTGGACGGGCGCGGACGTTCGGGCGAGGTCCGGGAGCGGGCACGAGACCTGCTGGACACGGTCGGCCTCGCGGACCTCGCGCATCGACGCCCCCACCAGCTGTCGGGCGGACAACGCCAACGGGTCGGCATCGCGCGGGCGTTGATGAACGAGCCCGCGGTGCTTCTGGTGGACGAGCCGACCAGTGCGCTGGACCACGAGCGGGGAGCGGCGGTCCTGGACCTCCTCGCGCGCCTCACGCGAGAGTGGCGGACGGCAACAGTCCTGGTCACCCACGACCGAGCACGCTTGGCTGTCGCCGACCGGGTGGTGGAGCTGGTGGACGGCAGGGTGCGGATTCCCGGCCCGTCAGGCACCTGAGAAGAACGCGGCTCGCCACAGCCTGCCGACCGGAGCAAGGCTTTCCACCCCGCCCGACATCTGAGAACGAGCTCAGCACAACCGGCAAGGGCTGCTCCACCCGCGGGACCACATCTGGTCCGCGCGCAGGGCCAGAGCCGGTCCGCGCGCCACGCCACAACTGGCCGCGCGCGGAGCCACTACCGGTCTGCACACCGCTCCACATCTGACCGCCCGACCGGATCACACCTGGTTCGCGCACCGCACCACGACCGGCCCACACGCCACGCCACAACTGGCCGCGCGCGGAGTCACCACCTCTGCACACCGCTCCACATCTGACCGCCCGACCGGATCACACCTGGTTCGCGCACCGCACCACGCCCGGCCCACACGCCGCGCCGCAACTGGCCGCACGCGGAGCCACCACCGGTCTGCACACCGCTCCACATCTGGCCGCCGACCGGATCACACCTGGTTCGCGCACCGCGCCACGACCGGCCTACGCGCCGCACCACAACCCGTCCCGCGCCACGCCACGACTCGTCCGCGCGCCGCGCCACAACCGCCCCGCCCGCCCCGCCGCACCCAGTTCGCAGGCCGGAGCGCAGCGGCAGCGTTTACCTCGGGCCCGGGTCGCCGAAGAGTTCTACCGCTCCTCTGACCGCCGCGAGGCCCGAGGACAGGGCGCTGACCGAGCCGATCGCTCCGGCGACCAGGAGCAGGGAGCGTCGCAGCCGCGGCACCTCCGGGGCGCCGCTTCGAGCCATCGCGGCCAGCGCCGCGAGCTCGTCCTCGGCGATGCCCCGGTCGGGGAACTCGGCCGGATGAGCGGCGAGCTCACGGCGCAGTCGTGACACCGCCGTGCTCAACTCCGCGACGCGCGGATCCTCATCGCTGCCGGTCACTCGCCTCTGCCCCACGCTCCGCAACACAGCTCTCCCCCTCGCGCGACCTCGCGCGCACGTACTCGTTCCGATCTTGCCGACCCCGCACGGCGTTGGTCAGACACCAGGGGGACGCGGGCCAGTAAACGCCACGGGAAGCGGGACGCGCCACTTTATGGCCGGAACACACCGCCTCCGGCCCCGGGAGAATGCCGGGAGAGCCCCCGGCCACCGGGACCGCGCGGACGGGGTGCGGTATGCAGGAGCCATGACGAATCCGATGATCGCCGGACTTCTCCTCGCCGCGGGCGGCGGGCGACGCCTCGGCGGCCGGCCGAAAGCGCTCCTCGGCCACCAGGGGCGACCCCTCGTGGAGCACGCGGTCCGCGTTCTGCGCGAGGGCGGATGCACGCGCGTGCACGTGGTACTCGGCGCGGACGCCGATGCCGTACGCGAGAAGGCCTCGCTCCCGGGCTGCGTACTGATCGACAACCCGGACTGGCAGGAGGGTATGGGCTCATCGCTGCGGGCCGGGCTTGCTTCGCTCCGCGACGCCGGGGACGGCACGGACGCCGCCCTCGTCTCCCTCGTCGATCAGCCGGGCATCGGCCCCGCCGCGGTGGCCCGGGTGCACGCCGCCTTCTCCTCGCCCGCCACGCTCGCGGCGGCCGCGTACGACGGCGAGCGCGGCCATCCCGTGCTCTTCGGCGCGGACCACTGGGCGGGCATCGCGGCGAGCGCTGTGGGTGACCGCGGGGCGCGTGCCTATCTGAAGGAACACGCCGGGGAGATCGCGCTCGTGGAGTGCGGGGACGTGGCCCAGGCGTACGACATCGACACCCCCGCCGACCTGATCCACCTTGAGTGACCGGCATGGCACTCAGCGACACGTTCTGTCGATGAAGAGAATCTCGACATCAACAGACGATTGAACTTCCACTATGAGGAAACTAGTATCCACTGTTCAGAAGCACCCGTTCCCGCAAGTGGGGTCCACGACCGTATCTCGGCTCCTGTGGCACTGAGTGTCACCGCGAATGCCCGGCGGCCGCCGCGGCACCACCTGTGAAGCTCGCTGAAGGAAGTGACAGCTCATGTCCGCACCAGCGCAGTCCCCGCTGGCCATCGTCGACGCGGAGCCTCTGCCGCGGCAGGAGGAGGTCCTCACCGACGCGGCCCTCGCCTTTGTGGCCGAGCTGCACCGGCTCTTCACGCCGCGCCGTGACGAACTCCTCACCCGCCGCGCCGAGCGCCGCGCCGAGATCGCCCGCACCTCCACGCTCGACTTCCTCCCGGAGACCGCCGCCATCCGCGCGGACGACTCCTGGAAGGTGGCACCGGCACCGGCCGCCCTGAACGACCGCCGCGTCGAGATCACCGGGCCGACCGACCGCAAGATGACCATCAACGCCCTGAACTCGGGCGCCAAGGTCTGGCTCGCGGACTTCGAGGACGCCTCGGCGCCCACCTGGGAGAACGTGATCCTCGGGCAGCTCAACCTCACCGACGCCTACGAGCGCCGCATCGACTTCACGGACGACCGCAGCGGCAAGTCGTACTCCCTCAAGGACGCCGACGAGCTCGCCACCGTCGTCATGCGCCCGCGCGGCTGGCACCTGGACGAGCGCCACCTGCAGTTCGAGGGGCAGCCGATCCCCGGCGCGCTCGTCGACTTCGGCCTCTACTTCTTCCACAACGCCAAGCGCCTCATCGAGCTCGGCAAGGGCCCGTACTTCTACCTCCCGAAGACGGAGTCGTACCTGGAGGCCCGCCTCTGGAACGACATCTTCGTCTTCGCGCAGGACTACGTCGGCGTCCCGCAGGGCACCGTCCGCGCCACGGTCCTCATCGAGACGATCACGGCCGCGTACGAGATGGAGGAGATCCTCTACGAGCTGCGCGACCACGCGTCGGGCCTGAACGCGGGCCGCTGGGACTACCTCTTCTCCATCGTCAAGAACTTCCGTGACGGCGGCTCGAAGTTCGTCCTGCCGGACCGCAACCTCGTGACGATGACCGCCCCCTTCATGCGGGCGTACACCGAACTCCTCGTCCGCACCTGCCACAAGCGCGGCGCGCACGCGATCGGCGGCATGGCGGCGTTCATCCCGTCCCGCAAGGACGCGGAGGTCAACAAGGTCGCCTTCGAGAAGGTCAAGAACGACAAGGACCGCGAGGCGGGCGACGGCTTCGACGGCTCCTGGGTCGCGCACCCGGACCTGGTCCCGATCGCGATGAAGTCGTTCGACGCGGTCCTCGGCGAGAAGCCCAACCAGAAGGACCGGCTGCGCGAGGACGTGAAGGTCGCTCCCGAGGACCTGATCGCCATCGACTCCCTCGACGCGAAGCCCACGTACGACGGCCTGGTCAACGCCGTCCAGGTCGGCATCCGCTACATCGAGGCCTGGCTGCGCGGCCTCGGCGCCGTCGCCATCTTCAACCTCATGGAGGACGCGGCCACCGCCGAGATCTCGCGCTCGCAGATCTGGCAGTGGATCAACGCGGGCGTCGTCTTCGAGAACGGTCAGACCGCCACCGCCGACCTGGCGCGCGAGGTGGCCGCCGGTGAACTGGCCGCCATCCGCGCCGAGATCGGCGAGGAGGCCTTCGCGGCAGGCAAGTGGCAGCAGGCCCACGACCTCCTGCTCCAGGTCTCCCTGGACGCGGACTACGCGGACTTCCTGACGCTCCCGGCCTACGAGCAGCTGCGCTGATTCCCCAGCGGAGTTCATGACGAGGCCCCCGGCACCGCACAGCGCCGGGGGCCTTGGCATGAGCTAGCCGAGGTGCGAGGACCAGTCCTGTTCGGCAGCCGGCTTCCCGTGCAGGTCAGGGACCCGCTTCAGCCAGGCCGGACGCCCCTTCTCCGTAGCGGCAGCGCGCCTGGCGTCGGCGGCGGCAAGCTCTCCCCGGCTGGGGAACTCCCGCGGCAGCCAGGCCGCCGACGTCCGCGCACGGGCGAGCAGGAAGCCGACGTACGCCTCCCGCACCTCGGCGGGTGAGGAGAACCCCGGCTCGTCCGCCAGCCACGCGTCCGGCACGAGACCGGCGATCTCGCGCAGCGCCGCCTCCGTGACGAGGGGGGCGAGTTCCGCGTCGGCGGCGGCCGTATCGGGGGCGTATCCCCCGAGGGCGTGGTGCCGGAAGTCGTACGCCTTGTCGGGCGCGGACGCGCCCCAGCGGTGGTGGAAGACCAGGGCCGCGCCGTGGTCGATCAGCCACAGGCGAGGCTCATGGACGCCGAAGAACGTGGGCCAGATCATCAGGTTCGAGCTGTGCACCGTGCGGTCGACGTTCGCGGTGAGGGCGTCCAGCCACACCACCTTGCCCGCCTCCAGCGGGCCCACGTCCAGCGCCTCGGGGGTGAAGTCCACCGCGCCCGGCAGGAGGTCCATGCCCAGGTTGAGCCCGGCGCTGGCGTCAAGGAGGTCCCGGACCTCCTGGTGCGGCTCGTCCGCCGCGACCGCCGGGTCGAAGTGGACCAGGACGAGTTCGGGGAAGCGCAGGCCGAGGTGGCGGGCCAACTCACCGACGATGATCTCGGCGACCAGCGCCTTGCGGCCCTGCGCCGACCCGGTGAACTTCACGACGTACGTCCCCAGGTCGTCGGCCTCGACGACACCGGGCACGGAGCCGCCGGCCCGCAAGGGCTCGATGTAGCGGGTTGCGGTGACCTCCCTCAGCGTGCCCAAAGGTCCCACCGCTCCATTCCCTTGCTTTCCACGACCAATTCCAGCGCTCAGCATAGTAAGGAGCACTCATCTCGGGAGGCAGGCCCGCCTTGTCAGCGCTTACGCGCCACCGCCCCGTACATGGCGATGGCCCGGTCGTCGATGCCGTCCTGCTCGGGGCCCGGCCGCCACTTGTGAACCTGGGTGATCCCGGGGTCGACCAGGTCCATCCCGTCGAAGAGGGAGGTGGCGGTCGGCAGGTCGCGCAGGGCCATGGGCATGCCCTGCTGGGCGTACTCCTCGGCGACCCGGCCGACCTCCTCGGGCGCGAAGTCGGCGGTGCCGATGGTCATCGCCAGGAAGCTGCCCGGCGGGAGCGGTTCGAGCAGTCGCCGCACCAAGCGCCGGTCGTCCGGCGGCAGGATGAAGTGCAGAATCCCGATGATCATCAGGCCGACCGGCTCGTTCACATCGATCAGCGCACGGAATTCGGGACTGTCCAAAATGGTGTCCGGGTCGTGCATGTCGGCGTCGACGTAGGCGGTCGCTCCCTCGGCCGAGCTCTGCAGGAGGGCGCGGGCGTGGGCCAGGACGATGGGGTCGTTGTCGACGTAGACCAGGCGGGACTCCGGTGCCACCTCCTGCACCACCTCGTGCAGGTTGGGGGCGGTGGGAAGACCGGTGCCGATATCGAGGAACTGCCGGACGCCTTGCTCTCGGGCGAGGAAGCGCCCGGCACGGTGCATGAACCGTCGGTTCTCCAGCATGTGCACGGGCAGCGCCGGCCAGTGCGCGCACATGGCGTCGCCCGCCTCAGCGTCGACAGGGTAGTGGTCCTTGCCTCCCAGGATGTAGTCGTACACCCGCGCCGAATGTGCCGTCGACGTGTCTATCCGATCGCCTGCGCTGTGCATGGGCCCGCTCCGCTCTTCACCGCTGACAAGAGACTTCAGACGCTACAGCGGGCCGGCCCCTTCCTCGAACAGCTTGACACCGTCAGGGCTCCACCAGGGGGCGGGCCACCCGAAGTTGAGCGAGCGTCAGAGGAGAGATCCCGGCGGTCCGTTCCAACGGCGCATCAACCCTCCGAGCCGCCGGTGACCGGGCACTTCTGCGCGGCCGGAACCGGCGCCGTGGACGCGGGTGCGGACGCGGGCGCGGTGACGCGCCCGGCCGCCGGGCGGTCGCGTGCCGTCAGGCGCACCATGACGTCCTGCAGGGGGCGCAGCGAGATGACCGGCGAGCCGTACTGCAGGGCGTGGCCCGGGATCATGCTCAGCTTGAACCGCTGGTTGATCATCGTGACGATGGTCCGCAGTTCGAGCAGCGCCATGGTGTTGCCGATGCATTGCCGCGGCCCCGCGCCGAACGGGAAGTAGGCCATGCGCGGGCGTTCCTTCACGGCCTGCGCGGTGAAGCGGTACGGGTCGAAGGCGAGCGGGTTGTCCCAGTGGAGCGGGTTGTGGTGGGACACGAGGGGTGAGAGAAGGATCGACGAGTCGGCTTCGATGTCGTAGCCGCCCAGGTTGTCCGGGCCGACGGCGGCCCGGGGAAAGATCCAGATCGGCGGATACATCCGCAGGCTCTCGTCCACCACCATTTTGGTGTACGTCAGCCCGTCGGTGTTCTGCTTGTCCGGAAGGCCACCGCCGAGGACCTGGTCGATCTCCGCGTCCAACTCCTCCTGCACGGGCGGGTGGTTGGCGATCGAGAGCAGGGTCCAGCACAGCGACACCGCGGTCGTCTCGTGCCCCGCCAGGTAGATGGTCAGGAGCTCGTCGCGCAACTCCTGATCGGTCCAGGGCTCGCCGGTGACGGGGTCCTCGGCCTGTTCCATCAGGGATATCAGCGAACCCTCGCCGGTGCGCGCGTAGTTCTCGCGGACATCGGCGACGATCTTGTCGAAGACCCGGTGGATGCGGGCGATCTTGTGCTTGCGGTCGGTGGGCAGCCAGGACGGCAGCATCTCGGACGGCGTGCCGCGCCGGAACATCACTTCGACCACGTCGTCGACAATGTGCTTGAGCACCCGGGACGAGGGCTTGATGTCGTAGGCGAAGAGGGAGCGGCTGAGCGTGATCAGGGTGAGCCTGAGCATCTCGGTCATCAGGTCGACGGGCTCGTCGCGCGCGGCCTTGGCGTCCCAGTCGTCGAGCATCTCGTTCGTGGCCGTGACGATGTTCGGGACGATGTCGAGGATGGTGTTCTTCTGGAACGCCGGCTGGACCGCCCGGCGGTGCCCGCGCCAGAAGTCTCCGTCCGAGGTGAGAAGACCCTTGCCCATGACGACGCTGAACTGCTCGTAGAGCGGGCCGCGTACGTAGTTCGCGTGGTTCTTCACCAGGACCTGCTGCACCGCTTCGGGACCGGTGATCTGATGGACCGTCATCGGTCCGAGCCGCATGCGCACGGTCTCGCCGTGGTCACGCTGCAGGCCGAGGAGGAACTCGGCGGTGTTGCGGCGCCAGGGGCCGAGGCTGCCGAGCAGCGGCACTCCCTTGGGGCCGGGAGCGCGGGCGGCACCGCGGGGTGTGGTCGCGGGGGCTGTGGTGGCGGTCATCGGCGGTCTCCTTCGTGGCGGGGCTGGGGGCGCGGCGTCGTCGTGCGGCGCGCTTCGTCGATCGGAGTGGCGCCGCGGACGGCGCGGCGGGCCTCGTCGCGGGGCACCGGGAACACGCGCCGCACGAAGAGGTTGTCGAAGACGACGTCAGGGGCCAGCCTGCGCAGGACGAGGGTGCTGCGGGCGAGGAACCCGACGGGGTAGCGGGCGCTCGGGCGGGCGCTGCGTACTGCCCGCTCCACCACCCGGGCGACATCGTCGGCCTGGATGGCGAAGGTGCCGGCGAGGGAGCGCCGGCTGCCCGTGTAGATGGCGTCGAAGTACTCGGCCGTGCGTCGGCGGAACTCGTCGTAGTCCTTGCTCACGGGCTTGAGGTTGGCCACGTAGGTGGCGCCGAAGTCGGTGGTGCGCACCGGGCCCGGCTCGATGAGGACGACGCGGACGCCGAAGTCCGCCACCTCGAGTCGAAGGGCGTCGCTCAGTGCCTCGACCGCGTGCTTGGACGCCTGGTAGAAGCCACCGCCGGGGACCGCGTAACGGCCGAAGATGGACGAGACGTTGACGATGGTTCCGCGCCGCGCGGCCCGCATCGCGGGCAGCACCAGCTGGCTGAGCCGGGCGAGGCCGAACACATTGGTCTCGAACTGCCGCCGCATGTCGTCCAGGCCTGCCTCCTCCACGACGCCCGACATCGCGTATCCGGCGCTGTTGACCAGGGCGCCGACCGAGCCGTGCTCGGCCTCGATGAGGTCGACGACCTCGCGCATGCTCGCTTCGTCGGTGACGTCCAGGCGCAGCGTCCGGATTCCTTCGGCAGCCAGCGGAGCAAGGGTTTCCGGCCTGCGTGCCGTGGCGTACACGGTCAGGCCGTCCCTGTGCATCCGCAGGGCGCAGGCGCGGCCGATCCCGGAGGAACAGCCGGTGATCAGCACGGGCAGGGCTGTCGTCATCCCACTCTCCTATTCTCCGCCCCGATCCTGGGGGTATATCCCTGTGCGGGGCGCCGTGGTATCAATTGAAGCGTCAGCGGAAAACAATTCAGGGGGCTGTGGCAAAAAAGCGGCCCGCGCGCTCGGAAGGCAGTTTATGTACCACCGAATCGTTGCCGCCAAGCTCCGTAAGGCTTTTGCCGACATCAACGCCGGGAACTGGCAGTCCATGGTGGACACGCTGGCACCGGAGTTCACCTACGTCTTCTACGGCGAGCACGCGCTCTCCGGTGAGCGGCACACCGTCGAGGCGATGAGCCTGTGGTGGCAGCGGGTCTTCAGGCTCATTCCCGACGCCGGTTTCGAGCCGCTGGAAATCATCATCTCCGGCGGCCCCTGGATGACCAAGGTCGCGACCCGGGTGCGCATCGGCGGGCCGCTGCCCGACGGCACCCGCTACGACAACATCATGACCCAGTTCATGTATCTGAAGTGGGGCAAGATCACCGAGATCCACACCCTGGAGGACACCGTCGTCCTCCAGCGGGCACTGGACTCCATCGCCGCGTCCGGCAACGCGGAGGCACGCGCCGAACCCATCACCGACGCGTACGCCCGCTCCGTCCGGCAGGGCTGACGTCGCGCACCGGCCCCGGCACCACCAGGTGCCGGGGCCGGTGGTTTCACCCCAGGGCGCCCAACTGCTTGGCGAGGTCGAGCCCGTCGAGCGAGAACCAGCTCTCCACGATCTTCCCGCCGTCGAAGGCGTCGATCACGATGCCGCTGACGGCGAACTCCCGGCCGATGGCCGGCACGCCCTCGTAGGGCTCCCCGGTGTGGGTGCCGCGCGCGGTGAACCGGCTGACGACCTTCTCGTCCTCCAGGATCCAGTCGTCGACCGTCACATGGAGGTCGGGGAAGGACGCGCGCTGGAGCCGCACCCACTCCTTGAGGTGCTCGACGCCCTCCTTGCCGTTCGGGGCCGTTCCGTGGCTGATGTGGTCATCGCCGGCACCCTCGTAGATCACATCGAGGTTGCCCTTGTTGAGGCACTCCTCGTAGTAGCGCTCCAGTACGGCCTTGTTCTCCAGCAGCTTCGACATGTGTACCTTCCCTGATTTACGTGCAGTGCTTCTACGTGCAGCGAATTTCCGTGCAGTTCATTTTCCGTGCAGTGTATTTTCTGCCGAATTCAACCGTGTCATTCCCGAGGGCAGCGGTCAACCATTTCCGACCGGGCCGCGCAATCCCGAAACGGTCATGACGGGAGCGCCCGATTCTGAGTTCTTCACTCTCCACACCCCGAGGGCCGGATCCCCTTCGATGAGGGAATCTCCGGACTCCTGTGAATGGAGTGCGATACGGCCGATGACCAACGGGTCCTTCGCGACCGAAACACCTTCGCCCTGGCTGGCGCAGGCCCGGATCACGTTCTCCAGTGCGGAGACCGGCAGCGCGGTGCGCGGCGCGTGGAGCGTCGCCCACAGGTCGTTGGGGACGCACGGCCGCACCACGGCGGTCAGGCGGCTGTCCGGCCCTTCGGACCAGACGGCGGCGGGCACCACCGACGCACGCCAGCTCAGCAGTGGCGGGCCGGAGCGCCAGACGGTCGTCGGTTTCACATCGGGCCGCGGCAGGGCGGCGGAGCGGGTGCCGCCCGGCTCGTGGACGACGCGCAGGCTCGCCTCGGGTCCGTCCCCGGCGTCCGACACTCGCCTGAACCGCACGTCGACCACCCAGGTGTCACCCTCGTGGGCGCCGCTCACCTCGCGCTCCCACACGGTGGGTTCCGCGTCGAGCCGCAGCAGGTCGAGCGGTACGACGACCTCTTCCAGTGAGCCGGCCCGCAGCTGAGGGAAGTCCTCGGGGACGATCCACTCCGCACCGCGCACCGCGCTCTCCAGGAGGACGCTCACGGGGACCGCCGCCGCGCCGTCCACCAGGAAGTCGCCGAGGACCGGCGCCCGGTCACGGTCGAACGTCACCCGCGACACCATGCGGACGTGCGGCTTGTACGTGGTCACTTCGCCGAGGTGGAAGATCCGCGGATAGGTGCCGGTGAAGCCCGGCAGGTCGGGCACGACGGGATAGTCGGTGGCCTGGCCGGGGCTCATCGCCCTGCCCAGCGGTCCCACGAAAGTGACCTCGCCCTCGGATCCCGCCCGCAGCTCCGCCTGCCACTTGGCGAGGCCGTCGGTGATGTCGATGGCCGCCATGTAGCGCAGCGTCGCCGAGAAGTTGGAGATGAGACCGATGCGGTCCCAGGTCGGCCAGGCGAGCGTCATCACGGGGAAGTCCGCGCGGCGTCCTGCCCACCGGCCGAGCCGGGCCAGACCTTCGTTGGCCGCCGCGTACTCGAGCTGGCCGACCATCCCGCCGAGCCGGCCGGTGAGGGAGCCGACGCTGCAGAAGAACTTGAGCCGGTGCTCCCGCAGTTCACCGAAGAGGTTGAGGAAACCCCCGATCTTGGTGCGGACGGTCCGCAGGATCTCCTCGTCGGTCTTCTTGGGCAGCCTCGCCGCGGTGTCCACCCCGGCGTTGTGCACGACCCCGGTCAGCGCGGCGCCCTCACGCGCCAGGAGGGCGCGCACCTGCTCCAGGTCGGTGAAGTCGCACCGGGCGTAGTCGACGCGCAGCCCGCTGGACCTGGCTTCGGTGATGTTGGTCGCGAGTTCCCACAGGCGGCGGGTACGGGCGATGTCCCGCCGTATCTCGACCGGCGTCACCCCCTGCCGCAGCCGGGCCCACACCTCCTGCTCGTACGCCTTGAGTTCGCTCTCCCCCGCACCGAACCACGGTTCGTCGCCGGTGGGGAGTTCCTCCCGGCCCGTCACCACGACCCGCAGGCCGTAGGTGGCGGCCAGCGAGCGGGCCAGTTCCCAGCCGATGCCCCGGCCGCCGCCGGAGATCAGCACACAGTCGTCGGGGCCCAGCGGGACGGCGGGCTCCCCGGCCGGCCGGGCGACGGGTGTGAGAGTCAGCCGCTGCCCCTCGCGGTGACCGACCTCCAGCTCGCCGGGCCTGCCCAGTTCGGCGGCGACGATGCCGGGCAGGCCTGCCACGGCGGACAGGCTCGTGTCGACGACGCGCGCGTTGCAGTTCGGCAGTTCGCGGTGCAGCGTCTTCGCAAGACCCGCCCAGATGCCACCGAGCGGCTGCACCATATCGTCCTGGGGGTGATGGCCCATGCCGCCGCCCAGATAGGTCACGGCCAGGTAGTACAGGCGCCGCGCCGATGTCTCGGCGGACCAGTCGTCGTAGTGCTCGCGCAGCGCGGCCACCGTCTCGAGGAGCGGCTCGCGCCAGGCCTCGCCCGGGTCGCCGGAGTCGCCCGGGTCGCCGGGACCGGTGCCCACGGTCAGGTCGACGATCGCGTCCACAGCGTCGCCGCCTGCCCCGGGGGCCCCGGGGGGCTCATGAGCCGCCTTGTGGCGTCGTACCAGGGCTCCGTGCCCGGTCAGTTCACGCTCCACGGCCGCGGCGGTCTCCCGGTCGCCGCCGAGGAGCAGGACCCGCATCCCCACCAGGCGCGCGGGGTCTGCGGCGGGCGTCGGCAGGGCGGTGAGCTGCCATTCCATCCGGCTCACCGCCTGTACCGAGGCGTTGGCCGCGGCGTCGGCGGAGACCGGCGGGGGCGGCCGTTCGCGTACGGGTGTCATGGTGCGGTTTCCTTCCTCCTCAGGCAGGTCGGTCACGGGTGGCCGCGCCTCGTCAGTCACGGGTGGCCGCGACGGCTTCGCCGGTCCGGGCGTCGACATAGCCGATCAACGTCGCCTGCATGTCCTTCATCTGCAGGAGCATCCGGCCGTCGGCCCGGGTCGCGACGAACCGGTTGTCGATCAGGTCGGCGGCCAGGTCGAAGCCGGGCGGTGTGGCGTACAGCTCGATGTCACCGCCGGCCTCGGACCTGGACCCGGACAGGGACAGGTCGTTCGTGTCCTCGTACAGGTCGATGCGGCGGATGGAAAGCGGCGCCGCGACGGGGATCAGATGGCCGTCGACGAGGTCGAGGACCCCGACCCGGGCGAGGCCGTCCAGCAGGATGCTCGGGACGGTGAACCGCTGCCACGTCGGGTCGTCGGCGGGCAGCGACAGGGCGTAGCGGCCCCGCTTGCCGTTGGGGTGGATACGGGTGTCGGTGGTCGACACGAACGGTCCGGTGAGCCGCACCGGTGAGCCGGGCTGATGGTAGGGATCGGGTACGGGGGTGTCGTCCGCGGTGTCCCACGCCTCCCAGTGCGGAGCGGCGGAGTAGGCGTCGGCGAGCAGGACCCGGGCCGTGAAGTGCACCCGGTCCTTGACGAGTACGACACCGGCCGGTGACACCACGTCCTCGGTGATCCGCACCTCGACGGCGGTCGTGGAGCCGTCGGTCGCGGAGTCGCCGGTCGCGGAGTCGCCGGTCGCGGCGATCCGTGCGTACAGCCGCTTGGGGGCGGTCGGCAGGTCGCGGTAGACGCGCAGGAAGTGCTCGAACCTCAGGTCCTCGAAGGCGACGACGTGCTGGTGCGGTACCAGATGCCGGGCGGCCTCCGCGGCCATCTCCGTGACGAACGTACCCGGCAGGGTCGGCTCACCGCGCACGGTGTGGTGCTCCAGATAGCCGTCGGTGTCCAGGTCGAAGCGGCACTCGAACTCGGCGGACGTCGGCGTCGACCCGACGACCCGGCGCAGGAAGAAGCCGGGCGCCGCGGCCGAGGGGTCTTCCGTGAGGTACCCGGGGTAGAACTCCTCGACGGTGGCGCGTTCGGCCTCCCCCAGGTGCACGAGGGAGGGCCGCCGATCGGGCGCGTGCAGTTCCTGTACGAAGTGGTGCACCCCCTCGGGGACGGCCATGCTGCTGTAGGAGCCGGCCCGTTCGTAGTACGCCTTGGTCAGCTCATTGGCGCCCATGCCGACACCGGCCCACAGGGTCCACCCGATGGTGAACTCGTGGAGCTCCGAGGTGGCCGCCGCGTACGTGGCCGCACTGCCCAGGAAGTCGTTGGCCGATGCGTAGTCGGACTCGCCGAGCTGCCCGAAGTACCCGAGCAGCGACCCGAAGTTGCACCACATGCGGGGCGGGGTGTCGCGCAGCGCGTACTTGAGGTGCAGATACGACTCGACCTTCAGGTCACGAATGGAGGCGAACTCCGCGAAGTCCTTGTCCTTGATGAGCGCCGAGCGCTGCAGCCCGGCGGCGTTGACCAACAGGTCGATCCGCCCGTGCTCCTGGAGCACCGCGCCGATGGCCTTCTCCACCTGGGCGCCGTCGCGCATGTCGCACTGCACGTAGCTGACCCGGCCCGCGCCGCTGTGCTCGGCCATCGCGTCGAGGTTGTGGCGGGCGTCCCTGGCGTTGAGCATCCGGTCGAAGGATTTGTTGAGGTCCGCCACCGACGGGCGCCGACCCTTGCCCTTCGTCTTTCCCTTGCCCTTCGACTTGCCCTCGCCCTTGGCCTTGGCGAGTTCCGCGGTGATGTACGCCGCCCGGCCCGCCGCGAACTCCTCGTCGCTGCCGGCGAAGACCGAGGGCGGGTAGCTGTCCAGGTCATTGCTGCCGAACACGTGGATGCGGGGACCGAACTCGGCGGCGACCGCCTTGAGCACCTCGGCGGTGATGCCCCGGGCGCCGCCTGCGACGACGACCACGGAGTCACGGTCGAGCGCCGCCGGGGCGGAGGCGTCCAGGACGGCCGGCTCGTCGTGCAGCCGGGGGGTGCGGCGCACCCCCTCGGCGTCGACGACGACGGGGAAGTCCCGGTGTGCCCGGCTCTCCTCCTCCACGCGGCGTACCCCGTCGGCCACTTCGGTGGCCGAGGTGAGGAGCGCGAAGCTGGTGCTGTCGCTGAATTCGCGTCCCGCGCTCTTGAGCAGACCGGTGAAGAGCCCGGAGAAGGGGTGCGGGGTGCCGCCGGGCACCGCGTCGAGGAACAGCATGACGAGGGTGGACTCGGCGGTGGAGAGCCCGGCGTGGGCGTGCTGGAGCGCCAGGTAGGTCGCGTCGTGCAGGGCGAGCACGGGCCCCGAGCCCTCGGTGAGCGGCTGCCCGGCGGGCGCGGAGCGCCCCAGTGCCGCCAGTACCCGCAGATGCGTGACCGGTCGCTCAAGGTCGGCCAGTGCGGCGCGGACGGCGTCGGGGGTGACCTCGGGGAGGTGGTGCCAGCCGGGCCGCGGGGCCACCAGCTCGGTGGTGGACAGCACGGTCAGCGCGGTGTCGGGACCCACTGCCTCGGCCAGCGGGCCGGGTGCGTCGGTGACGACGAGTGCGCCGTCCGGCAGGAACGGGATCGGCTCCCGCACCGGCCGGGCCGGTGTCGCTTCGAGCACCGGGATCTGGCGGCGCACCCGCAGGGGGACGCCCTCCCCGGTGTGCGTGGTCGACACGAAGCTCGCCGGCACGGTGCCGGTGACGGCGCCGCGTGAACCCCCCTGTTCCGGGGCGGGTTCGGCGGGACCGGGGACGGTCAGCCGCAGCCGGGCACCCGGTGCGCCGCCGGTCTGGTCGCAGGAGACCTCCATCGTGCCCGCGGGCCCGTGCAGGGCCTTCAGTACGGCGAGCCCTCCGGCGGCGCCCAGGTAGCGGGCGTGCTCGGGATCCGTGCACCGCACGGCGTCCCGCTCGGGCGCGGCGCCCGCCCGCACGGCTTCGCTGCCGAGCGGCTCGTCGACGTACGCCAGGATCGGCAGGCCCTCGCGCTCGGCCCGCTCCTCGGTGGCGAGGGCGAACAGGAAGGCGCCCTCGGCGAGTTCCTGCTCCTGCTCCGGGAGCAGGTCGCCGATCAGGGAGCGGTACGCGGGGAGGCTGTTGCCGTTGATGCCGCCGGCCAGCGCGAAGTCCAGCTCGCCGGTGCGCAGGTAGCGTCCGGCCGACGTGATCGACGACAGCGCGGAGGCGAATCCCGAGTCCATGGTCATGTTCGGGCCGTGGAGGTCGAAGTAGTTCGACACCCGGGCGGAGATGATGTTGGGCATCTGCCCGGGGAACGCGTCCTCGTTGGACTCCGGGATCATCGCCTGGACCTGTTCGCGCAGCCGCTCGAGCACCTGCCTCGCGGCCGGTGAGCCGGCCGCCGGCGAGTCGGCGACGGCCTGCCCGATGTCGTCGAGGTAGCAGCGGTTCGCGTACAGCATGGCGGCCCGGGTGGGACCCATGTGCCCGACGAACACACCGGTCTTGGCGGCCTGCTTGCCCCAGAACTCGGGCATCTGGTCGCGCAGTCGGTGGGCGCACTGCAGGATCATCAGCTGGCACCGGTCCAGGGCCCTGATGGTCTTGGGCGGCAGCCTCACCTCGTTGAACGGCGGCGACGGATAGGCGGCGCCGAAGCTGTCGAGCGGTGGCTTCCCGCCCGCCAGCCAGCCCGACACCTCGTCGCGGTCCGCGAGGCCGGGCAGATGCGACGACCAGCCGACGATGACCACACGGCTGTCGGGGTCCGGCTTCTTGGTGGCGGGGATCGTCCCGGCGGGTGCCTCCTGTGCCGACACGGGAGGTGCCGCAACGCGGGCGGACTCCACTCGGGCGGACTCCACTCGGGGTGCCTCCACGCGCGGCTGGTTCCCGGCGACGATCAGGTGCGCGTTGGTCCCGCCGAAACCGAACCCGGAGACGGCGGCGAGCCTGGGACGGTCGCTGCGCCCGGACCACTGCGCCGCCTCGGTCGGGATGTCCAGCTGCGTGTCGGCGAGGTGGAAGTCCTCGCGGGGGTTGGTGAAGCGGAACTGGCCGGGGATGGTCTGCTTCTCCAGGCCCTTGAGGTTCTCTATCAGCGACACGACGCCGGCGGCCCAACCGGTGTGCCCGATCAGGGACTTGTTGGAGGTGACCGCGGTCGCCCGTGCCGTGCCGAAGTGCTCGCGCAGGGTGGAGAACTCCGCGAGGTCACCGGCGGGGGTGCCGGTCGCGTGCGCGTTGATCCAGTCCACGTCGTCGCCGTTCACGTCGCCGTTCTCCAGCGCGCGCCGCACCGCGAGGCTCTGTCCTGCCGAGTTCGGCGCGTAGATCGCCTTGCCCTTGCCGTCCGAGGAGGAACCGAACGCCCTCAGCACGCCGAGGACTTCGTCACCGTCCTGCTGCGCCTTGCTCAGCCGCTTGAGTACGACCAGGGCGGCGCCGTCAGCGAAGATCACGCCGTCGGCGGCCTCGTCCAGGGCGTGCACCTTGCCGCTCTTGGACAGTCCCTGGAGCTTGGAGAAGAGCACGGTGCCGCGCGGCGCCAGGGCGAAGGCCCCGCCGCACACCGCGATGTCCTGCTTGCCCATCAGCAGGCCCTTGGCCGCGATGTCGATGGCGTACAGGGACGAGGAGCACGCGGTGTCGACCATGTGGAGCTCGGTGGACGGGGGCAGGATGTCCTGCATGGCCAGCTCACCGACCCGGTGCGGCAGGAACCGGGAGGGGTTCTTGCCGCGGCGCCGGTAGCGGCGGGTGAGGGACGCGTCGATGTCCCCACGCAGCGCCTGCCGCTCGCCGTCGGGCATCGCCAGGTCGTCGATGATGTCGTGCGTCATCCGGGTCACGCTGTCGAGGACCCCGGCCTCCTCCAGATGCTGGCTGCCGTCCGGGGTGTAGCCGACGACGAAGGAGCAGCTGTCGGTGTCGCTGCGGCGGACCCCGTCGAGCGCCTGGACCAGGCTGTGGCGCAGCCACTGGGTGGTGAGCTCCTGGTCGTCGGGGCTCCCCTCCATGCCGTCGAGGGCGCCCTGCGCGGGCTCGAAGCCGGTGATGAACACGCAGCGGTCGGCGTACGCCTTGTCCTCGGCGGCGGTGTCCGCCGAGTAGAAGCTCTGGTGCTGCCAGCGGTCCTCGGGGACTTCGACGAACAGCTCCTCCCCCGTCATGCGGAGCTTCCAGAACTCCTCGGGGCTGTTCGCTCCGGCGACGGCGAGACCCATGCCGACGACGGCGATCGAGTCGTCCCCGAACTCGGCTTCAGTGACCGGCACTTCAGCGAGCGGTACTTCGGTGACCGGTACTTCGGCGAGCGGTTTTTCGCTTACCGGTACTTCGGTGACCGGCACTTCGCTTACCGGCTCCGGCGCATCGGCCGTGACAGACGGCGCCTCCGCCGGCCGGTCCTGCGCGGGCCAGTCCCCGGCAGGCGGCGAAAGCAGGGTGGCGCCGAGCGTGAGTCCGCCGTCGGCGAGGACGACCTGTCCCGTGATCCAGCGGGCGTCGTCGGAAGCGAGGAAGGCCACTACGGTGGCGAACTCCTCGGGTGTGCCGAGCCGTCCCCAGGGGGTGGCCCGGGCGATGGTTTCCTGCATCCTGGCCGCGTCGGGGAACTTGTCCGCCACCTCGCTGCTCAGCATGGCCGCGGACGCCGTGTTGACCCGGATGCCCTGCGGCGCGAGCTCCACGGCCAGGTACCGGGACGCGGCCTCAGCCGCGGCCTTCGCCGGTGCGCAGGCGAGGTAGTTGGCCATCACCATCTGGGAGCCGCCGAGGGCGGAGACCGTGACGATCGAGCCGCCACCGCCCCTGGCCATCAGCGGTGCGGCGGCGCGCGCACAGCGCAGCCCGCCCTTGTAGTTGATCTCGATGGCCTTGTCGAGGTGTTCGTCGGTGATCTCGTCCAGCGGCAGCAGCGCGCCGTCGGCGGCGCTGTTGACGAGGATGTCGAGCCGACCGTGCAGCCGGTCGGTCTCCGCGAACATCCTCTCGACCTGCTCCTGCCTGGCCACCGACGCACGGACCAGGTCGACCCGGTGGCCCTCGGCGGTCAGCTCGTCGCGGGTCGCCTTGGCCTGATCGTGCGAGTGGAAGTAGTTGAGGACGATCGAGGCGCCGCGCGTGGCGAGTTCACGCGCGATGGCCTTGCCTATCCCCTTTGATCCGCCGGTGACCAGGGCCACCTTGCCTGTGAGGTCTTTCATGGAACACGTGCCCTTCTGGAGCCGGGAGGACGAGCGCAAGCCGCGGGACGGGAAGCCCGTCAGCCCGCGGCGACGGCCTCCCGGCCGGACAGCTGCGAGACCACGAAGTCGACGATCTTGTCCATGGTGTTGTAGTTGTCCAGGCGGAAACCGGCCTCCCGCGTGGGCAGGCCGTAGAGCTTGGAGGCGCGGGCGAGCAGCTCGACCTGCTTGACCGAGTCGACCCCCAGTTCGGCCTCGAGCTGCACGCCGTCCTCGAAGACCTCCTCGGGGTACTCGAGCGCCTCGGCGTACAGGGTCCGCAGCTCGGCGTGGATCTCGGCACGGTCCGGTGCCCCGGCGGCCGGTGCGGCGGCGGGAGCGGTGACGGCCGGAGCGGTGGCGGGCGCCGGTGTCTGCGCCGCCGGTTCAGGGGTGAAGGCACCCAGGTCGTCGGCGATGCGCCGCAGGACCTCGTCGCCGTGCTCGGTCCAGTACGCGTCGAACACGTCGGCCGGCACCGTGGGGGCGAGAAGTTCGGCCAGGCCCGGTGCGCCCGCCGCTCCGGCAAGGCCGGCGTCCCGCAGGATCCGCAAGGTGGCGTCAAGGGCGAGGCCGCCGTCACCGTCGATCGCGAGTGACGGCAGGGCACGTACCTCCGAGCCCTTGGTCAGCCTGGCGACGAGCTTGGACAGTGCGGCCCGCCCGCCCGCTTCCACGAACGTGGTGACACCGGCGGCCTGCAGGTGGCGCACCGCGGCCGCGAACCGCACCGGGGTGACGAAGTGCTCGGCGAGGCGGTCGGCCAGTGCGTCGTCGGGCTCGTAGTACCGCTGGAGGATCGGCGAGTACACCAGGCGCTGCAGGGGGTGCTGGTCCAACTTGCCGACGTAGGCGGCGAATTCGGGTACGGCGGGGGCGAGCGCCGGGGTGTGGAAGGGGAAGGGGGCGTCGATCTCGATGGCGCCGATGCCCAGTTGCCCGGCGATCGCGATCACCCTGTCGAGAACCTCACCGGGGCCGCTCACCACGGTCTGCTCGTCGTGGTTCTCGGTGGCGACGGCCAGCATCGGGTCGTCCAGGAGGTCCAGGAGCCTGCGGGCCCGGTCGGCGCCGGCCGACAGCGCGACCATGCGGCCCTCGATGCCCTTCTGCCGCTGGATGACCGCCACCCGTTGGGCGACGATCCGCACCCCGTCCTCGACGGAGAACGCCCCGGCGGCGACCAGTGCGGTGATCTCACCGAGGCTGTGTCCCGCGAGGACGTCCGGACGCACCCCCTGGGCGTCCAGGATCTCGTACGCGGCAAGTCCTGCGGCGTAGATGGCCACCTGGGAGGCCCATGCGTCGTCGTCGAGGAGTTCCCGCAGATCGGTGCTGCGATCCCCGAGGACCAAGTCGGTTATTCGGCGCGAGAACAGGTTCATGGTCTCCGCATCGATACGCTCGAAGACCCTCCTGACCTGCGGGTACTTCTCCTTGGCCTGGCGCAGGGCCTCGCCGTCGAAGCCGCCCTGGCCGGGGAACAGGAAGGTGGTGCGCAGATCCGTCGAGGTGTGGACGGTCATGGTGGTGCCTCCGTGCTGGTAGTGAGGGCTGGTCATGAGGGAACGCGATGCGTACGCGGGACGCGGGGGACCGTGGCTCAAGCCAGGTACTGCCCCATGGGCCCGAGGTTCTTCGCCACGAGGCGGTCGGCTGTGCGGGTCGCGCCGGGTAGGTGCCGGGGCGCCCCACGGGCCAGCCAGCGGACCATGCGCAGTTTCCAGCCGGGTCCCGCGCCCGGCTCCAGGTGGTCGAGCAGGGCGTGGATGCTGGCCGGTGAGTAGAACTCCGCCGGGTGGACCATCGTGGCGAACATGCCGACCATCGCGCGGCCGTGTGTGGGGCTGCGGTTCATGGCCTGGATGAACGCCAACTCCTCCCGCGAGTGGTCGGCGATCGTCGCGTGGTCGCGGGTGTAGCGGTAGTGGCCGGTGACCAGGGCGTCGCGGTCGCGGGCGTATCCGGCGAGGGCGGCCTGCAACGGCTGGCTGCCGGTCAGGCCCGCGCCGATGGCGGCGGCGAGGAGTTCGGCGCCCCGCAGCCCGTCGGTGATCCCGGCGGCGGTGATCGGGTCCCGGGTGTAACCGGCGTCCCCGGCCAGGGCCCAGCCCGGGCCGTGCGAGAGGCGCAGGAAGTTGGGCACGGACCCGGTCATCCAGCGGTCGACCCGCTTCGTCGCGCGCAGCGCCTCCGCCCGCTCCGGGTCCACCTCGTCGAACGCGGAGATGACCGTACGGTCGCGGTCCTCGTCGCTGGTGGCCTTGAAGTCGGCCACCGGCAGGGCCACTCCCACGATGGTGAGACCGTCGTGGGTGGGCCAGGTGAAGGCGTGTTTGCGGGCGTGGCGGTAGGTGCGGACCCGTCCGTCGTGCGGCAGGCCCTCCCAGTACGACCAGTGGCTCTTGTTGAGGACGGGGTGCGCGTCGTATTTCGGTGCGTCCACCAGTCGGGCCACGGTGGAGTTGGAGCCGTCGGCCCCGACGACGACATGGGCGTGCTCGACCACGGGGGTACGGTCCGCGGTCTCCCCCCGCACGCCGGTGACGGTGCCTGCGTCGTCGGTGATCAGCTCTCGCACCGAGACGCCGGTACGCAGTTCCGCCCCGGCCTTGACCGCGGCGTCCAGCAGGATCTCGTCGAGCCTGCTGCGCTCCGGCGAGTACGCCTCGCCCACTCCGTCCACGTCGGGCAGCCTGGCCATCAGCTGCACCGGGCCGCTGCGCAGCCCGTACTCGGTGATGGGCGGACAGCCGGTGGCCCTCAACTCGTCGAGCAGGCCCCAGCGTTTGAGGCGGAGGATGCCCGGCGGGTGAACCAGGTTGGTCGCGGCCGCCTTGCCGCCGGGGAACACGGCCCGGTCGAGCAGCAGCACCTTGTGGCCCGCCCGGGCAAGGAGCATGGCCGTGGAGGCGCCGCTGATCCGTGCGCCGACAACTATTGCGTCGTACATCTCGACTCCCTGCCAGTGGCTGGTCGACTGCGGGCGATCGGGTGGCTGTTGTCCGGGAGCTGTCAGGGCCGCGCGGGCTCGAGCCGGTCCGCCGGCTCCCTGTCGGTGTCCGGGCGATCCTCTTCCTGCCACGCGGCGTTGTTCTCCTTGGACCGGCGCGGTGCGGTGAGGATGGCGACACAGCCGAGGGCGGCGATTCCGGCGCCGATCCAGGTGGCCGGGACCAGGCCGTTCACGAAGTCCTGCGGCGAGGCGTATCCGCCCTGTGCGGTGAACACCGATGTCAGTACGGCCACGCCGAGCACACCGCCGAGCTCTCGGAAGGTGTTGTTGGCTCCGGAGGCGATGCCCTGGTCGCGCGGGGCGACGATGTTCATGGCCATCTCGGCGACGGGCGCGAAGAAGAGGCCGAGCCCGATGCCGCCGAGCACGAGGCCGGGCACCTGGTCGATGTAGTCGGTGTGCACCTCGGTCACCAGGGCCAGCCAGGCGAGGCCGACGGCCTCGAACAGCAGGCCCGCGGCGACCACGAGCCGGTTGCCGAAACGCCCGGAAAGGAGGGCGGTGAGCGGGGCGACCAGGACCGGCATCGCGGTCCAGGGCAGCATCCGCACACCCGCTTCGAGCGGCGAGAAACCCTGGATGTTCTGCATGAACTGGGTCAGCAGGAACACCAGACCGAACATGGCGGCGAACATCAGCAGGCTGGCCGAGTTGACGGCACTGAACGAGCGGTTGCGGAACAGCCGCATCGGCAGCATCGGATGGCGGGTGCGCAGCTCCCAGAGGACGAAGGCCGCGATGAGCACCGAACCGGCGATCAGGTAGCTGAGCACCTGGCCGCTGGCCCAGCCGTGCTCGGTGGTCCGCACCAGGGCGTACACCACTCCGAACATGCCGAGGCTCACCAGGACGGTGCCCACCGGGTCGAGCGTGCTCTCCGGACGCTTGCTCTCCGCGAGCTTCCAGAGGCTGAGGGCGAGGACCACCACACCGATCGGCACATTGACCCAGAAGATCCACTCCCAGGAGATCTTCTCGACGACGGCGCCGCCGATGAGCGGTCCGAGTGCGACGGCAAGGCCGCTCAGCGCACCCCAGATGCCCAGCGCGAGGGCGCGCCTGCGGGGTGGCACGGCGACGGTCAGCAGGGTCAGCGTCAGCGGCATGACGATGGCGGCGCCGAAGCCCTGCACGGCGCGAGCGATGATGAGCTGCTGGGAGGTGTCGGCCAGGGCGCACGCCGCCGACGCCAGGGTGAAGACGACGAGCCCCACCACGAACATCCGGCGGCGGCCGAAGCGGTCACCGGCCGCCGCACCAGCCATCAGGAAGACGGCGAAGGACAGGGTGTAGGCGTTCACCGTCCATTCCAGGTCCTGGAGGCTCGTGTCGAGAGACTCCTGGATGGCGGGCAGCGCGGTGATGACGACCAGGTTGTCCAGCGCCGCCATGAAGACAGCCAGACCGGTCACGATCAGGGTCCATACGGAATGACCGCGTGAACTGGACCGACTCAACATAGAAGAACCCTTCGAAGGGTGGGTGGCGGGGGCGTGCCGAAAGAACCGGGCCCCCGGGTGGGCAGCCGACTACGCCGGCGGTGCGTCCATCGCGTTGAGCTCGTCGAGGGCCTCACGCCACAACTCCGCGAGACGCCGGGCACCCGGCAGCCTGCGGTCGTACAGAAAACTCACCTGCACCCGGGACCCGCAGGACAGCAGCGTCACCGACAGGGCGTTGCCCGGCAGC
Organism: Streptomyces sp. NPDC050147; assembly: GCF_040660195.1. Lineage (NCBI taxonomy): Bacteria > Bacillati > Actinomycetota > Actinomycetes > Kitasatosporales > Streptomycetaceae > Streptomyces > Streptomyces sp. NPDC050147. Next base: position 162,994 of record NZ_JBFALJ010000004.1, on the reverse strand, counting down.
AGCACACCGAGCGGAATGGCGTCCACCGCCGGGTCGTCGCGGAAGGAAAGACCCGCGGGCAGTGCGTAGTTGGAGGCGTACAGCGGCGAGGAGCGGGGGCTCAGCAGCCGCCTGACCGTCCAGCGGATCAGGGGCGCGGGCAGCAGGGCGACCAGGGCCCTGCTGGCCGGCCGCAGACCACTGGAGCGCATCCGCTGGGTGCTTCCGACGAGCTGCGCGAACGCGTCGGCGGGCGGCACCTCGTGGCCGGGCAGGGTGAGGACCGTCGTCGTGAGGTGGTTGCCGACGGCGTCCTCCTCGCCCTCGTGCCGGGTGCTCAGCGGCATCCGGACGGGTACGGGCGCCTTGCGGAAGACCGAGCGCACGTCGCGGCGGCCGTCGCCCGTCGCACTCCAGGCGGACAGCGCACCCCACAGCCCCATGAGGAAGGCGTCGTTGACGGTGCCGCCGAACACCCTTCCCAGTTCGCTCAGTTCACGCCGGGTGGCGCTCGTACTGCACATGGCCAGGTTCTCCGGGGCGGCGCCCTGAGCCCTGGGCCAGAGCCGGCCGGGCGCAAGGCCCCGCGTCATGCCGGCGCCCACGCTGAGCGCGCCGCGCAGCAGTTCACGGGGCCCGGCGGTGAACAGCGGCCCGCTGCGCCGCCCGCTTCGCTCACCGTCCCGGGGAGGCCGGCCGGGGGCCTGGGCGCCGAACAGGACGGCGGCGACGTGGGCCGCCCCCATTCCGTCCTCGAGGCCGTGGTGGACCCGGTAGCAGACGGCGTACTCGTCGTCGGCGTAGCTGTGCACGAGGGTGATCGTCCACAGCGGCCCTCTCTCGCACAGTGGCCGGCGCACCAGGGCGCTGAGCACCTCGTCCAGCGGGGTGCCGACCGGGAGCTTCATCTCCTGTACGTGGTCGCTCAGTTCGAAGACGGAGCTGGGGGCACGGAACGCGCCGCGCCCCCCGGTCACCGCCCGGTGGGTCAGCCGGGGCAGGCGGGGCAGCCGCTCCGCCAGGTGGTCGTGAAGCTCGCCGAGCGAGGGGGTCAGCCCACGGAACCGCAGGAACTGCCCTTGTACCAGGCCGAGTTCGCGGTCCATGGCGAGGAAGACCTCGTCGATCGGGTTGAGTGGATGTTTCACTATCCGCTCCCAGTCGATTGTGTGGGGCGAAACCGGTGTCCGGCTCACGCCATGGCCCGGGCACGGCCCGCGGGGCCCGGCCGGTGTCCGCCTCCGGAGCGCCAGGAGCCGGCCGGCCGGGTACAGCCGTCGCCCTCCCAGCGCGCGGCCACCGAGCCCGGTGCCGCCGGGGATGCGGCGGCGCCCGCTTGCTGGGCGATCGCCTTCAGGACGGCGGTGAGGGCGGCCAGTTCGAGGTCGTCGGGACGTCCCCGCACCACCGTGAGCGCGGTGTCCTCCGTGCCCGTCACGCGGGCGGGTTGCCGTGCTTGCGCGACGGCAGGTCGACGTCCTTGGTACGCAGGACACGCAGCGCCTCGATCAGGCACGTGCGGGTCTGCGCGGGGTCTATGACATCGTCGATGAGTCCGCGTTCAGCGGCGTAGTAAGGGTGCATAAGCTCTGTTTTGTACTCCTTGACCAGCTGGGCCCGGGTTGCCTCCGGGTCGTCCGCGGCGGCGATCTCCCGGCGGAAGACGACGTTCGCCGCCCCCTCGGCGCCCATGACCGCGATCTCGTTCGTCGGCCAGGCGTACGTCAGGTCGGCGCCGATGGACTGCGAGTCCATGACGATGTACGCCCCGCCGTAGGCCTTGCGCAGCACCAGGGAGACGCGCGGCACGGTGGCGTTGCAGTACGCGTACAGCAGCTTCGCGCCGTGCCGGATGATGCCGTTGTGCTCCTGGTCCACGCCGGGCAGGAACCCCGGCACGTCCACGAGAGTCACCAGGGGGATGTTGAAGGCGTCGCAGATGGAGATGAACCGGGCGGCCTTCTCCGAGGCGCGGATGTCCAGGGCACCGGCCAGGTGCGCCGGCTGGTTGGCGATCACGCCGACGGGCCGCCCGTCGAGGCGGGCGAGCGCGCAGATGATGTTGCCCGCCCACCCCGCATGCGTCTCCAGAAGTTCGCCGTCGTCGACGATCTCCTGGATCACCGCGCGCATGTCGTACGGCCGGTTCCCCTCGGCGGGGACCAGGTCGGCGAGCGCGTCCGTCCGGCGGTCGGCGGGGTCACCCGCTTCGACGGCCGGCGCCATCTCCCGGTTGTTGGAGGGCAGCAGCGACAGCAGGTAGCGCACTTCCTCCAGGCATTCGGCCTCCTCGTCGTAGACGAAGGCGGCGACGCCGGAGACCGTGCCGTGGACGTCGGCGCCGCCGAGGCCGTTCTGGGTGATCTTCTCGCCCGTCACCGCCTGGACCACATCGGGCCCTGTGATGAACATCTGGGAGGTCTCACGGACCATGAAGACGAAGTCGGTCAGGGCGGGTGAGTACGCGGCGCCGCCCGCGCACGGGCCGAGCATCACCGAGATCTGCGGGATGACCCCTGATGCCCTGGTGTTGCGCCGGAAGATCCCGCCGTACCCGGCCAGCGCCGAGACGCCTTCCTGAATGCGGGCCCCCGCACCGTCGTTGAGGGAGACCAGCGGGGCGCCCGCCTTGACGGCCATGTCCATGATCTTGTGGATCTTCGTGGCATGGGCCTCGCCGAGGGAGCCGCCGAAGATGCGGAAGTCGTGGGCATAGGCGAAGACGGTGCGCCCGTGGACGGTGCCCCAGCCGGTGACGACACCGTCGGTGTGGGGCCTGCGGTCCTCCAGGCCGAAGCCGGTGGCGCGATGCCGGCGCAACTGCTCGACCTCGGTGAACGATCCCTCGTCGAAGAGGAGTTCCAGGCGTTCACGAACGGTCAGTTTGCCCCGGGCGTGCTGCTGCTCGGTGGCGTGCGGGCCGGGCCCCGGCACGGCGGACAGGCGGGTGGCGAGAGCGGCAGGCTGGGCCGGCATGGGCGTGTCCTTTCTCCGTCACCACGAAAATGAAATGGGTTTCTCTTTCCGGTAATAAATTAACGGGCATCCATCCGGCGGGGAACTGCACTTTGGTACAGGCGCCTGCTGGAGTGGGCGACAAGGCCGGCCTGTAACCTGGATTCAACACCCAATTTACTCAGCACCTGCGCCACGTGAAATTTGACCGTGCGTTCGGCGATGGCGAGTCGCCGCGCGATACTGCGGTTGGAATACCCCTTGCCGAGCAGCTCGAACACTTGCGTCTCGCGCGCGGAGAGCAGCGGAATCCTGCTCAACTCCGCCTCCCACAAGGGGTCCTCTTCTGGCACGTGCGAACAGACATTGACAGCGCGGACCAAGGCAACTCCCCCGACGGCAGATCCGAAGCGTCAGAACTTCGGCTTTCCACTACCCGAGTATTGGGGGCCGGTACCCGCATCTGTCAAGAAACGTCATTCCTCTCCCGCAGGACGAGAATGCGGGCGCCTCCAGTCTCGGCACGTGAGAAACGGGAGCTGTTTCTCACGTGCCGAGAAACGAATATTGCGCGAACTTCAGCCGCCCCGGGAAACCCGTCGGGCAGTTTTATGACAGCCGCGTTACACCGCGATTTCGAACGCGGGTCGCGGGGCGCGTACCAGGGAGCGCGGAGCACGTGTCGCAGGATCAGAAAGAGCTGGCGGTCTCGCCCGACCAGGCGCCGCGGCCACCCGTCCCGGTGAACACGTCGGCGGCTTCCTTCGTGGCCCTCACCACACCGCCCGGCCACTGCGGCATGGCCGCCTTGGGCTTGAGCACCGCGACGGAGCCCATGATCAGCCCGTCCCAGCGGACCGGCACGGCAAGGCCGTTCCAGCCGGCGGCGCACTCCTCCGAGTCGACGGCGACTCCCTGCTCGCGCACGGCCTTGAGGGAGGCGAGCAGGGCGCCTTCGTCCCTGTACACCCCCGGGCCCGCCTCTACGGGGGGCGGTTCGGCCAGCACGCCCTCCTGGATGACCTCCGGCAGGTGGGCGAGGATCGCCCGCCCGGAGGCGCCCGTACGCAACGACTGGAAGACCATGAGGAGCGCACGCTGGCTGATGCCGAGCTCCGCGAGGTCGGAGTCACCGACAGCCATGTCGAGGCACTGCTTCCTGGCCCCGCCGAACGGGGCGAGGCCGAAGAGGAAGACGAGCCCTCCGTCGGTGGCCTTGCGCAGGTCCTCCAGCACCTCATGTGTCACATCGGTGTTGGGCGCGTGCGTGAGTGCTTTCAGACCGAGCCGCGCGGCGCCGGGGCCGAGCCGGTACAGGCCGCGCCCCTCGCGTACGAAGATGCCGTCGTAGATGCCGGACTGCAGGATGCGATGGACCGTCGAGTCGTCAAGGCCGGTCGCCTCGGCCAGCTCCCCGGGGCCATGCACCTGCCCTTCGAGCTCGGTGAAGGCACTTTGGACCCGGAAGACCCGGACGGCATGGTTGCTTCCTTGATTCCCGTTCTTGGACATGTTCCCCGTTCCCCTGTTGGACGCCTGCGCTGACGCCACCGCCCACGCCCGAAAACGGCATGGACCATGACGACACTAGTGCCGCCCTGCCCGGTATACCGACCGGCCGATCATGAACATTGCGACACACGCGGTGGGACGTCGTGTGAGAAGACGCACCGGCCCAACCGAGCCCCGTCGGGGGCGCGTCGGGGCGGTCTCACGACGCGCGCAGCGCCTTCGCGAGGACTCCCTCGCCCGTCAGGTCGATGCGGCCCGCCCGCACGCCGTCTCCCACCGTCAGGACGCCCCCGCTCACCGCCACGCACGTCTCGGCGTCCATGACGATGCGGGCGTCCGGCTCCGCGGGCGCCGGCCCGTCGCCGTAGGACTCCCCCGCCGCGCCCTCGATCCGTACGTGGAACTCGCCCTCGTCCAGGCGCACTTCCAGCACCCCCTCCGCGCCGACCCCCGCCAGCGCCCGCAGCAGCGGCAGCGCGAACCAGTGGGCACGGACCGCGTCGGTCGGCGAGCGCTCCTGGAGGGCGGGCGTGCCCCAGGTGGCGAGCGCCCGCAGGACCGGCAGCAACTCGCGGCCCCGCCCGGTCAGTTCATACACGTACGCGGCCGAGGGCGGGGGAAGGCGCCGGCGCGTCGTCAGGCCCTCGCGCTCCATGTCCTTGAGCCGGGAGGCCAGGACGTCCGTGCTCACGCCCGGAAGGTCGGCGTGCAGGTCGGTGTAGCGGCGGGGGCCGACCAGGAGCTCTCGGACGATCAGCAGGGTCCAGCGGTCGCCCACGGCGTCGAGGGCGCGGGCGGCGGCGCAGTACTGGTCATAGCTTCGGCGGGACCTGGGGGCGGGTGGCATGCGACTCAGTCTATGCAAGTTGTTGGACTTTCCAAGCTCCAGCTTGGTAAAACCAAGTAACTCACGTCACGGGAGGCACAGCGCATGGAGTTCCGGCAGTCCAGCAAGCTCAGCGAGGTCTGTTACGAGATCCGGGGCCCGGTCATCGAGCACGCCAACGCCCTGGAGGAGGCGGGCCACAGCGTCCTGCGCCTGAACACCGGCAATCCCGCGCTCTTCGGCTTCGAGGCTCCCGAGGAGATCGTCCAGGACATGATCCGGATGCTCCCCCAGGCGCACGGCTACACGGACTCGCGCGGCATCCTCTCGGCCCGGCGCGCCGTCGCCCAGCGCTACCAGGCACTTGGCCTCGACGAGGTCTCCGTGGACGACGTCTTCCTCGGCAACGGCGTCTCCGAGCTGGTCACCATGGCCGTCCAGGCCCTCCTGGAGGACGGTGACGAAGTCCTCATCCCCGCCCCGGACTTCCCGCTGTGGACCGCCGTGACGACCCTCTCCGGAGGCAAGGCCGTCCACTACGTGTGCGACGAGTCCGCGGACTGGTACCCGGACCTGGACGACATGGCGTCGAAGATCACCGACCGTACCAAGGCCGTCGTGATCATCAATCCGAACAACCCCACGGGCGCCGTGTATCCGAAGGAGATCCTGGAGGGCATTCTCGACCTCGCGCGCAGCCACGGCCTGATGGTCTTCGCCGACGAGATCTACGACCAGATCCTGTACGACGACGCCGTGCACCACAGCGTCGCCGCGCTCGCACCCGACCTCGTCGTCCTGACCTTCTGCGGGCTCTCGAAGACGTACCGCGTGGCGGGCTTCCGCTCGGGCTGGCTGGTCGTCACGGGCCCGCAGCAGCACGCGAAGAGCTACCTGGAGGGGCTGACCATGCTCGCCTCCATGCGCCTGTGCCCCAACGCCCCCGCCCAGTACGCCATCCAGGCCGCACTCGGTGGCCGCCAGTCCATCCGGGAACTCACCGCTCCGGGCGGCAGGCTGCACGAGCAGCGCGACATGGCGTGGCGGAAGCTGAACGAGATCCCCGGCGTCTCGTGCGTGAAGCCCAAGGGCGCCCTGTACGCCTTCGCGCGCCTCGACCCCAAGATCCACCCCATCCACGACGACGAGAAGTTCGTCCTCGACCTGCTCCTCCAGGAGAAGATCCAGGTCGTCCAGGGCACCGGCTTCAACTGGCCGCGCCCCGACCACTTCCGCATCCTGACACTCCCCTACGCTGACGATCTCGACGCGGCGATCAGCCGCATCGGCCGCTTCCTCAGCGGCTACCGCCAGTGATGTCACCGGACGACGGGGGTCGTGTGTCTCTCTGTTCCGCCTGCCAGGTCCCTTCCCTGACGCAGTTCGCCTCGCCCGGCCTCGTCGAGCGGATCGTGTACGGCGGCCTCGACCCCGCGGCCGACCCCGCCTGGGCGCGGTCGGGCGCCGTCACCCTCGACGACTACGCCCGCTGGTGCGGCCATCTGTGCGGTCTGACGTGCCTGCGGATGGCGCTGGGCCCGTCCGCGCCCTCGCTCTTCGAGCTGCGGGACGGCGCGCTGAAGTACGGCGGGTACACGGAGGATGCCGACGGCACGATCCGCGGCCTGGTCTACGCCCCGTTCGCTCAGTACGTACGCGAGGTGCACGGCGTCAATGCCACGGTGCACCGGCACCTCACGGTGGAGGAGATCACCGGCCTGCTCGACGACGGCCGCTCGGTGATGGTCTCGGTGCACTACGAGATCCGCCGCCCGCACCGGCCCTCGCCCGGCCGGGGCGGCCACCTGGTCCTTGTCACGGGGCGTTCCGCGGACGGGGGTCTGCACCTGCACAACCCGTCCGGGATCGACACCGGGACGCGGATGGCGGACATGTCGTTTTCGGAGTTCGAACCGTTCTTCGCCGGACGCGGCGTGTCCCTGCACTGACAGAGGATCATCCTTGCTGTCAGGATGGCGCGATGATGCGTGGAGGCAGGGTCGCCGTCGTGGGTGGAAGCATCGCCGGATGCGCCGCCGCACTCGCCGCGTACCGCGGTGGTGCCGATGAGATCACGGTGTACGAGCGGGCCGCGGAGCGTCTGGCGGACCGCGGGGTCGGGCTCGCGGTGCACAACTCCCGGTACGCGGAGCTGGATTCCGCCGGATACCTGGACGCGGACATGCCGTGGGTGCAGTTGGAGCGGCGCCGCTGGTATGTGCGGGACGGGTCGGCGGCCGGGCCGCTCGGGCATGAGATCGGGACGATGCCGTTCGCCTTCCGTACGTACAACTGGGGCCCTCTGTGGCGTGAGTTGCGTGGCCGGGTGCCCGATTCCGTGGTCTTCCGTCCGGGCGTGGCGGTGGATGAGGTGCGACCGGGCGGGGAGGAAACGGAGGGCGCGGAGGTGATCTCCGCCGACGGTACCGAGCGGTTCGACCTCGTGATCGGCGCCGACGGCTACCGCTCCGTGGTCCGTACGGCGGCGTTCGCCACCGTACGTCCCGCGTACGCCGGCTACCTCGCCTGGCGCGGCGCCTTCCCGGCGGACCGGCTGCCGGACCCGGGACTGTGGGCTCAGGAGGACTGCGCGTACGTCGTCTTCCCCGGCGGCCACGTCGTCGTCTACCGCATCCCCGACGGAGTCGGCGGCCACCGCGTCAACTGGGTCCTTTACACGGCGCCGCCGCCGGACCTCGACCTGGGGCTCGGCCGCGACCTGCGGCTCACCGCCCCCACCAGCCTGCCGCCCGGCGGTCTCACAGAGGCACTCGCCTCTCATCTCCGCTACGTGTGCGGCGAGTTGCTGCCTCCCTACTGGGGCGACCTGGTCCGCACGACCACTGCCGACGAGCTCTTCCTCCAGCCGATGTACGACTACACGGCGCCCCGCTACACCACGGGCCGTGTGCTCCTGGTGGGCGACGCCGCCACCGTCGCCCGGCCGCACACCGGGGCGGGGGCGGTCAAGGCGCTGCAGGACGCGACGGTCCTGGAGTCCGCCTTCGCCACGGCCACGACCTGGGCGGACGCGCTCGACACCTACGACACCGACCGCAGCGTCGCCGGCGCCGCGATGGTGGATCTGGGGCGGCGCCTCGGCCGCGCGCTGGTCGAGGAGACACCGCCGTGGCACTCGATGGACCAGACGGCACTGGAGACGTGGTGGAAGCAGGCCGACGGGGTCGGGGCGTTCGGGGGCCGCGAGCTGAGGCGGTGATCGAAGTCCCGCGCTGAAGGGGCGAAGGGTTATACCCACCTCTCGGTTTGGGTATGCACGCCAAGATCAATAAGATCCGGCGATGATCACAAGACAACGGCTGGCGGCCGGGGCGTTCGCCCTGCTCGCCGCCTTGACCGCCGGGCTCGGCGCGGCGGGCCCCGCCTCCGCCGATGACGACACACCGGCACAGCCCTCACCCAAGGTCGAGCTGGTCCTCGACGTCAGCGGTTCGATGCGGGCCCGCGACATCGACGGCAAGTCCCGGATGGCGGCGGCGAAGCAGGCGTTCAACGAGGTCCTCGACGCCACACCGGACGAAGTACAGCTCGGCATACGCACGTTGGGCGCCAACTACCACGGCGACGACCGCAAGACGGGTTGCAAGGACACCGAGCTCCTGTACCCGGTCGCGGAGCTGGACCGCGCGGGGCGCACCGACGCGAAGACCGCGGTGGCCACGCTCGCGCCCACCGGCTGGACGCCGATCGGCCCCACGCTGCTGAAGGCCGCCGACGACCTCAAGGACGACAACACCGAGCGCAGCCGTCGCATCGTCCTCATCTCCGACGGCGAGGACACCTGCCAGCCGCTGGACCCCTGCGAGGTGGCCCGCAAGATCGCCGCCGAGGGCATCCACCTCACGGTCGACACGCTCGGCCTGGTGCCGGACGCCAAGACCCGCGACCAGCTGAGCTGCATCGCGGAGGCCACCGGCGGGACGTACACCTCGGTGCGGCACACCGATGAACTCTCGGGCCGCGTCAAGCAGTTGGTGGACCGCGCCGCCGACCCCGTCGCCGCTCCGGTGCCCGCCGAGGGCGCCGCCCAGTGCTCGGACGCCCCACAGCTCAAGGCGGGCGTCTACACCGACCGCGAGAAGTTCGGCGAGCACCGCTGGTACCGCGTCGACGTCAAGCCCGGCCAGGAGCTGCGCGCTTCCGTCAGCGTCGGCGCCGACCGCGCGGTGAACCAGGACTACGGCGTGCTGTTGCGGGCGTCGACCGCGCACGGCCGCGAGATCGTGCGGGGCTCCGAGGCGGGTGACGGGCGTACGGACGTGATCTCGACCGGCCTGCGCTATCCGAAGCCGGAGGACGACGAGGAGGAGGGGAAGGACGGGAGCGAGCCCGCCGCCGAGACCGTGTGCCTCCAGGTCAGCAACTCCTTCTCGGCGCCTTCCTCGGTCAAGACGACCCCGGGCCTGCCCGTCGAGCTTGCCGTCGATCTGGTGGACGCGCCCGACGAGGCGTCGGACGTGGCGTCCTTCGGCCTCGGCCACGGCTGGTGGCTGCTCGGCGTACTGATCCTCACCGGCTTCGTCGCCGGTCTGGTCTGGGGCTGGGTCTCCCGCTGGCGCTTCGCGGTCTGGAGGACCAACTGATGCGTACGACACGTGGGTTGAACCGGGCCGGGCTGCTGGCCGGTGCCGCGCTGCTCGCCCTGGCCGGGACGGCGGGGACGGCGTTCGCCGCCGGCTCCGACGACGGCGACGACAAGGCCGCCGCGCCCACCGAGGCAGGTACGTCCTTCCGCACGGCGACGCCGATCCAGCTGGACCAGGAGGCGACGGCGGAGGCGTCCACCGGTGACTACCTGTACTGGTCGTTCCCCGCGGACATCGGGCAGCGCCCCACCGTGCGCGCCACGGTGAAGTTGCCCGCCGACCCCGACGGCACGGCGCGGCACGGCGACTCCACCTGGCAGGTCGACGTGTACGACGGGCTGCGGCGCCGCCAGGCGTGCCGGTTCGGCGCGCAGACGAAGACGGTCGCGCAGGACGCCGCCACGGTCGAGCTGTCCTGCACACTGCGCACCGTGCGCGCGTCGGCCGAGCCATGGGCCAACGACCCGCTGCCCGGCACGTACTACGCACGCCTGACGGTCACCGGCCTCAAGGCCGACGACCTGGGTCTTCCGATGCGGGCCGGGGCGTTGGTGACGTCGAGCGACGCGGGCGGCGCGCAGGCGGTGGACGGCGCGCTGGCGAAGCCCTTGGTGCCGGGGACCGGCACCAAGATGGCGGCCGAATCGAGTGAGCCGGAGGACGGCTGGGCGTCGACCTGGTGGTCGTCGCGCTGGCTGTGGACCGCGGGCGGCGGCGTGCTCGGCGCGCTCGCGGGCATCGGGGGCTACTGCCTGACGCGCGGATCGGGCCGCCCTCCACGCGCACCTGCGGGGATCTAGTCTCGGTGGTGGCCGGACCGCGCATTTCGCCGGTCCGGCCACCACCAACAAAACTATCGACAGAACCCGATAGACCCAGACAGAACCCCCAGAACCCTCAGAACCTCGACAGACAGGAAGTTCCGTACCATGGGTGACCTGCTCCTCGTCCGGCACGGCGAGACCGAGTGGTCGATGAACGGCCGGCACACCAGTTGGACGGACATCCCGCTCACCGAGAACGGCAGGGAACAGGCGCGGGGGCTCGCACGGCTGGTGGGGCGGTTCCGTATCGGGGCGGCGTTCACGAGCCCGAGGATGCGGGCCAGGGAGACGGCGGAGCTTGCCGGGTTCCCGGAAGCCCGGGTCGACCCCGACCTGAGCGAATGGGACTACGGGGCGTACGAGGGGGTCACGACGGTGGAGATCCATCGCACCCGCCCCGACTGGTACCTGTTCACGGACGGAGTGGCCGCGGGCCCCGCCGAGCACCCCGGTGAGAGCCCGGAGCAGATCGGCGAGCGGGCCGACCGGATGCTGGCCAAGGTCGACGCCGCTCTCGCCAATTACGAGAGCAGCGTGGTCCTCTTCGCGCACTCCCACTTCCTGCGTGTGCTGACGGCGCGGCGACTCGGACTGCCGGTGTCGGGCGGGGCGTTGTTCCAGCTGGCGACGGGGACGGTCTGCCGCCTGAGCACGGAGCACGGCCGACCAGTGGTGGCGAGCTGGAACATTCGTCCGTAAAACCAGGCACACTCTGTCCCATATAGCACTCTCACCACCAAGAAGGATCGCGAATGATCACGCTCAAGAAGGAAGACGGACCTGCGGATCTGGGCGGCGTGACCCGTCTGTCCATCGGGGTGTCCTGGGACCCCACCGTCGGCAGCAGCGGCGGGCTGATGGGCAAGCTCCGCCAGAAGGCCGGCACCGACCTCGACCTGATCGCCATCGCGATGGCGGGGGCGGACCCGGTGCGCCTCGCCGGTCTCGACTCGACCGACCCGCTGGGCAACGGCTCGCTGGTGCACAGCGGCGACAACCAGACCGGCAAGGGTGACGGCGACGACGAGACGGTGACCGTCGAGTTCGAGCGCGTGCCGGACAACATCACGTCCATCGTGTTCGTCGCTGCCGCGTACAAGAAGCGCAGCGCCTTCCAGAACGCGCGCAACATCAGCTTCAAGGTGTACGACGCCACGGGCGGCAGCACCCAGCAGGTCGCCGACATCTGGCCGAGCCTGCTCACGAACGACAACGGCTGCGCCGTCGCCAAGGCGATCCGGGAAGGCGGGTCCTGGAAGCTCCAGGTCATCAACGAGACCGGGAAGATCAAGCAGGGCGACGAGCAGGCCCTGATGCGCTTCGCGATGAGCAAGTAGCCAAACTCCGGACCGGCCGGTCTCCCCGGCCGGTCCGGCCACGGTCGGGACCGGGGCCGGGGCCGGGGCCGAGCTGTGCGCACCGGCTCGACACGGGCCCCGAAGATCATCAAGACTTGCCGCCATGCGATACGGCGTGAACCTCCTCAACTTCGGCTCGGGCACCACCCCCGACTCCCTCGTCCGCCAGGCGACCGACGCCCGTGATTTCGGGTTCGGCCTTGCGATGATCTCCGACCACATCACGGTCACCCCTGACGTGCACTCGGTCTATCCGGCGCCCTTCTACGACCAGTTCGTGCTCGCCGCGCATCTCGCGGGCCGCGTACCGGGGCTGCGGCTCGGCACGACGATCACCGTGATCCCCTACCGCCACCCTCTCCAGACCGCCCGCCTCGCCGCCAACATCGACCAGCTCAACGAAGCGGGCTTCATCCTCGGCGCCGGTGTCGGCTGGTCCCGCGCCGAGTACGAGGTTCTCGGCGTCCCCTTCGAGGAGCGGGGCGCCATCACCGACGAGTACCTCACCGCGATACGCGCCGCGTGGACCGAGGAGACGACCTCCTTCCAGGGCCGGTACGTCGCCTACGAGGACATCCGCAACGCCCCCGCCCCGGCCACGCACCTGCCCGTCTGGGTGGGCGGCAACTCCCCCGCGGCCCAGCGTCGCGCGGCCCGCCTCGGCGAGGGCTGGCACCCGTTCATGCCGACGCTCGACGTCCTGCGGGCGGCGCTGCCCCGCATCGCGGCGGAGGCCGAGGCCGCCGGGCGCCCCGTGCCGGACCTCGTGCCCCGCCTCCAGCTCAAGCTCACCAGGCAGCCGGACACGGCGGACCGTCCCCTCGGGCACGGCAGCGTCGACCAGCTCCGGGCCGACCTGGAGACACTGGCCGAGCTCGGCGCCACGAACGTGCTGCTCGACACGTATCCGGGCACGCCCGGCGAGCGCGGCACGGCCGACGACGACCGGCGCACGCTTGAGCTCGTCGTCGAGAAGGTGGTCGACCCCGCCACGGGAACGGTTCGCTGAGTCGGCGGCCCGTCATCCGCCGGTCCACCGATTCCTCGATCCACCGACAGCTCTCGATCCAGCGATCCACCGACAGCTGACGTCCCGCGCCCGTTGTCAGTGGCGCGAGGCACTATCGGAACCAGGCAGCAGGACCTGGGGAAGAGGTGGGCTCATGACGAAGTCTCCGACGGCCGCTCAGCGGCGGATCATCGAGGCCGCGGACCCGGCGACCGGACGGCTTACGGGGAGTGAGGCACAGCTGGCGGGGCTCGTGCGCCACCGCCTCGCTTTCCGGCATCCCCGTCCGCCGCACGCCTATTTCCTGACGCCCACGGGCCATCGCCTACGGGAAGGCACGCAGAGCCCTGTCGCCGCCGAGGCCCCCGCTCCCCCGGCCGCCCCCGCCCCCTCCGGCCTCTTCGCCGCCCGCACCGGCGCCGAGCCCCCACCGGACACCGAAAGACCTGCGGCCCGCGCACGCGACGTACGCAGCGCCTGGGAAGGCCTCCTGGAGATGCGCCGCATGACCAATCCGGACGGTGCGCGGGACCGTCCCTGCGCCTGGGAGCGGACGCATCTGGTGCAGGCCGCCGCGCTGGCCCTGGAGGCGGCGGGCCGCCGGCCCGGACCAGACGGCTACCGGGTGGGTGAGACCCCGCAGCCCGAGGCCGTCGCCGTGCGCGAGGGGACTTCGGAGTCCCTGGGGGCCTGCGCGAGCGCGCTGGAGGCCGCGGGCTGGCAGGTCAGCGAACACGCCGAGCGGCCTGGTGGCGCGCGCTATCTCCTTGCCTCGCCCAGAAGGAGCTAGGGAATCTTGAAGTGCGCGACTGTGCTGAACCGTTGAACTGGGCTGAACCGTTGGACCGTGCTGGACCGATGAACTGTGCTGGACCGATGAACTGTGCTGAACCGATGAACTGTGCTGAACCTCGAAGGGAATACCGTGTCGGAGCCGTTTTCCGTGAGCATCAGCGTCCGTGGGTACGAGACGGACTCGCAGGGCCACCTGAACCAAGCCGTCTATCTGCAGTACGCCGAGCACGCCCGCTGGTCGGTGCTGCGCGCGGCGGGCATCGAGCAGGCCGATCTGCTCGCCAAGGGGGTGGGCCCGGTCGCCCTGGAGAACACCATCCGCTACTTCAGCGAACTGCGCGCGGGTGACGAGGTGGAGGTGACCTGCGCGTTCCTCTGGGGCGAGCGCAAGACGTTCCGCATCGAGCAGTCGATCCACAAGGCGGACGGCACCAAGGCCGCCGAGCTGCACTCCATCGGCGGCCTCCTGGACCTCGCCGAACGGCAGATGGTGGCGGACCCCCGCGAGTACTTCAGGGCGCTGGCGGACGATCCGACCGTGATCGGCCTCTGACGGCCGCCGCGGGAACTAGATTGGCGGGTGATCGTTCTTTTCAGCAGTAAGCAGGCTCCCGCTCCCCTCCAGGAGGCCCCCGTGCCGGACCGCGAACCCCTAGCCGACGCAGCCGCGGACATACGCGCGCGTATCGACACCAGCACGCCGCACTCCGCGCGCTTTTGGAACTACTTCGTGGGCGGCAAGGACAACTACGAGAAGGACCGCGAACTCGGCGACCACATCAAGGAGATCCATCCCGGTCTCGTCGATGTGGCGCGTCTGAGCCGGCACTTCCTCGGCCGCGCGGTCCGGCATCTGGCGACGGAACGGGGCATCCGCCAGTTCCTCGACATCGGCACGGGCCTGCCGACCGCCGACAACACGCACGAGGTCGCCCAGCGCGCGGCTCCGGACTCCCGGATCGTGTACGTGGACAACGACCCGCTCGTCCTGGCCCACGCCCGCGCGCTGCTCACCAGCACTCCGGAGGGCGAGACCGCGTACATCGACGCTGATCTCTACGCCCCCGAAGCCGTCCTGGAGTCCGCGAGCGCGACCCTGGACCTGTCGCGACCGGTCGCCCTGATGATCCTCAACACCCTTGGCCACGTGGCCGATTACGAGCAGGCGCGCGAGTTGGTGTCCCGTCTCATGGCGGGCTTGGCGTCCGGCAGCTATCTGGTGATCAGTGACAGCACCGCCACCAGCGAGGGCATGATCGCGGCGTCGAACGCGTACAACAAGAGCGGCGCGATTCCGTACCACGTCCGCGGCGTCGAGGAGATCGGCGGGTTCTTCGACGGGCTCGAGCTGTTGGACCCCGGTGTCTCTCAAGTCACCCGGTGGCGCCCGGACTCCGCCTCCGAGGACATGACACCGGTCGACGCGTACGGCGCGGTGGCCCGCAAGCCGTAGCCGTCCCCGCATCCCCGGGAGTCCACGGGGGCGTGAGCCGTCCGCTTCTTAGATCGATCCAGGCACCTCTCTTGCCTCGCGGTCGGCCGGGCCATTACGGTCCGGCCAGCCGTGAATCTACGCGCGTCGCGCATCGAGCGAGAGGTCCCTGACCATGCGTAAGACCCTTCTGACCGCAATCACCGCTCTGGGCGCGGGACTTGCCATGGTGCTTGGCACCGGCCCGTCCACCGCGCAGCCGGAGGCAGGTCGGTGGCACCAGGTCGGGGGCGACGTGAGGTCCGGCATCAGCGGCCTCACCGTCACCTACCGTTCGGGGAGTGAACTTCGCGCCCTCGTCGTACGCGACAACAAGCGACCCGGCGAGAACCGCATCGCCGAAGTGACCCACCGCCTCGGCCGGCCGGCCGAGGTCGCGGCGATCAGCTGGCAGGACGGCATCGAGCCCGTGGACCTGGAAGCGGTCGACGCGGTGCCGGGGACGTCCGACGAGTTCGTGGCCGTCGCGAGCCGCGGGCTCGCCTATCACTTCAAGCTGACCGACGCCGGGGAAGCCGCGAAGGTCCTGGACATCGCGCCGCTGCCCGCGATCGGCGCCGGTGACGATTTTGAGAGCTTCGCCCTGACCGCACGGAACGGGAAGATGGCGGCGCTCTGGGCGGACCGGGGCGAGGGCGCGGACCGCCCCGCGACGCTGTACGCGGCTCCGTTCTCGATCAGCTCCTACGGTGAGTCGGAGTTCGGGGAGGTGAGGAAGGCGACTCTCCGTGCGCCGTACCCGAAGGGGAACGTGCGCCACGCGTCGGACATCGAGGTGAGCAAGTCCGGCCGCGTCCTGGTCAGTTCCGCGTCCGATGCCGGTGACGACGGCCCGTTCGACTCCGCCGTGAGCGACGCGGGCCGGCTGACCGTGACCCGCGCGGGACAGGTGCGGCTTACGGTCGCCAAGTCGCCCGAGCTCCTGGACAAGTTCGACGGCCACAAGATCGAGGCGCTGCACTGCGTACCCGGCTCCGGCCTCGCGGCCCTCGGCACGGACGACGAGAACGCGGGCGGCTCCCTCACCACTCGCCGCCTCTGCGACTGACCCCGACGCCGCTCGCCCACCGCTTCCGGCGTACGGGTGCTGCCGGACCCCGCCCCGTACGCCGGTAAAGCCGCCCGACCGCCGCGCACTGCAAGGCCATGGACACCGCCATGGCCAGGCAGACGCCCGGCAGCCCCAGGCTCGACAAGGCGTACGCGAGCCCCAGTTGTACCGCCACTCCACATCCCGTGATGCGGGCGAGAACCGGGCTGCCGCCGCTGCCCTCGAACACTCCGCCCAGCGCGATGAAGCAGGCCAGCAGCGTCAAGTACGGCCCCAGGCAGCGCAGATAGAGCGTGCCCGCGTCGGCCACCTCGCCCTCGGCTCCGAACGCCCGCATGATCCATGGGGCGGCGGCGAACAGCAGCAGCCCGGCTCCGAGACCCAAGGCTCCCGCGAGGCGGAGCGCCTGGCGCCCGACGGCGAGCCGTTCGTCGCTTCCGGCGCCCAGCAGGTGGGCGGTGTGAATGGCCGCGGCCTGACGCACGGAGTAGAAGGCCATGGTCGCCAGATACATCGCCTTGGTCGCGATGCCGTACGCGGCCACCTCACCGACGCCGATCCTGGCGACGACCGCGACCAGGGCGAGCGCGCCCGCCATCCGGAGAACGAAGTCCGCCGACATCGGCAGGCCCGTCACCATCGTCCCGCGGGCGTCGGCGGCCAGTTGCCTGGCCCGGCGCAGGGCCGGTCCGGTGCGGGCCGCAGGTGGCTGGACGGACGGTTCCGGGCGCCTCTTGACGGACGCTCGGCGCAGTTCGGCGTTGCGGCTCAGCGCCACGAAACCGCAGATCAGGGCGGCTGCCCGGCCGATGACCGTGGCGATCGCCGCGCCGCGCACCCCGAGGCCGAGTCCGAAAATGAACAAGGGGTCCAGTACCAGGATCAGGCCGTTGGCCAGCAGCGCGAGGCGCATCGGGGTGCGGGTGTCGCCCGCACCCTTGAGGATTCCGTCGACGACATTCGTGGCGAAGTACACCGCCACACCCGGCAGCGCGATCGCGAAGTAGCCGGTCGTCAGGGCGTAGGCGTCCCCCTCGTCTCCCCCGAGGACCAACCGGGCCAGCGGCTCCCGGCAGAGGTATCCGCCGACGGCCACGACCGGCGTGATCAGCGCCCACAGCGCCCAGCCGCCCCGCACGGCGGACCGTACGGCGGCCGGGTCCCGCGCTCCCCTGGCTCGGGCGACCAGGACCGTCGTACCGGAACCGGCCATGAGGATCACACCGAGCAGCAGGTTCTCGACGTTCGTGGCGACGGCCACCGCGGCGACCGCGGCTCCGCCGAGCCGGGCCACCCAGACCATGCTGATGATCCCGGCCGTGACCCCGGCGAGCAGCTCGAAGTAGACCGGATACGCCAGCGACACGAGTCGGCGCCGGTGCTCCTTCCCAGGCGCTGTTGCTGTCGAGCCCATGACGCGTTCCCCCTCTTTCCGCTGTACCTCGAAACGAGGTACAGCGGAAAGAGATAGCATCAACCGCACGGCCGGACAAGGGCGCACCCTCGGCGAGCGCGTACGGAAGGGGCTCAACTCAATGCTGGAGCTGTCGATCCTGGGCTTCCTCCGCGAGGGGGCCCTGCACGGCTACGACCTCAAGACCCGCATCCAGGGCCTCAGCGGCCACATCCGCCCGGTGAGCGACGGTGCGCTCTATCCGGCGATCACCCGCCTGGTCAAGGCGGGCCTCGTGGAACAGCGCACCGAACCGGGCAAGAGCGCCGCGCCCCGCCGGATCCTCTCCCTCACCGAGGCGGGACGCGGCGAGCTCCTGGCCAGGCTCCGGGACCCCAAGGACACCGAAATCACCGACGGGCAGCGCTTCTTCACCCTGCTCGCCTTCCTCCGTCACCTGCCCGACCCGGCCGAGCAGGCCGCCGTTCTCCGCCGCCGCCAGGCCTTCCTGGACATGCCGGCGAGCTTCTTCTACCGCGAAGGGAAGCCGGTGGCGGCGGAGGAGGCACCCGACCTCTTCCGTCAGGGCATGCTCCGGATCGCGCGCGCCACCGGCACGGAGGAGAAGAAGTGGCTGGCCGAGGCCATCGGCACCTTGGAGGTGGAGGCCGGGCACGGCTGAGGGTTCGGTGGGCCCCGGCCTCGCTCAGCGACGGACGATCCGCGGCCCGCTCAGCGCGCGTACAGCTGCGTCGCGGGCACGATCTGCTGCTCCTGTCCGGGGCTGGACCAGAGCAGCTTCAGGTGGGCCTCGCCCGTCTGTTCCGCGTACTCGACCTTGATCGAGTGCCGCTTGCCCGCGGTGAGGGCGATCCGCCCCTTGTCGATCTTCGGCTCGTGCGGCGTCCACGAGTCGATGACGAGCTTGCCGTCGACCCACACCCGCGCCATGTCGTCCGAGACGGTCGTCAGCGTGTACGTCTCCGAGCGGCGCGGCTCCAGTTTGCCGGTCCAGCGGACGCTGAACTGGTCGGAGGGGATGCTCGCCGCCGGTGACCCCTCGTACTTCCAGGCGTGGTTGACCGTACGGTCGGTTCGGGTGATCCTCGGGGCGCCGCTCAGCTCGGCGTTGTCGAAGATTTCCTGCTTCAGGCCGTTGCCCTTGCCGGGGCGGGCCGTCGGGCCCTGGTCCACCTTCAGCTCGATGACCGTGGCGGTGGCGTTGGCCGCGGTGCCGGACGGCTTCAGGTCGTAGCCGTCGCCGGACTTGTCGACCGTCACCTTCTGATCACTGCCGAGCACCCGAGCGGACGTGACCTTGAAGTCCGTACGTGCCTTCAGGTGCAGGGCGGCGCCGGACGCGGGCCAGTGGGTGACCGCCGCGTAGAGCTTGTCGCCCTTGCGGCTGACCGAACCCCAGGACGGTTCCTCGACGAGACCGCCGAAACGGGCGCCGAACACCGCGTTGCCCTGGCCCGACGTACGCAGCCAGTCGCCCATCTGCTGCAGACGGTCGACGGAGGGCTGCGGGACGCGGCCGCGGGCGTCCGGGCCGACGTTCAGGAGGTAGTTGCCGCTGCGGGACGTCGTGGAGAGGAGGTTTCTGACCAGGGTCGCCGAGGACTTCCAGTCGGTGTCGTAGCGCGCGAAGCCCCAGTGGCCGTTGAGGGTCATGCAGGACTCCCAGAGCTGGCCGTCGACCGGGGCGCCGGGGATCTCCTGCTCGGGGGTGCCGTAGTCGCCGTCGACGACGCGGCGCTTGCCGACGCGGTTGTTGATGATCAGGTCCGGGTCGAGGTCACGGAGGTAGGCCTCCAGCTTCTCGCCGTCCCTCGCCGTCCAGGGGTTGTGGGGCTTGTCCGTGTCCCACTCGCCGTCGAACCAGAGCAGGGCCGGGTCGTAGGTGTCGACCAGTTCCTTGAGCTGGGCGCGCATCCGCTGCTCGTACCGGGGGAAGGTCGCCGGGTCCGGGAAGTCCGGATCGTGCCAGTCCCAGATCGAGTAGTAGAAGCCGAGCTTGATGCCCGCGTCGTCCGACGCCTTCTTCAGCTCGGCGAGGATGTCGCGCTTCTTGTCGAAGGACGAGTGGTCCCGCAGGTTGAAGTCGTTGACCTTCGTGGGCCACATCGCGTATCCCTCGTGATGCTTCGAGGTGATGACGATGTAGCGCATTCCGGCGTCCTTGGCCGCCTTGACCACGGCCTCGGCGTCGAAGTCGGCGGGGTTGAAGGTCGCGGCCCGCTTCTCGTACTCCGCCTTCGGTATGTCGCACTGACGCTGGATCCACTCGGCGTCACGGCAGACGGAGCCGTCGGCCTTCTTGTACTCGCCCTCCAGGTTGGAGTACGCGCCGAAGTGGATGAACATCCCGAAGCGGTCCTGCCGCCACCAGTTGGTGCGATCGGCGGTGAAGGGGTCGTCGATGGCGTGGTCGGTTCCGGGCCCGGTGGCCGCGGGCCGCTCGGCCGCGGGGGACGCGGCGGCGGAGGGCTCCGTCGGGGCGGCGACCGCCGAGGGGACGGCGGTCGCGGCGAGGGCCGAGACGAGGAGCAGGGCGACCCCGGCGACTCTTCGCCGGGTGCGGCTGAGCTGTGTGCGCATGGGGGCGACTCCCTGAGGTTGACGGGTCGGTCGGGAACGTAGGGTCGAATACATCGGATGTCAATGCACCCAACTAGGCCTACCTAGCCTCGGTTTGAGCGATCCTGCCGCGATCGAGCGCCATCCATCCGATGACTGATGCCGGGTGCTCATGACGCCGCGGCGCGCGGGGCGGAGACTCGGCGCACCGCCGGGAGTCGCACGGGAGACGCGTCCGCCTGGACTTGCGGGAACGGCCTCATGGACTTCCCGTGACGTCCCCGCGCACGTACGCTTCGGAAATCGAAGCACGCAGAGGCGCGTGGATGAGCGCTCCCCGCCCGCGCGGCCACTCACCGCTCAGCCCAGGAGGACCGACACCGATGAGCCTCGACGTACGTGATCTGCTCGCACCCTGCGCCCCGGACGGCGCAAGCCTTCCGCTCGCCCCGGACGTCGTGTTCCACAGCCCGGTCGCCGACTACAGCGGCCGGGACGACGTGGCGCACCTGCTCCCGAAGCTCGGGCAGTGCCTGACCGGGATCGAGCCGGAACAGGAGTTCACCGAGGACGGCGGGCGGCACAGCGTGACGACGTTCCACGGCAACGTCCGGGACGAAAGCGTCTACGGCGCGTTCGTGCAGGAGGTCGACGAACAGGGCCGGCTCAGGGAGGCCACCTTGCTGCTCCGTCCGCTCAACACCCTGCGGACCGCCGTGTCGATCATGCGCGAGGCCCTTGCGGCTGATCCCCTGCCGAGTTCACGCTGACCTCTTCCGCCCAGCGCCTCGCCCAGCCGTCCAACGGCAGCAGCGCCTGATGGGCCTCACGCCCAAGCGCGGTCAACGCATAAGCGGCGTCCGGCAGTTGATGCACGAGACGGGCTTCGAGAAGCTCGGTCAAACGCTGGCGCAGCACGCTGGACGACATGGCGTCGCACTGCTGCCGCAACGCGCGGAATCCCAGTGGCCCGGACCGCAGCTCCCACACGATCCGCAGGCTCCAGCGCCGCCCGAACAGGTCGAGTGCGGCCATCAGGGGGCGGCCGGTGGTCGAAGCGGGGGTCGGTCGGCCGGGCAGCGGTGCGGTCATCCGCCGACGGTAACACCGTGCTTCTACTATCGAAGCACGGCCCTGACGCCTGGCACCCTCGCGGGACCTTGACCGTGATGCACGCCCGGTTCACGCCCGGTTCATCGTGGTGCACCGTCAGCACGCCACGCTGATGCCGAGCACTGTCACGCCGATACACGCCCCGCTGATGCCGACCGCCGCCCCGCTGACGCCGAGCACCGCCACGCCGATGCCGCGCACCACCCCGCTGATGCCGAGCACTGCCGACCCCGGGAGGGTATCCCTACGTCATGCCCCTGGCCCGCCGCACCTTCCTGACCGCCCTCACCTCCCTCGCCGGAACGACCGGCGCCGCCGTCGCCTGCTCCGGCTCCGGCTCCACCGCCGACGGCGCCCCGACCCCCGATTCACCCGCGATCAAGGCCGCCCGGCGACTGCTGCCCGGACACTGGAAGCAGCTCGCGTTCACCACCTCGGGCCCTGCCGACACTTTCCGCATCTCCGCAGGACACGGCCGGATCACCATCACCGGACCGACCCCGGCGGTACAACTCACCGGCCTGCGCCACTACTTGAAGCACAGTGCCCACGCGAACATCACCTGGGCCGGCAGCCAGCTCAACCTTCCCGACCGGCTCCCCGGCGTCGACAAGCCGGTCACGCGCAGCGCCAACGCCCCGCACCGCTTCGTCCTGAACGACACGAACGACGGTTACACCGGGGCGTACCACGACTGGTCGTACTGGGAGCGCGAGATCGACGTGCTCGCGCTGCACGGCTACAACGAAGTACTCGTGTACGTCGGCGCCGACGCGCTCTACCACCGCGTGTTCCAGGAGTTCGGCTACTCCGACAAGGAGATGCGCGAGTGGATCCCGGCCCCGGCCCACCAGCCGTGGTGGCTGCTGCAGAACATGTCCGCGTTCCCGCATCCCGTCTCCCGCCAACTCCTCGCCGAGAGAGCCGCGTTGGGCCGCCGCATCACCGACCGGCTGCGCGAGCTCGGCATGACGCCGGTGCTCCCCGGCTACTTCGGGACGGTCCCGCCCGGGTTCGCCGCGAAGAATCCCGGCGCGAAGACCGTGCCACAGGGCGACTGGGTCGGCTTCACGCGACCTGACTGGCTGGACCCGCGCACAGAGCACTTCAACCGGGTGGCCGCGACCTTCTACCGCGTACAGGACGAGCTGTTCGGCGCGTCGACGATGTACAAGATGGACCTCCTCCACGAGGGCGGAAAGCCGGGCGACGTACCGGTCCCGGCCGCGGCGAAGGCCGTCGAGAGGGCCCTCCAGACCGCGCACCCCGGCGCCATCTGGGTGATCCTCGGCTGGCAGAGCAACCCGCCCAAGGCCATCGTCGACGCCGTCGACAAGTCGATGATGCTGGTGGTCGACGGCCTCTCCGACCGCTTCACGAAGGTCACCGACCGCGAGTCCGACTGGAACGACACGCCGTACACCTTCGGCTCGATCTGGAACTTCGGCGGGCACACGACGCTCGGCGCCAACACCCCCGACTGGGCGGCGCTCCACGAGAAGTGGCGCACCAAGGAGGGCAGCACCATGCGCGGCATCTCCCTGATGCCGGAGGCGGCGGACAACAACCCGGCAGCTTTCGAGCTCTTCTCGGAACTGGCTTGGCGCACCGGCGACTTGGACCTCACGACGTGGTTCTCCGACTGGTCGGTGTCCCGCTACGGCGCCGCCGACCCGCACGCGGCCGCCGCTTGGGACATCCTGCGTCGCACCGCGTACGGCACGACGCGTGCCGACGAGTGGTCCGAGGGCGCGGACGGCCTCTTCGGCGCACGCCCCGCCCTGTCCGCGAAGTCGGCGGCGGCCTGGTCGCCGAAGGCGATGCGCTACGCCCCCGCGGACTTCGAGCCCGCCCTCGCCGAACTCCTGGCGGTGCGTCGCGATCTGCGGGGCTCCTCCGCCTACCGCCGTGACCTCCTGGACGTGGCACGCCAGGCGCTCTCCAACCGCAGCCGGGTGCTCCTGCCCCGGATCAAGCAGGCGTACGACGACCGCGACACCACCCGCTTCGACCGGCTGACCCGGACCTGGCTCGGCCTGATGGACCTGCTCGACAAGCTGATGGCCACCGACTCCCGTCACCTGCTCGGCCGTTGGGTCGCCGACGCCCGCGCCTGGGGCGCCGACGCGGCGGAGCGGAACCACCTCGCGTACGACCAGCTGTCGCTTCTCACGGTGTGGGGCACGCGGGCCGGGGCGGACGCGGGCCTGCGTGACTACGCGAACCGGGAGTGGGCCGGACTGGTCGGCGGGCTCTACCGGCTGCGCTGGGAAACGTACTTCAAGGAGCTGCGGTCAGCGCTCACCGAGGACCGACCGCCGAAGGCGATCGACTGGTTCGCCATCGAGGACGCCTGGATTCGTGACCACAGGAAGCCGGGGCGCCTCGCCACCCGCCCGACCGGCAGCACGTACAAAGTCGCTGTTCAGGTCCGCGAGCGGCTGACCGGGACGCGGTAACCGGCCGGGATGCGGCCTACAGGACGCCCAACTCGCCCCCGCTCATTGGGTATACGTCACTCCCGAACTCTGGTAGGAAACCTTCCTAACAGTACGCGGAAGAGCCAAGAGTCATCGGATCGACGACGAACTCCCCCACCTTGGAGGCCCCGTGCCCACCCCCCGCCGCACGCACGCACCCCGCACGCACACCTCACGCCGCACCCTGCTCGCCGCCCTCGGCGCCTCGCTCGTCGCGGGCCCCGTCATCACCGCCCGGACGGCGGGCGCCACTCCCACCGCCAAGGCGGGCGGTCTCGACGATCCGGCGAAGAAGGAGATCGCCATGAAGATCGTGTGCAGCGCCGAGAACTCCGACCTCAACTGGAAGGAGTACTACGGCTACTGCGAGGACATCGGCGACGGCCGCGGCTACACCGCCGGGATCATCGGCTTCTGCTCGGGCACGGGCGACATGCTCGACCTCGTGGAGCTCTACACCGAGCGCAAGCCGAACAACGTCCTCGCCAAGTACCTGCCTGCGCTGCGCGAGGTGGACGGCACCGACTCCCACGAGGGCCTCGACCCCCACTACAAGCGGGACTGGGAGAGGGCAGCCAGGGACCCCGAGTTCCAGCGGGCGCAGAACAACGAGCGTGACCGCGTCTACTTCAATCCGGCCGTCAAGCAGGGCAAGGCGGACGGCATCGGCGTCCTCGGGCAGTTCGCGTACTACGACGCGATCGTGATGCACGGCGACGGCGGCGACAACACCAGCTTCCGCAACATCCGTCGCCGCGCCCTGCGTTCGGCCGAGCCGCCGTCCCAGGGTGGCGACGAGACGGACTACCTCCACGCGTTCCTGGACGCACGCGTCTGGGCGATGAAACAGGAGGAGGCACACGAGGACACCAGCCGCGTGGACACGGCTCAGCGGGTGTTCCTGAGGAAGGGCAACCTGAACCTGAACACGCCACTGGAGTGGAAGGTGTACGGGGACTCGTACCGGATCGGCTGAGGGGTCCGGATCGGTGAGGGGTCCGGATCGGTGAGGGGTCCGGATCGGCGCGGGGTGCCGGCTGTGGCTTCGGCGGCCGGTGCCCCGCGCAGATATAGCAGCGCCGATGTAGCAGCGCCGACGTAGCAGCGCCGATGTAGCAGCGCTTACGTGATGCGTGAAGAATTCGTCGCTGGTGCTGGAGGGTGGCGCCGCCCGATCCTGGCTGAATGATCGGAATGAATGCGTTCCTCGGCATCGCAGTGGTGTCCCTGGGCATGGTGCTCACGCCCGGCCCCAACATGATGTACCTCGTCTCGCGGAGCATCACCCAGGGCAGGCGGGCCGGGGCCATCTCCCTGGCAGGGGTGGCCGTCGGCTTCCTCGTCTACCTGACGGCGGCCAACCTGGGCCTGTCGCTCGTCTTCCTGGCGGTCCCCCAGTTGTACGTGGCCGTGAAGCTGGCCGGGGCGGCCTACTTGGCGTGGCTGGCTTGGAAGGCGCTGAAGCCGGGCGGGACATCGGTCTTCGCCCACCAGGAGCTGACCCCCGACTCCCCCCGGCGCCTGTTCACCATGGGCATGCTGACGAACCTCCTGAACCCGAAGGTCGCCATCATGTACGTCTCCCTCATACCCCAGTTCATCGACCCGGCGACCGGCCACGCCCTGCTGCAGGGCTTCATGCTGGGCGGCATCCAGATCTCCATCAGCCTGGGGGTGAACCTCGCCATCGTGATGGCGGCGGGCACCATCACGGTGTTCCTGGCCCGCCGCCCGACGTGGCTGCGGGTGCAGCGGTACGTGATGGGGACGGTACTCGGCGGACTGGCCCTCCGCCTGGCAACGGACCGCACCCCGGCGACGGCTAGCTGAAGCCCTGCCGGACAACGGACGCACCCCGGCAACGGCAAGCTGAGGCTTCGCTGGGCCGGGGGCTTTGATCCGTACCGGGGCCGTCCGGTTGCCGCGAGGTTGGCGGTTGCGGGGCGGGTGTCAAGGGCGCTCCTGCGTCGCGTCGGCTGCGCCGATTCCGCTGCGCTCCACCCTTGACACCCGTCCCTCCACCGCGCGAGGGAAGACGACCGGACGGCCCAGGGGCGGGACTCTCGACCACTCCCGTCGGGCTTTTGCTGTTTTCCGGCCGACTGCGGACTGGTTCGTCGCAGGGCACCCCGAGGGGGGAGGGTGCGCGGTCGCTTCGGGGAGGGGTGCCGGTCTCGTCAAGCGGCTGCCGTCCGGGTCTTCTGGGGTGACCGCAAGGAGTGAGGTGCGCAGGGCGGTCCGGAGAGGGGCGCCGGTCTCGTCAAGCGTCCGTCGACCGGAACTTCCGGGGTGGCCATAAGGGGTAGGAGTGCGCAGGGCGGTCCGGGAATGGCTGCCGGTCTGGCGTCTGTCGACCGGGTCTTCTGGGGTGACCGTCACGGGAGGTGTGCGCGAACGCTTCGGGGAGGGGTGGCGGTGTCGTCAGGCGTCTGCCGACCGGAACTTCCGGGGTGACCGCCACGGGGCAGGGGTGCGCAGGACGGTCCGGGGAAGGGTGGCGGTGGCATCAGGCGTCCGTCGACCCGATCTTCCAGGGTGGCCGCAAGGGGCAGGGGCGCGTTGGGCGGTCCGGGGGATGGGTGGCGGTGTCGTCGGACGGCTTGCCGACCGTTCTGTCCGGGGTGGCCGTCAGGGGTTGGGGTGCGCAGGGCGCCCGGTGGGTGGGGGTCTTATCGGGCGTCTGACGACCGGGCCTCCCGGGTGTGGCCGCCGGGGGGGATGAGTGAGCGGTGCCGGGACGGCGTCCGGTCACGGCCGGGGGTCTGTCCATCGCGTGTGGCCGTCGTGGCTGTGAGCGCGGGTGGTGGCAGCGTCGGGAGTGGCGATGGTGAGTGGTGTGGCTGCCGTGGTGTTCATCCCGCACGCCCACTATCGCAAAGTGGGGCATACCGGCGTCCGGAGGTGTGAATTGCAAGAAAGTTCCACCTCTGGCCTGCACGGCATGGCGTGTCGTGGGACTTTCCTGCAATCTACTGCCGACGGCCGCCTGTCGCGGACCCGGGGCAGCCCCGCAGGCCGCCCCATCAACCCGGCAGACCACCCCGCACCCGCAAGCCACACCGCCCAGGACAGCAATCCCCCACAGCCCACCCACAGCTCACCCGCTGACCGCCGCCACCCGCAACACCAGCAACGCCCGCACCCGACAGACCAACCAGCAGCCGCCCGACGGCACCCCCACCCGTCCCCGGGCCGTCCTGCGCACCCCTGCCCCGTGACGGTCACCCCGGAAGTTCCGGTCGACAGACGCCTGACGACACCGCCACCCCTCCCCGGAGCGACCGCGCACCTCCCGCGTGACGGCCACCCAAGAAGATCCGGTTGGCACTCGCCTGACGAGACCGGCACCCATTCCCGAACCGCCCTGCGCACCTCACCCCTTGCGGCCACCCCAGAAGACCCGGTCGACGGACGCTTGACGACACCGCCACCCCTCCCCGAAGCGACCGCGCACCCTCCCCCCTCGGGGTGCCCTGCGACGAACAAGTCCGCACCCGACAGTGAAGCCGGGTGAGTAGCCGGCCCTGGTCGAGAGTCCCGCCCCTGGGCCGTCCGGTCGTCTTCCCTCGCGCGGTGGAGGGACGGGTGTCAAGGGTGGAGCGAAGCGGAATCGGCGCAGCCGACGCGACGCAGGAGCGCCCTTGACACCCGGCCCGTAACCGCCAACCTCGCGACAACCGGACGGCCCCGGCACCAACACCACCCCCGGCCCAGCAAAGCCCCCGCCCCAGCAACTCCACCCCACAGGCCAACACCACCCCCACCCCAGCAACTCCACCCCGCAGACCAGCACCACCCCACAGGCCAACACCACCCCCACCCCAACAAAGCCTCAGCCAGCCGGGCCCGTACGCCGCCCGCAGAGCGCAGCAGCTGTCGCCGCCAGCATCGCCGTGCTTCCCCCGAGGACCATCACCACAGTGGTGGACGCCGTGTCCACCACCGCGCCGCCCGCCAGCGCGCCGAACGCGAACGTCGCCTGGAACGAGGACGTGAACAGCACGGACGCGGCCTCGGGCGCACCCGGCGCCGCCGTCACGAACCACGTCTGGGAGCAGACCGGCACCGCCCCGTACGCGGCGCCCCAGATCAGGAGCAGCGTCAGCGCGCCGGCCCTCCCCGTGCCGAGAACGGGAAGCAGCAGCATCGCGGCGGCCAGCAGACACGCCGCCACCGTGAACGTGCCGCGCAGCCGGCGTCCCACCCACGCCCCCGCGAGGAAGTTGCCGAGGATCCCCGCGGCGCCGTAGGCCAGCAGGAAGACCGTGATCAACCGCGGGCCCGCATGCGTCACCTCCGCGAGGAACGGCGTGACGTACGTGTACGTACCGAAGTGGGCCGTCACGATGAGGAAGGTCGCGACGAGACCGCCCCTGACGCGCCGCGTACCGAGCAGGTCACGCAGGACAGCCAGCCGGGTGACCTGCTGTGGCGGCAGCGACGGCAGGGACACCACGAGCGCTGCGAGTACGGCCAGAGTGAAGACGCCCATCGCCACGAACACCACTCGCCAGCCCGCCAGTTGACCCACCAGCGTCCCCGCCGGTACGCCCAGCACGGAGCCGAGCGGTACCGCGGAGAAGATCACGGCGGTCGCCCGCCCTGCCTGCGCCTGGGGGACGAGGCGGGCCGCGAGCCCCGACCCGATGGACCAGAAGGCTCCGATGACGAGGCCCAGCAGGACCCGGGAGATCAGCATCAGCCAGTAGCCGGGCGCGAGCGCCGCGAGGAAGTTCGCGAGGGCGAGCACCAGGATCAGGGCGCAGAGCATGCGGCGCCGGTCGATACGGCCGGTCATGACCGTCACGGTCGGTGCCGCGACGGCGGCGAGGATGCCGGGCAGCGTCATCATCAGGCCGGCCGTGCCGTCCGAGATGCCGAAGGTGTCGCCGACGGGGGTGAGCAGACCGACCGGCAGGATCTCGGTGGTGACGATGGAGAAGAGCCCCATGGTGAGGGAGAGGACGGCGAGCCAGCCGACGAGGGGCGAACGGACGGGAGCGGCTACGGCGTTGCCTGGCGAGGCCGATGTGGTGGGTGCGGGCATGTTGCCGAGTTCAGCAGCGCGGCCCACTCGCGGTCTGGCGTGAATTCGACGTCAACGTCGCCTGGAGCGGTCAGCTGTCGCATGACCCCTGCGGCGGCACGACGCTCGGCCCGTCCAGGATGAGGTCGAGGAGGCGTTCGGCGTGCTCCCGGCCTCGCGCGGCGGCATCGTCTCCAGGAAGTCGGGGACGGCATCGCACAGTCGGGCCACCTCGTTGCGGTACGCCACCTAGATCAGGGCCTCAGCGGGGCGGGAAGTTGCGGTAAAGGGTGCGGATTTCCCACGCCCGCTTCCCTTGATGGACCCCGCCGGACGCGGTAGCCCGTGCCATCATCTTCGCCATCGCCATCGCCGTCGCCTTCGCCGTCGCCTTCGCCGTCAAACAGCCGGACGGCGCCCTGAACCAGCCGCCCTGAACTGCTGCAGCGACAAAGAAATAACCACGCACATAACTAGCGACGCCTAGTACGTGACGCCGGAAGCCGGCCCCGTCTCGCAGCAGTTCACGCGACAGCTCACGCGACAGCTCACGCGATGCGAGACGGAGCCGACCCACCACGTCAGTGGGCCCCCGCTGCGGAAGTCCCCTCGTGCACCCTCTGTTCAGCGATCTCTCCCCCAGGCTCCATCGGGTTGGTCACCTCGTCGTCCTCGCCGCGCTTGCCTATGTGGTTGAAGACCAGGTTCAGGAGTACCGCCGCGACACAGCCCGTGGAGATGCCCGAGTCGAGGATGATCTTCGCGGTCTCCGGGAACGCGTGGTAGAACTCCGGGGCCGCGATCGGGATGAGGCCGACGGCCAGCGAGACGGCCACGATCAGGACGTTGTTGTCACGCTCCAGGTTCGCCTTGACCAGCGTCTGGATGCCGCTCGCCGCGACCGAGCCGAAGAGGACGACACCCGCGCCGCCGAGCACCGGACGCGGTACGACGGCGATGAGCGATGCGGCCATCGGGCACAGGCCCATCAGGACCAGGAAGCCGCCGCCCACGGCGACAACGTACCGGCTGCGGATCTTCGTCATCGCGACCAGGCCGATGTTCTGCGCGAACGCGCTGCACATGAAGCCGTTGAAGAGCGGGCTGACCGCCGAGCCGAGACAGTCGGCCCGCAGCCCCGCCGCGATGGTCTTCTCGTCCGCGGGGCGATCCACGATCTCGCCGAGTGCCAGCATGTCGGCGGTGGACTCGGTCATGGAGACCACCATCACCACACACAGTGAGACGATCGCCGCCGCCGCGAACTGCGGTGCGCCGAAGTGGAACGGCGTCGGGAAACCGACGATGTCCGCGTCACCGACCGGGCTGAAGTCCGTGACGCCGAACGGGATCGCGATGAGCGTGCCGACGACGAGGCCGAGGAGTACGGCGATCTGCTTGACGAAGCCGGTGGTGAAACGGCGGAGCAGCAGGACGATCACGAGGGTGATGCCCGCGAGGCCGAGGTTCTTCATCGAGCCGTAGTCATCGGCGCCCGGCACAGGCCCCTGCGCCCAGCCGAAGGCCACGGGCATGAGCGAGATGCCGATGAGCGTGATGACCGTACCGGTCACCACCGGCGGGAAGAAGCGCACGAGCTTGGAGAAGAAGGGCGCCGCGATGAAGCCGAGTACACCGGCGACGATGACCGCGCCGAAGATGATCGGTAGCGCGTCGTCCTTGTTGTCGGTCGATTCGACGACCGCGATCATGGGGGCGACGCCGGCGAAGGTGACACCGTTGACGAAGGGCAGGCGGGCGCCGATCTTCCAGATGCCGAGCGTCTGGAGGAAGGTGGCGAGGCCCGCTGTGAAGAGACAGGCTCCGGTCAGGAAGGTGAGTTCCTTCGCCGAGAGCCCGATCGCCGCGCCCACGATGAGCGGAGGGGCGACGACACCCGCGTACATGGCGGCCACGTGCTGGAGGCCGGTCGTCGCCATCTTGAGCGGGGGAAGCTTCTGGTCGACGGGGTGGATCTCCTGTGCGGCGCTTTCGCCGCGTATGGCGCTTTCGCCGTCGACTTCGGATGGGTCCGGGGTGGTGCCTTGCTTGGTGAACCTGGGCTGAGTGGCCACTGTGGCTCCTCCGGTTGTTTTCCAGTACGGGCGGTGCCGGCACTTTTCGCTTCTGGGAGGTGGTGCGCGGTGCGTGGTGCAAGGACTTGCTCGGTATGAAGTTGTGGGTGGTGCGCCCAGGTATTACTGACCGCCCCGGGGACGTGAAGCTTTGGGCCACGTTCCGGGGCGGCACTTGAGCAGCCCGCTCGGCTGCTCAAGTCCGGTCAAGGGCCGTCCCCCCTGACCGGAGTTCCAGGTGTCAGCTCCCGGCGGAGATCCGCGCGAGGCGCTGCGCCTCCGCCCGCGCAGAGCGGGCGATGGCGTCCTCGTCGACGTGCAGCAGACGATCGTTCTCCACGATCGGGCGGCCGTTGACGAGGGAGAGCGTGACCGGGGCCGCCGCGCCGAAGACGATGGCGGTCACCGGATCGGCGATCGAGGAGTGCCCGATGCCGTCGATCTTCCAGAGGACCAGGTCGGCGAGCTTGCCCGGCTCGAGCGACCCGATCT
Source organism: Streptomyces sp. NPDC050147 (assembly GCF_040660195.1). Taxonomy (NCBI): domain Bacteria; kingdom Bacillati; phylum Actinomycetota; class Actinomycetes; order Kitasatosporales; family Streptomycetaceae; genus Streptomyces; species Streptomyces sp. NPDC050147. The sequence continues at coordinate 131,427 of NZ_JBFALJ010000004.1, read as the reverse complement.
GGCTTGCGCGGCCCAGGACTTGGGCACCGCCGAAGGTGCCGAGGCGCAGCGCCTGACGCGCGTTCAGGGCGGCTTCGCGGTGTGCGCCGAGGCGGTTGATGAGCAGCGCGTTGCGCAGCTCGGTGTGGAGTTCGCCGGACTCGTTGGACGCGGTGCCGTCGACACCGAGGCCGACCGGGACACCGGCCTTCAGCATGTCCGGTACGCGGGCGATGCCTGCCGCGAGGCGGGCGTTGGAGGACGGGCAGTGCGCGACTCCCGTACCCGTACGGGCGAACGCGGCGATGTCGGAGTCGTTCATGTGGACGCAGTGCGCCATCCACACGTCGTCACCGAGCCAGCCCGTCGACTCGAAGTAGTCGGTGGGGCCCATGCCGAAGAGCTCGTGGCAGAACTTCTCCTCCTCGACCGTCTCACTGCCGTGGGTGTGCAGGCGTACACCCTTGGCGCGTGCCAACTCGGCGCCCTGCTTCATGAGTTCGGTCGAGACCGAGAACGGGGAGCAGGGGGCGACGGCGACCTGCGTCATCGCGTCGAAGGAGGCGTCGTGGTGCTTGTCGACGGTCTCGGCGGTCGCGGCGAGGGCGCCTTCGAGGGTCTCGACGGCGAAGTCCGGCGGCAGGCCGCCGTCCTTCTCGCTGCGGTCCATGGAGCCGCGGGCGAGGGTGAAGCGGACACCCATGTCGCTCGCGGCGCCGATGATGGCGCCGGACAGGTCACCCGAGTTCTTCGGGAAGACGTAGTGGTGGTCCATGGCGGTGGTGACACCGCCGCGGGCCATCATGCCGAGCGAGCCCTGGGCCGCCGCCTTCACCATCTGCTCGTCGATGCGCGCCCAGGTCGGGTAGAGCGCCGTCAGCCACTGGAACAGGTTGTGGTCGGTGGCCAGGCCACGGGTGATCCACTGGTAGAAGTGGTGGTGGGTGTTGACCAGGCCGGGGGTCACGAGGTGACCGGTCCCGTCCACGCGGCGTACGACGTTCTGAAGGCCCTCGGGAGCCTTCCCCGCGCCGATGGACTCGATCTTGTTGCCCGCGACGACGACGTATCCCGACGCGTACTCGGTGTCGTCGGCGTCGACGGTCGCGATCGCGCAGTTCTCGATGACGATGCGCTGCAGGTCTGCCGGTGCTGCCATGGTGCTTCTTCCTTCTCTTACGGGTGGCGATGTGGGCACGGCATGACCCTAGGAAGATTTGAGTGCCGCGGCCGCGGGGCCACGGGTGCCGAGATGGTTGAAGAACAGGTTGAGCAGGACCGCGGCCAGCGCTCCCGCACTGATTCCGGAGCCGAGGACGGTCTGCGCCCAGGCCGGGAATTGCGCGTAGAAGGTCGGCGCGGCGAGCGGGATGATGCCCGCTCCGAGCGCGACGGCCACCAGGATGATGTTGGAGCTGTCGTCGAGTCCCGCCTCGGAGAGCGTGCGGATGCCGCTCACCGCGATGGAGCCGAAGAGGACGATTCCCGCGCCGCCGAGGACCGGCATCGGGACCACGTTGACGACGGCTCCGAGGACGGGGAAGGCCCCGAGCACGATGAGCGCGCCACCGGCGACGGCGACGACGTAGCGGCTGCGGACGCGGGTCAGCGAGACGACGCCGACGTTCTGCGCGAAGGCGGAGGTCGGGAAGCCGCCGAAGACGGGGCCGACGAGCGTCGCGATGCCGTCGGTGCGCAGGCCGCGGGTGATGGTCTTCCCGTTGGTCTCGCGCTCACAGATCTCACCGAGGGCCAGCATGCCGGCCGACGACTCGGTCATCAGGACCAGCATCACGATGCAGAGCGAGATGATCGCGGCGGGCTGGAAGGTGGGCGCGCCCGCGGCGAACGGCGTGGGCAGTGCGGCGAGCGGAGCCGACTGTACGGAGGTGAAGTCGGCCATGCCGAACGGGATCGCGGCGAGCGTTCCGATGAACATGCCTGCCAGCAGGGCGACTTGTTTGAGGAAGCCGCGGCCGAAGCGCTGGAAGAGCAGGATCACGACGAGGGTGAAGGCGGCGAGCGCCAGGTACTTCATGTCGCCGAACGTCGGGTCGGTGTCGTCCCCGCCCTGCGCCCACTTCACGGGCACCGGCATCAGCGTGACGCCGATGAGGGTGATGACGACCCCGGTGACCAGCGGCGGGAAGAAGCGCAGCAGCCTGCCGAAGAACGGGCCGATGGTGAGGCAGAAGATGCCCGCGACCATCACCGCGCCATAGATGGCCGGGAGTTGTTCGCCTTTGGCGTTGGTCTCGGCGATGGCGAGGATGGGCGCGATGCCCGCCGACGAGGCGGCGTTGACGAAGGGGAGCCGGTTGCCGACGAATCCTTTGACGCCGAGCGTCTGGAGGATGGTGGCGAGTCCGGCGATCAGCAGACCTGCCGCGATGAGCCGGGTCTGGGCCACGGTGTCGAGGCCGCAGGCCTGCCCGATGATCAGCGGCGGAGTGACGACGCCCGCGTACATGGCGGCGATGTGCTGGAGCGCGGCAGGGACCAGCCGCGAGGGGTGAAGCTTCTCATCCACCGGGTGACAGTCGGTAGTTGACTCGCTGTCAGCTACATCCGTCTTCGCCGATGGGGTGGGACACGGGCCTTTCGCCGGCCCCTTTGCAGGCTGTGCCATTGCTGCTGTTCCCTCCGGTGTGGCGCGCCCCCGTCCGCTGCGGACGGACGGGGGCGCGCGTCCCGCGTCAGAGGTTGGTCATGTCGACCGGGATCTTCGGCTGGACGCCGTCCCTGAGAACCGTGGCCTCGATGAGGCCGTAGGGGCGGTCCGCCGCGAAGTAGACCTCGTTGTCGTTCTTCAGCCCGAAGGGCTCGAGGTCCACCAGGAAGTGGTGGTTGTTCGGCAGCGAGAAGCGGATCTCGTCGATCTCGCTCCGGCTGTTGATGACGCGCGAACCCATTTGGTAGAGGGTCTGCTGCAGCGAGAGGGAGTACGTCTCGGCGAAGGCCTGCAGGATGTGCTTCTTGGCCTGCGCGTACGACTTCTCCCAGTTGGGCATCCGGTCCGCGTCGCTGGTCCAGTTGTAACGCCAGGCGGCGGAGACGTCGGTGCACAGGATGCGGTCGTACGCCTCCTTCAGCGTCGTGTACTTGTCCTTGACGTAGCCCCAGAACTCCGAGTTGGTGGAGTTCATGACCGTGAGGTCCTTGAGCCCGGAGATGATCTCCCAGTTCTCGCCGTCGAAGGTGATCTGCGTGGTGCGCAGCTCCTGGCCCTTGCGGGCGAAGGAGTGGTTGACCTCGTCCGAGCCGATGAACTTGGAGTTGTTGTCCGAGGTCGCGATGCGCTCCCAGGTGTACTCCTGGATGCGGATCCGTGCGACCTTGATCGGCTCCTGGGTCGTCACGAAGTGCCGGGCCAGGTGGATGCCGAACTGCTCGGCGGACTCGATGCCGTACTCCTTGGCGAACGCGTACACCGTGTTCTTGGTGGTGTCCGTCGGCAGGACGTTGGCGTTCGAGCCGGAGTAGTGGACGTCGTCCATGTCGCCGGAGAGCGCGACCGAGACGTTCAGGTCCTTGATGTGGTGGGTGTCGCCGTCCCGCGTGATCTTGACGACGCGGTTCTCTGCTTTGCCGTACTGGTTCTGGCCGAGAATCGTGGGCATGTCTGCTAGCTCCCTCGGTAAACGGAGTAGCCGAACGGGTTGAGCAGCAGCGGTACGTGGTAGTGCTCGCCCGGTGTGACGGCGAACGTGATCGCCACCTCCGGGAAGAACGCACCGCTGTCCCTTACGCGGGGGGCGTCCTGCTGCGCCTCGGCTTGCTTCTTGGAGAAGTAGGTCTCGACCTCGAAGTCGAGCCGTACGTGGGTCGTGCCCTCCGGCAGGGCCGGGAGGTCCTTGCAGCGCCCGTCCGCGTCGGTCGCGGAGCCGCCGAGCGCCACCCACTCGGCGTCACGGCCGCTGCGGGCGGTGAGCGAGATGGCGACGCCCTCGGCGGGGCGTCCGACGCTGGTGTCCAGGATGTGGGTGGACACCGAGGCGGTGGTGTCAGTGCTCATCAGTCCTTGTCCTCTTCTACGAGACGGGTCAGCCGGATTCGGTTGATCTTCCCGAGTTCGGTGCGCACGATCTCGCGCTCCTGCTCGGCGGAGTTGCCGATCCGGGTCTTCACCGCATCGCGCATCTGCTCACCGGTCGCGCCGGTGGCGCAGATCAGGAAGACATGACCGAACTTCTCCTGGTAGGCCAGGTTCAGTTCGAGCATCTCTGCCTTGAGCTCTTCGGAGGCCCCCGCCATGCCGCGCTGTTCACGCGACGACGTGGGGTCCCCGGGCTTCGGGCGTCCGATCGGCGGGTGCCCGGCCATCGCCTCGGCCAGATCCTCGGCGGTCAGCTCGGCCATGGCGGCGTCGCTGGCGGCGAAGAGAGCTTCGACGGTGGGGAAGGGGCGCTGGGAGAGCAGTTTGCTTCCCCAGGCCGATGAGGCGCAGGCCTCGTGGAGAGCGGCGGTGGCCGCACTCTCCGGCAAGGCGTTGAACCGGGCAAGGCCCGGCGTCGAGCTCGAAGTCACGGGTGCCTCCGTGGCCGTAAGGCCTTGTGCTGGACGGGCTGCGGATAGCTAACGCCAGCCGAAACACCACGTCAACACTTTGTTGAAAACTTCGAGAAACTGAAACCGCCGTCCGGTTAACGGACGGCGGTGTTCCACAATGCTCTGACCTGGGAGGTCCGGGAGGTCAGGTGGAACGGTTGAGGTAGTTGTAGACGGTGAAGCGCGATACGCCGAGCGCGCCGGCGACCGTTTCCACCCCGTGCCGCACGGCGAAGGCGCCCCGCGCCTCGAGTATCCGTACGACCTCCTGCTTGGCCTTGCGGTCGAGCTCGGAGAGCGGCACCCCGCGCTTGCGCTCCAGAGCCAGCAGGATGTGGTCCAGGGAGTCCGCGAGCTGCGGAAGGCGTACGGCGACCACGTCCTCGCCCCGCCAGGCGAGGACGACGTCGTCGGTGCCCGCCTCGTCGGGGGGCACCATTTCGCCGCCCATGGCGTCCACCAGCGGCTTGACGGCGGCCAAGAAGGGGCCGTGGTCGTCTCTGGCAGCGGTCATTCGACGGCCTCCCCCGACTCTCCGAGCACGTTCACCTGGAGCGAGACGCGGGTCGCCCCCGCCTCCAGGGCCTTGCGCAGCAGCGCGTCGACGGCGGTGAGGACCTCGTCGGCGCCGCCTTCCGCGGTATTGCCGAAGGGGCCGACGTCCACGGCGTCGAGTTCGGCCCCCTGGATGACGTCACGGGCCACCACCGCATGGGCGGGCGCCTCGTCCAGGTCGAAGGGCTCGGTCGTGAACTCCACTCTCAATCGCACGCGCTCAACCTACTGCCGCGCGGGGATTTTCCGGCAGCCCCCTCTTGACAAGGGCGGATCCTCGACGGCAATCTTCCATCAGACAGAAATTAACTTCCGCAATACGGAAGGAGCGCGGAAGCCCCATGGGATACTCCGACCAGCGCTTCAATGTGAACCTGTCGATCCTCTTCACGGAACTCCCGCTCCTGGAGCGCCCCGCGGCCGCCGCCGCGGCGGGCTTCACGGCGGTCGAGCTGTGGTGGCCCTGGGTCGACGCCCCCACCCCCGAGCAGTCCGAGCTCGACGCCCTTCGGGCCGCGATCACGGACGCCGGCGTACAGCTGGTGGGGCTGAACTTCTACGCGGGACAGCTGCCGGGGCCCGACCGCGGCGCCCTGTCCATTCCGGGCGAGGAGAGCGAGAAGTTCCGCGCGAACCTCTCGGTGGCGGCGGACTTCGCCAAGTCCCTCGACTGCAAGGCGCTCAACGCGCTGTACGGCAACCGGGTGGAGGGCGTGGAACCTGCGGTCCAGGACGAACTCGCCCTGGAAAACCTGGTGTTGGCGGCCCGTGAGGCCGACCGCGTGGGTGCCGTGCTGCTGATCGAGGCCCTGAACAAGCCGGAGTCGCCGCGCTGCCCGATCGTCAGTGCGGACGCGGCTGTCGCCGTGGTGGACAAGGTGAATTCCGCCACCGGGCTCGGCAACGCGAAGTTCCTCATGGACCTGTACCACCTGTCCATGAACGGCGAGGACCTGCCTGCCGTCATCGATCGGTACGTCGCCCAGACCGCGCACGTGCAGATCGCCGACAACCCTGGCCGTGGGGCCCCGGGCACGGGGTCGCTTCCGCTGGAGGAGCTGCTGGATCAGCTCCGCAAGGCCGGTTACGAGGGGTTTGTCGGGCTGGAGTACAAGGCTGGCGACCGTCCTAGCTCCGAGGCCTTCGGCTGGCTGCCCGGCTCGGACTAGGCCACCGCTTCGCGGCGGATCTTTCCCGCCCACCCACCCGATTACCCCGCAGTCAGAAAGGCTCCACCATGAGCAACCTTCCCAAGATCGCGTGGATCGGACTCGGCATCATGGGGTCCCCCATGTCCGAGAACCTGATCAAGGCTGGTTACTCCGTCACCGGCTTCACCCTTGAGCAGGACAAGCTGGACCGCCTCGCCGCGGCCGGCGGCACCGTCGCGAAGTCGATCGCCGAGGCCGTCAAGGACGCCGATGTCGTGATCACGATGGTGCCCGCCTCCCCGCAGGTCGAGGCCATCGCGTACGGCCAGGACGGCATCCTGGAGAACGCGAAGTCGGGCGCGCTGATCGTCGACATGTCGTCGATCACCCCGCAGACCTCCGTGGACCTGGCCAAGGCCGCCAAGGACAAGGGCATCCGCGTTCTGGACGCTCCCGTCTCGGGTGGCGAGGCCGGCGCCATCGAGGCCGTGCTCTCCATCATGGTCGGCGGCGAGCAGGCCGACTTCGACGAGGCCAAGCCGATCCTGGACGCCCTCGGCAAGACCATCGTGCTGTGCGGTCCGCACGGCTCGGGCCAGACCGTGAAGGCCGCCAACCAGCTCATCGTCGCCGTGAACATCCAGGCGTGCGCCGAGGCCGTCGTCTTCCTGGAGAAGTCCGGGGTGGACCTGACCGCCGCCCTCGACGTCCTGAACGGCGGGCTTGCGGGCTCGACCGTCCTGACCCGCAAGAAGGACAACTTCCTCAAGCGCGACTTCAAGCCCGGGTTCCGGATCGACCTGCACCACAAGGACATGGGCATCGTCACCGACGCCGCCCGCAATGTCGGTGCCTCGCTCCCGGTCGGCGCCGTGGTCGCCCAGCTCGTCGCCTCGCTGCGCACGCAGGGCGACGGGGGCCTTGACCACTCCGCGCTCCTTCGCGGTGTCGAGCGCCTCTCGGGCGCCGAGCTCTAAGCCGCCCCAAGGCTGCGAGAGCTCCCTCAACTTCCGGGCCGCGGCGGCGCTGACACCTGTCCTGTCGCGCCCAGGCGTCGCCGCGGTCCGGAACTCAAAGCCACGTGCACCAAGCGGCACCAAGCCACATCCAAAACTTCAACAAACTGTTGACGTAGCTGTTCAGGCGTACTTACGCTCACGGCACCTCAGCAGTTTCAGTAGTCCGTACGGAAGGTCAACCCCGCCACCATGTCGAAGCGTGTGCTCACGACCGAGTCCGGCGCTCCCGTCGCCGACAACCAGAACTCAGCCACCGCCGGCGTCGGTGGCCCGCTTCTCCTCCAGGACCAGCACCTCCTGGAGAAGCTCGCCCGCTTCAACCGCGAGCGCATTCCGGAGCGTGTGGTGCACGCCCGCGGCTCGGGCGCCTACGGCTACTTCGAGGTGACCGACGACGTCACCGCGTACACCTCGGCCGACTTCCTGAACACCGTCGGCAAGCGCACGGAGACGTTCCTGCGCTTCTCCACGGTGGCGGACAGCCTCGGTGGCGCGGACGCGGTCCGTGACCCGCGCGGCTTCGCGGTGAAGTTCTACACCGAGGAGGGGAACTACGACCTCGTCGGCAACAACACCCCGGTGTTCTTCATCAAGGACCCGATCAAGTTCCCCGACTTCATCCACTCGCAGAAGCGCGACCCCTTCACGGGCAAGCAGGAGCCGGACAACGTCTGGGACTTCTGGGCGCACTCCCCCGAGGCGACGCACCAGGTGACGTGGCTGATGGGTGACCGCGGCATCCCCGCGTCGTACCGCCACATGAACGGCTACGGCTCGCACACCTATCAGTGGACGAACGCGGCGGGCGAGGCCTTCTTCGTGAAGTACCACTTCAAGACGAACCAGGGCGTACGCAGCCTCTCGTCGGAGCAGGCCGCCGAGCTCGCGGGCAAGGACGCCAACTCGCACCAGACGGACCTTCTCCAGGCCATCGAGCGTGGCGTGAACCCGTCCTGGACGCTGCACGTGCAGATCATGCCGGCGGCGGACGCGGCCGACTACCGCTTCAACCCGTTCGACCTGACGAAGGTGTGGCCGCACAGCGACTACCCGCTGCAGCGCGTGGGCCGTCTGGTCCTGGACCGCAACCCCGACAACGTCTTCGCCGAGGTCGAGCAGGCCGCCTTCTCCCCGAACAACTTCGTTCCGGGCATCGGTCCCTCGCCCGACAAGATGCTCCAGGGCCGCCTGTTCGCCTACGCGGACGCGCACCGCTACCGCCTGGGCGTCAACCACACGCTGCTCGCGGTGAACGCGCCGAAGGCCGTGCTCGGGGGCGCCGACAACTACGGCCGTGACGGCCTGATGGCGGCCAACGCCTACGGCCGTGACCGCAAGAACTACGAGCCCAACTCGTACGACGGCCCGGTCGAGACCGGTCAGCCGCTCTCCGCCCCGCTGGCCGTAGGCGGCCACACGGGCACGCACGAGGCGCCGCTGCACACCAAGGACGACGACTTCTTCCAGGCGGGTGAGCTCTACCGCCTGATGTCGGCCGAGGAGCAGGCCCGTCTGGTGGCGAACATCGCGGGCGGCCTCTCGCAGGTGTCGCGTGACGACGTCATCGAGAAGAACCTGGCTCACTTCCACGCCGCCGACACCGAGTACGGCAAGCGCGTGGAGGAGGCTGTCCGCGCCCTGCGCGAGGACTAGAACTTCCGGACTGCGCCGGGGAATTGACGGGAGGTCAGTTCCCTGGTGCTGCGCCCGCGATCATCACGGACCCGGATGAGGGGTGGTCCCGTGGTGTGACCGGGCCGGACGAGGACCGCGGCGGCTCTGCGAGCCAGTGCGGTGGTAAAGGTCAGGCGGCTCCCTTCTCGACCTGAGGGAGGGGAACCCCGCCGGTCCATTCGCAGCCGCCGCGGTCCCAGCCGTTCTCCGGCCCCTGGGCCTTGGATCGATATGACTCCGTCCGGCAGCGCGTATGCATGTTCCGCCAGTCGCGCGCCGTCGGACGGCTACAACTCCTCTGCCAGAGCGGCGAGTACGGACGGTCCCGTACTCGCCGCTCTTTCGCGTGCGCTTGGCTTGAGCGGTACGTCTGCGGGTCCGTCGTGGCTGGGCGCGCAGTTCCCCGCGCCCCTTCGGGCGCCCCTAGCGCACCTTCTCGCCCGTCGCCAGCGTCGCCACCATGCGTTCGAGGCGGGACGCCCGAGTCGCCGGCTTCTTGGCGGTCATGAGGCGGTGCAGGACCACGTACCGGTCCGTCTTGCCGAGGGCCTCGAAGGCCTCCCGCGCCGCCGGGTTCGCCGCGAGCGCCGCCGTCAGGTCGTCCGGCACCGTCGCCGTCCGTTGCGACGCGTACGCCGCCTCCCAGCGCCCGTCCGCCCGCGCCGCCGCCACCTCCGCGAGGCCCGGCTCGCGCATGCGGCCCTCCGCGGTCAGCTCCTCGACCCGGTCGATGTTCACCTGCGACCACAGGCTGCGCGCGCGGCGGCGGGTGATCTTCTGCAGGTAGTGGACGGCGTCGTACGACTTGCGGTGACCGGTGATCCAGCCGTAGCAGAGGGCCACGTCATTGACCTCCGCGGCCGTCACTGAGGCCACTCCGGAGCCCTTCTTGGCGAGCTTCACCCAGACGCCCGGCGAGCTGTCGTGGTGCTCGTCCAGCCAGGCCTCCAACTCGGCCCGGTCCGCGCAGGTCATGACCTTCAGATCAGCGAGCGATTCCATCCGCCCAAGATAAAGGGGCGGCCCACCCCCCACGGGTGGACCGCCCCTCAAGCCTGCTGCGTCAGGCGCCTCAGACCTTCAGCGGCCGGATGGCTGTGGGCGCGTGCCCCGGCTCCGTGGCGATCTCCTCGAACTCCTTGACCGCGCTGATGTCGGCCGTGGGGCTCATGGAGATGTTGGTGATGCGCTCCAGGATCGCCTCGACGACGACCGGGACCTGGTGCTCCTGGGCCAGCTTCTTGGCCTGCTCGAAGGCCGCGCCCAGTTCGTTCGGGTCGGTGACGCGGATGGCCTTGCAGCCCAGGCCCTCGGCGACCTTGACGTGGTCGACGCCGTAGACACCCAGCTCCGGGCTGTTCTGGTTCTCGAATTCCAGGTTGACCTGGAAGTTGATCTCCAGGCCGATCTGGGCCTGGCGAATGAGGCCCAGGTAGGCGTTGTTCACCAGGACGTGGACGTACGGGATGCGGTGCTGCGCGCCGACCGCCAGCTCCTCGATCATGAACTGGAAGTCGTAGTCGCCGGACAGGGCGACGACCGGGGTGTCGCGGTCCGCGGTGGCGACGCCGAGCGCGGCCGGGATCGTCCAGCCGAGGGGTCCCGCCTGGCCGCAGTTGATCCAGTGGCGCGGCTTGTAGACGTGCAGCATCTGGGCGCCCGCGATCTGCGAGAGGCCGATGGTGGTGACGTAACGCGTCTCCGGGCCGAAGGCCTTGTTCATCTCCTCGTAGACGCGCTGCGGCTTCATGGGGATGTTGTCGAAGTGCGTGCGGCGCTGGAGGGTTTCCTTGCGCTCCAGGTGCGATGCGACCCACGCGGAGCGGTCGGGGAGCTTGCCCGCGGCCTTGAGCTCCTTGGCCACCTCGACGAAGAGTTCGAGGGCGACCTTGGCGTCGGAGGCGATCCCGTAGTCCGGCGCGAAGATCTTGCCGATCTGGGTCGGCTCGATGTCGACGTGGACGAACTTGCGGCCCTGGGTGTACACGTCCAGCTTGTAGCCGGTGTGACGGTTGGCCCAGCGGTTGCCGATGCCGAGGACGAAGTCCGACTCCAGGAACGTGGCGTTGCCGTAGCGGTGGCCGGTCTGCTGGCCGACCATGCCCGCGTTCAGGTCGTGGTCGTCGGGGATGGTGCCCCAGCCCATCAGGGTCGGGACGACCGGAGTGTTGGTGATCTCGGCGAACTCGACCAGGAGATCGGAGGCGTCGGCGTTGATGATGCCGCCGCCGGCGACGATCAGCGGACGCTCGGACTCGACCAGGAAGGTGATCGCCTTCTCGATCTGGGCGCGGGTCGCGGACGGCTTGTAGACCGGCAGCGGCTCGTACGTGTCCGGGTCGAACTCGATCTCGGTCTGCTGGACGTCGATGGGCAGGTCGATGAGGACCGGACCCGGGCGGCCCGAGCGCATGAGGTGGAACGCCTGCTGGAAGACGCCGGGGACCTGCGCGGCCTCCAGGACCGTGACGGCCATCTTGGTGACCGGCTTGGCGATCGACGCGATGTCGACGGCCTGGAAGTCCTCCTTGTGGAGCAGGTGCGTCGGCGCCTGGCCCGTGATGCACAGGATCGGGATCGAGTCGCCGATCGCGGAGTACAGACCGGTGATCATGTCGGTGCCCGCCGGGCCCGACGTACCGATGCAGACGCCGATGTTGCCGGGGTTGGCGCGGGTGTACCCCTCGGCCATGTGCGAGGCGCCCTCGACGTGCCGGGCGAGCGTGTGGTCGATGCCACCGCCTTGCTGGAGCGCCTTGTAGAACGGGTTGATCGCCGCGCCGGGCACACCGAACGCGTTGGTGACGCCCTCGCGCTTGAGGATCTCAACTGCCGCGCGGACAGCGGTCATACGAGCCATGGGGTTCTCCTGCTTCGACAACAGCTTCGACAGCTGCGCCGGTCTTTCGACCGGCGTATTCGGCTGGCGGATCCGGCTCCCGTCGCGCCCCGCGGTGAGCTTCTGTTTCCGCATTGTGGAAATCTAGTTCTGCTATATGGAAGCAATGTAGGCGGGTGCGGTGGAGACCGTCAAGAGATGTCCGGGAACCGGGCTGCCCGGGGGACGCGTCCCAGTCGTTGAATTCAGCATGGAATTCGGCCACACCACCGGGGGGGGTCGACCGTGGCCAGTTCACCGGACGCGCCGACTGCGGGGCAGGGCACGCCGAGCCACGGCCGCTGGAGGGCAGGGCCCCTGCTCGGGCAGGGGGGCCTCGGGCGCGTCTTCCTCGCGTACGACGGGACGGGCCGCGCGGCGGCCCTGCGGGTGGTGCGCGCCTCCCTCGCCCGTGATCAGGAGTTCCGCAGGCGCCTGGGCCGCGAGGTCCACGCGATGGCCGCGGTGCGGGGGCCCCGCGTCGCCGCGCTCGTCGACGCCGACCCGCACGGCGCGGTGCCCTGGCTCGCCACGGAGTACGTCCCCGGCCCCACGCTCGCCACCCGGGTACGGGATCTGGGCGGGCCGCTCGATGTGCCGGAACTGCGCACCCTGGCGCACGCGCTCGCCGGAGCGCTGGACGACATCCACCGGGCGGGGCTCGTGCACGGTGGCCTGCGGCCGTCGAACGTGCTCCTGACCGCCGACGGCCCCCGGGTCGCCGACTTCGGCATGGCCGGGTGCGCGGCGCGGGCCGGGTACAGGGGAAGGCCGGGGTACACGGCGCCCGAGCTCCTGACCCCGGCTCGGGGCGAGGCCGAACCGCCGTCGGACGTCTTCGCGCTCGGCGCGGTCCTCGCCTTCGCGGCGGCCGGGCGCGGCCCCTTCGACGCCGGAAGCGACGACCCGGACCTGACGGAGGTGCCGCAAGAGCTGCTGCCCCTCGTCACCGCCTGCCTCGCCGGGCACCCCGTGGCCAGGCCCGCCCCACGCACCGTCGCCCGCATGGCGGGCCTCCCCCTGCCGGGCAGCCGCCGCCGCGCCCTGACCCTCGCGGACACTCTGCTCTTGGCCCAACTGGCTGTCGCGGCAAGCCCACTTGGTGGACGATGGACGCCACGAACCGTCGAGCGGTGACGGCGAGCAGCGACGGCGACGGGTGAGGGTGATGACGGAGAGCGGCGTCCCGGTACAGTGCCCGGTCTGCCGGCGCGACCATGTGTACGCCCCGCCGTCCTACCCCTGCGCGTGCGGCGCCCCCGTGGTGCCGCCGGTGGCGCGCGGGGCGACGGTGACGCCGGTGACGGACCGGACGTGGGCGGACGCCTGGGTGACCGTGCGGTGCCGGATGTGCGGGCGCCGGGGCCAGTGGCCGCAGCCCGAGCTGGGGTGCGCGTGCGGGGCGGTGCTGCGTATCCCGGTGCGGTCGGTACAAGCGCCTTCGGGGGCCCCGACGACTCCTGCGGCCCCGGCGACTCCCGCGGCACAGGCGCCACCACCGGCCGCTCCGGCTCCTGCGGCGCACATCCCGCTGCCCCGGACGGCTCCGACGCCTCGGCCCGCCTTCCAGCCGGTGCCGGTGCGCACGGCTCGGGACGCGGTGACGGTGGCGGGGCTGTATCTGCGGTGGCTCGGGTACGCGGAGATCCGGGGAGCGGTCAGGCGGGCGCCTTCCGGGGTGCGGGTGTCGGCTCGCGGTGTGATCGCCCTGATCGAGCCGTCCGTGCAGCCGACGTCGCTGCGTGACGTGGAGTGCTTGTGGCTCAGCGCGATGGCCGACTCCGTCAGCTGCGTCTGCTTCTCCCTCGCGGGTTACGAGGAGAGGGCCCGCGCACGGGCGGACGCGCTGTCCGTCCCCTTGTTCGTCATCGACCTCACGGGGACACCGCAACCGGTGAACAGCGCGGCGGACGAGCTGGTGGCCGCGGGCTGATCGGGTCCGCCTTCGCGGCGGGGAAGATCCGCCGCCGAGCCGGGGGCGCAATCCCGGCAGCCGCCCACGGCCAGAAATCTTGGCAGCCACCCACGACCCGACCGGCATACTCGGCGCATGCGCATCCGCCGAGCCACCCCTGCCGAGCTCCCCACGCTCCAGGACATCGAACGCGCCGCGGGCGAATCCTTCCGCGCCCTGGGCATGACGGCGATCGCCGACGACGAGCCACCCTCCGTCGACCTTTTGGAAAGCTTCCGCGGCGCGGGCCGAGCCTGGGTGGCCACCGACGGCGCCCCGGTGGCGTACATCATCACCGAGCCCCTGGACACCGCGGAACACATCGAGCAGGTCACCGTGCACCCGCGAGCGGCCCGCCACCGCATCGGCCAGGCCCTGATCGAGCACGTCGCCGACCGCGCCCGCGAGGCGGGTAGGCAAGCCCTCACCCTGACCACCTTCGCGGACGTCCCCTGGAACGCCCCGTACTACGCCCGCATCGGGTTCCGCGTTCTCGCGGAGACCGAACTCACCCCGGGGCTGCGGAAGATCCGTGCCCACGAGGCCGAGCTCGGCCTCGACCGCTGGCCGCGCGTGGCCATGCGGCGCGAGCTCAGCCCGGGTGGGGCCCGGCCCCGTACCGCTCCCTGAGTTCGATCTTGCGCACCTTCCCGGACACCGTCATGGGAAAGCTCTCCAGGATCCACAGGCCGGCCGGGATCTTGTAGTGCGCCAACTGCCCTTCGCAGAAGGCCCGTAGCTCCTCCAGCGTCAGCGAATCCTCGGTGTCCCGAAGGATCACGCAGGCCAGCGGAACCTCCCCGTAGCGCTCGTCGGCGGCCCCCACCACCTGGACGTCGGCGATCTTCGGGTGGCCGTACAGGAACTCCTCGATCTCGCGCGGGTAGATGTTCTCGCCGCCCCGGATGATCATGTCCTTGATGCGGCCGACGATCTGGACGTAGCCGTCCTGCCGCATGACCGCCAGGTCCCCGGTGTGCATCCAGCGCCCGGCGTCGATCACCTCCGATGTCCGTGACGGCTCGTTCCAGTAGCCGAGCATCACGCTGTAGCCCCGGGTGCACAGCTCACCGGACGCGCCCCGCGGCAGCGTCACTCCGCTGACCGGGTCGACCACCTTCACCTCGATGTGCGGCAGTACGCGGCCCACCGTGCCGGTCCGCCGCTCCAGGTCGTCCGTGCGGCGCGTCTGCGTCGAGACCGGGGACGTCTCCGTCATGCCGTAGCAGATGGAGACCTCCTCCATGTGCATCTCGGCGACCACCCGCTTCATCACCTCGACCGGGCAGGGCGAGCCCGCCATGATGCCGGTGCGCAGCGAACTCAGGTCGTACGTCGCGAAGTCGGAGAGGTTCAGCTCGGCGATGAACATCGTCGGTACGCCGTACAACGACGTACAGCGCTCGCGCTCCACCGCGTGCAGCGTGGCGACGGGGTCGAAGGACGGTGCCGGGATGACGATGCAGGCACCGTGGGAGGTGGCCCCCAGGTTTCCCATGACCATGCCGAAGCAGTGATAGAAGGGTACGGGCAGGCACACCCGGTCCTGCTCCGTGTAGCCGATCGTCCGGCCCACCCAGTAGCCGTTGTTGAGGATGTTGTGGTGGGAGAGCGTCGCGCCCTTGGGGAAGCCGGTGGTGCCCGAGGTGTACTGGATGTTGACCGGATCGTCACAGCCCAACTCGGCCTCGCGGGCGCCGAGTTCCTCCGGCGTCACCGCTGCCGCCGCGTCGAGCAGCTCCTCCCACGAGCCGTCCTCGATGTAGTGCACGGACCTCACATCCGGGCAGGCGGGCCGCACCTGGTCCACTAGCGCCCGGTAGTCGCTCGACTTGTGCGACTGCGACGCGACCAGGACCGTGACCCCGGCCTGCTTGAGCACGTACTCCAACTCGTGCGCCCGGTAAGCAGGGTTGATGTTCACCATGATGGCGCCGATGCGCGCGGTGGCGTACTGCACGAGCACCCACTCGGCACAGTTCACCGCCCAGATGCCGACGCGATCACCCTTGGCGACCCCCACACCCATGAGGCCGCGCGCCAACCGCGCCACGGCGGAGCCGAATTCGGCGTACGTCCAGCGTGTCCCCGCCGCCACGTCCACCAGCGCGTCCCGCTCCGGCCAGGCCTCGATCGCCCGGTCGAGGTTCCGCCCGATGGTGTCACCGAGCAGCGGCGTCGAACTGACGCCGTGGGCGTACGAAAGCTCGCTCTTCGGCTCGCTCACCGGAAGTCCTCCTCGCGGTACTCGGCGTCGGAGCCCGCGGCCGTCGCCTCGCGCAGCTCGATCCGGCGGATCTTGCCGGAGACGGTCTTGGGGAGCGGGCCGAACTCGATGCGGCGAAGCCGCTTGTAGGGGGCGAGGACCGCGCGCGAGTGCTCGAAGAGCAGTTTCGCGGTGTCGGGCCCGGGTTCGTGTCCGGCGGCGAGGACGACGTACGCCTTCGGGACGGCGAGCCGCAGCGCGTCGGGGGCGGGCACGACCGCCGCCTCCGCCACCGCCTCGTGCTCCAGGAGCGCGCTCTCCAGCTCGAACGGGGAGATCTTGTAGTCGGAGGCCTTGAAGACGTCGTCGGAGCGGCCCACGTAGGTGATGTAACCGTCGGCGTCGCGGGTGCCGATGTCGCCGGTGCGGTAGTAGCCGTCGGCCATCGACTCGGCGGTGCGCTCCGGGTCGCCGTGGTAGCCGGCCATCAGGCCGACCGGGTTCGCGGCGAGGTCGAGGGCGATCTCGCCCTCCGGCGCTCCCGGCTCGCCTGTCACCGGGTCGAGGAGTTCCACCGCGAACCCGGGCGTGGGTCGGCCCATCGAGCCCGGCTTCAGCGGCTGCCCGGGCGAGTTGGCGACCTGTACGGCGGTCTCGGTCTGCCCGAAGCCGTCCCGGATGGTCACGCCCCAGTCGCGCCGCACCTGGTCGATCACCTCCGGGTTGAGCGGCTCGCCCGCGGCGACGACCTCGCGCGGCGGTGTGCGCAACTGGGTCAGGTCGGCCTGGATGAGCATGCGCCAGACCGTCGGAGGGGCGCAGAAGGACGTGACCCCGGCCCGGTCCATCTCGGCCATCAGGCGGCCCGCGTCGAAGCGCGTGTAGTTGTGGATGAAGACCGTCGCCTCGGCGTTCCACGGGGCGAAGAGGTTCGACCAGGCGTGCTTGGCCCAGCCCGGCGACGAGATGTTCAGGTGTACGTCGCCGGGCTTGAGCCCGATCCAGTACATCGTCGCCAAGTGGCCGATGGGGTACGACACATGAGTGTGCTCGACCAGCTTCGGGCGGGCTGTCGTGCCCGAGGTGAAGTAGAGCATCAGGGGGTCGTCGGCGTGGGTGACGCCGTCGGGCTCGAAGACATCACTGGCCCTGTCGGTGCCGTCGGAACCGGCGTACGAGATCCAGCCGGGCGCGTCGCCGCCCACCACGACACGGGTGTAAGCACCGGGCACGTCGTCGAACTTCGCGGTGTCCTCGGGGCGTACGACGACGTGCTTGGCCCGCCCTCGGTCGATGCGGTCCCGCAGGTCGACGGGGCCGAGCAGAGGTGTCGCCGGGATGACCACGGCGCGCAGCTTCATCGCGGCGAGGGCGATCTCCCAGAGCTCGACCTGGTTGCCCAGCATGACGACGACGCGGTCACCGGCGCGGACGCCCTGGGCGCGCAGCCAGTTGGCGACCTTGTCGGAGCGTGCGGACATGTGTGCGAAGGAGACGCGGGTGGTCGCGCCGTCCTCCTCGACGATGTGGAGCGCGGTCCTGTCGTTGTCCCGGGCGATGACGTCGAACCAGTCGAGCGCCCAGTTGAACCGCTCGGGCCGCGGCCAGGCGAAACCCTCGTAGGCGGCTGCGTAGTCCTCGCGGTGCCGCAGCAGGAAGTCCCGAGCCGTACGGAACTGTTCCGTGCCGCCGGGGCCCGTCGTGCCCGTCGTCGTCATTGCGCTCTCCTCGTCGCCGGTCCGGTGCACGGCACCTTTGCCGAACTCTTCGCCGGGGTCATTGCCGGACGCTACGTAACATCGTGTAATTCGTGATGCGGGTCTCACCACCCCCGGACGGGGGTGTCCCGGAGCGAAAGGGCTGACGTGTGACGGCTGACGGAGGCGAGGCGGTCGAGCTGCGGTCCGCGCTGTTGCGGCTGCGGCGCGGCACGGGGCTTCCGGTGGCCTTCGGGGGCCTGGTCGAAGGGCAGCGCCAGGTGCGGATCGGCGAGCTGACGGGCACGGGGACGCGTGCGCTGTGCGGCCTCGCGGTGTCGTCCGGGAACGGCCTCGGCGGCAAGGCGGTCGCGCTCTCGCGCCCCTGCGCGGTCACCGATTACCACGACTCGCGCCACATCAGCCATGAGTACGACAGCGCGGTGGCCGCGGAGGGCCTGCGTTCGGTGCTCGCGGTTCCGGTGGTGGTGCGGCGCAGGGTGCGAGGCGTCCTGTACGGGGCCTTGCGCTCGGCCCAGCCGCTGGGTGACCGGACGCTTTCGGCGGCGGTGGCGGCCGCGCGGGACGTGGAGCAGGCCCTTGTCGTACGGGACGAGGTGCATGCGCTCATCGCGGCGGCGCGGGAGCCGCAGGCGGGCGCCGGGCCCGCCTGGGGGCAGGTCCGCGAGGCACACGGTGCGCTCCGGGAGCTGGCCCCGCGGATCGCCGACCCTGCGTTGCGTGCGGAGATACTGGCGGTGTGCGGGCGGTTGGCCTCGGCTGCGACTGTGCCGCCCGGACGGGAGCGCACGGTGTGCCTCGCGCCGCGCGAGGTGGACGTCCTCGCCTGCGTGGCCGGGGGCGCGACGAACGCGGTGACGGCGGAGCGGCTGGGGCTGCGGCCCGAGACGGTGAAGGGGTATCTGCGGGCCGCGATGCGGAAGTTGGGGGCACACACGAGGCTGGAGGCGGTTGTGGCGGCGCGCAGGGAGGGGCTGCTGCCGTGAGCCGGGGGGAGGGTCGGTCGGGGGGCCTCGGTCGGGAGAGCGCCGGATCTGCATGCTGCCCACCGCCGCTCACCGCTGCTCAACCGCTGCTCACCGCTCGATGACCGTGCCGAAGCGGATGTCGTACGTGGCGGCCTGGTGCATCGGCCCGCTCAGCAGCCGCTCGGCCTCTTCGGTCACTTCGTTCCGTTGCGCCTTGGTCAGGGCTCCGAACGGTTCGACGGTGAGGACAGCGGAGCCCTTGGCCGCCCCCGCGCCCTCCTCGACGCGCCACACGCCCGCGAGGAAGCCGTCGACCAGGAAGACGCTGTAGGCGAAGTTCCCCTTCCAGGTACGGCCCTTGTACTCGGGCGGCACGATCCGGGCGCGGTCCGCGTGGGACAGGAGGAGGTTGTCGAACTCGGGCAGGAAACGTGCCGGGGCCGGGGTGTCCGCGTCGGGGCGTGGCGCGTCGGGGAGGTCGAAGAGTTCGACGCCGTTCTCGTCGCGGAACGTACGCAGTTGGGGCCGCAGCCGCTCGAAGGCCTCCCGCAGCCGCGTCAGGCCCGCCCAGGTCTGCATGTCCTTGACCGAGGCGGGCCCGAAGGCCGCGAGATAGCGCAGGACGGTGGCGTCGGGGGCGGGCACCGGCTCGCTCGGGCGGCCCAGCCAGTGCTCGGCGGTGGTGAGCGCGACCTGCCCGCTGCGCCGCCACAGTCCGCGCGGGGTGACCTGGACCAGTGGCAGCGAGCAGCGGGCCGCGACGGCGAGCGACTGCGGGTCGGCGTCGGGCCAGCGGGGC
Organism: Streptomyces sp. NPDC050147; assembly: GCF_040660195.1. Lineage (NCBI taxonomy): Bacteria > Bacillati > Actinomycetota > Actinomycetes > Kitasatosporales > Streptomycetaceae > Streptomyces > Streptomyces sp. NPDC050147. The sequence goes on along the minus strand of NZ_JBFALJ010000004.1, from coordinate 111,978 downwards.
AGCAGGACCTCCCGCAGCTGCTTCATCGTCCGGGGCTCCTCCTCGACGGCGGCGCGGGCGAGCGAGGCGAGTTCCCCCAGATCGACGCCGGTCAGTCCGTTGCGGAAGGCGTGCAGCTCACGGTCGCGGGCGCCTTGCACCAGCGGGCGCAGGGTGAGGGCGTCGTCGGCGGTGTGCAGGTGGATGGTGGAGCGCATGGTGACGATGCGTACGAGATCGCGGGAGGCGAGGAGCGCGGACAGGCTCTCGGGGTCGAACCCTTCCAGCCGGGCGGCGAGGGCGAAGTAGGGCGGCTTCACGTTCTGCGCCTGGAGGCCGAGGAGGTGGGCGACGGCGCCCTCGACGGAGAGGCGGGCCGAGCGGCTCAGGAGGAGTTGACGGTCGAGGGTGGCGCGGTTGAGGGCGCGCGTGCTGAGTACGGGGGCAGTGGGCTCGGGGGCCTTGGTACGGGTGGCCTTCGGCTGGGTGCCGGCGCCCTTCGGCTTCGCGGTCCTCGGCATCCTCGGCGTCCTCGGCGTGTTCGTCATGCAGCGCACGCTAGCGGGACTTGCGGACATCTTCTGTCCGCAAGATTGGCCGGACAGGATTCGGGGGGCCGGGAGGCGGCCTGGAGCGAGTCGGGACATGGCCCGGAGCACACCTGAGCACGCCTGAGCGCGCCGAGACGGTGCCAAGCCCGTCGAGCTCGCGACTTTTGGGCCGTATATCCTGCTTCGGAGCCGACAAGACACACGTTCGACGCTCGACGTACGACGATCGACAGCGATCCGACATCGGAGGCAGCCAGCATGGCGGAGCGCCGGCCCCGACCCGCACCGATCGCGAAGAGGCACGGCTGGCGGCGGACCGCCCCGCCCAAGGCCTCTTCGGCCGCGGGGAACGGGGACCAGACAAATCCTGAGACCCAGCCCGCGTCCCCCTCCCCGGGACCACCGGACGCCGCGAGTGTCGTACAGGCCGCGCTCTACCGGGACGGGGTCCGCGTCGCGACGCCCGCCTCCCTCGCCGACACCTTCCGGGAGCTGCGCGAGCAGCGGGACGGCATGGCGTGGATCGGCCTCGCACGCCCCACGGAGGCCGAACTCCTCTCGCTGGCCGCCGAGTTCGATCTGCATGAGCTCGCCGTCGAGGACGCGATGGAGGCCCACCAGCGGCCGAAGCTGGAGCGCTACGGCGAGACACTCTTCGTCGTCCTGCGCGCGGCCCGCTACTTGGACGCCCAGGAGGAAGTCGACTTCGGCGAGCTGCACGTGTTCGTGGGCCCCGACTTCGTCATCACGGTGCGCCATGGCGCCGCCCCGGACCTGACCGCCGTACGCCGCCGCATGGAGGAGAGCCCGGAACTCCTCAAACTCGGCCCCGAGGCGGTCCTGTACGCGATCCTGGACGCGGTGGTCGACGGGTACGCCCCGGTCGTGGCCGGAGTCCAGAACGACATCGACGAGATCGAGACCGAGGTCTTCAGGGGCGACCCGGAGGTCTCGCGCCGCATCTACGAACTCTCCCGGGAAATGGTCGAGTTCCAGCGGGCGACCCGCCCCCTGGTGGCCATGCTGCACTCCTTGATGGCGGGTTTCGCGAAGTACCGCACCGACGAGGAACTCCAGCGCTACCTGCGCGACGTCGCCGACCACGTCACGCACACCAGCGAACGCGTCGACGGCTTCCGCCAGGCCCTCACCGACATCCTCACGGTCAACTCCACGCTCGTCACACAGCAGCAGAACGCGGAGATGCGGGCACTGGCGGAGGCGGGCTTCGAACAGAACGAGGAGATCAAGAAGATCTCGTCGTGGGCGGCCATCTTGTTTGCTCCCACGCTGGTGGGAACGATCTACGGGATGAACTTCGACGAGATGCCGGAGCTGCACTGGACGTTCGGCTACCCGTTCGCGATCGGCCTGATGGGGGTTGTTTGTATCAGTTTGTACTTGATTTTCAAGCGAAGAGACTGGCTCTAGGAGGGGCAGCAGCCCCTCAAGCACTTCGCACGGTTTACTCTTGCATCTACCGAAAACAGAGCCATGACGGGCCCTGGGGAGTTTCTGGGGAGACGTGATGCGAGTGATCTCGTCTACCTGCCTCTGTTACGCATCTGACCAGGACTTTTCACCCTCCTGAGGCCGCTGGGGAGAATCCGGGGAGATTTGGCTGACGGCACAGGCCCTGTGCCAGCATCCGCTGCGCCGTCCCGATTCCCGCAAAGCGTCTCGCCGGTGTCCGTTGCCGCATCCGCGATGGATAACAGACAGCGACATTGGCTCCATGGCTGGAGCCGCAAGACCTCGCCCCTCTGCGGCCGCCATAATGGGGTCATGGCCTCCCACCCGCAGCACACCGGACCCGGGACAAGGAACCTCTCGGGCGCAGACGCCGAGGATCTCGCGCTGTACCGGGAAAAGTTCCGGCTCCGTCTACCGGAGTCGCTTGACGAGCTGCACGGACCGGCCCAAGGTGTCGTGGAGCTGCCGCTGCACCTGGCCTGGTCCGGAATGACCTCGTACGACCTGGGCAATCCTCGCCAGCGCATGGGCCTGTACCGCACCGTCCTGCACGAGGGTCTGCACGACGATCTGCCCCGCTACCTCAACCAAGACCTGCTCCTCCAGCTGTGGCCGGTGTTGCGCACTCTCGTCGGTCGCACCGTGCGCACCGTGTGGGAGACCGCCTTCACCGAGCTCGCCTGCCGCACCCGGGCAGCCGCGTGACGGACATGCCGGAGCTGCACACACGGCTCCTGGCGGATGTGATCGCCCTCGGCTCGCCGTATCCCCTGGTCCTCACCGGCGGGTACGCCGTGAGGGCGCATCGCCTCGTGAACCGACCCAGCCAAGACCTCGATGTCGCCACCGAGAACCCGGCCCCCATGGCCGATATTGCGGCCGCACTCTGCAGCGGCCTGACAGCCCGGGGCTGGAAGGTGCAGGCGCTGGAGACTGCCCCGCTGTCCGCTCGCTTCACCGTGACGGACCCCGCCACCGGGCAGGAGTGCGAAGTCGACATCCTCAAAGAGATCTTCTGGCGACCCATCGCCCAGAGCCCGTACGGCCCCGTCCTCGCCGAGGAGGACGTGATCGGGACCAAGGTACGCGCCCTCGCCGACCGCGGAGCGCCCCGCGACCTGATCGACGTGTACGCAGCCTCGCACCGCTGGAGCAACACCGAGCTCGAAGAGTTCGGCCGCCGCCATGCCCGCGGCCGCTTCGAGCGCGAGGACCTCCAAGCGAACCTCACCGGCGCAGAGTGGACCGACGACGAAGCCTTCACCGCCTACGGCCTCGACGAACCCACCATCACCGCTCTGCGCACCTGGGCCCTGGAATGGGCCGACGACCTCGCGAGCCGCCTCCTCGAAGAGTCCAGTGACCTCGACATCGACTGAACACGGCCGGGCGAGACCGCATCTGCCAGGCTGTGAGGGTGCAAGCAGCAGGCGTGACGCACAGGACCCGGGCCTCTGAAAGAGGTCCGGGTCCTGCAATGTAGTGTCATGCGGTGGCTTTGTTCGCCAGGGCACGGGCCTTTGTCGCCCACTCCCCCATCCTCGTGATGGCGGAGGTCAATTGCTTCACCGCGGCGGAGATCTCCCTCACCGGCTTGCGGAGGTGCCGACTCACCCGAACCAGAGAGCCCGCCGAGGAGCCGAAGTAACTGATCTGCACCAGCCCGTCCTGCGCAGCCTCGTCCAGGGACATCAGCTGCTCCAGGAACTCCTCCGCTTCCTCACCGCGTTCGTCTGGAGGTGTCATCTCGATCAACCCCAGGGCGGCCCGCACCCCGCTGTCCAGGGTCGCCATCCGCTCCGCGAACGCAGCGGCGACGGTGTTCAGTTCGCCCGCCGGTGCACTGATCGTCTCCGCGTACCGGGCGACGGCGGCGAGCCGTGCGCTCGCGGGCGCGTTCGCCTGAGTCAGGTCGAGCATCTCGGTACCGGACTGGTCGGTCAGTGCTCCGATCGTCTCGATGGTCTTCGTGATCGCCTCCATGTCGGCGGTCATCTCGTCCAACCCGTCCTCGATAACGGCGAAGTCGTCGAGCAGACCGGGCGGGTCCTCGTCCTCCTCCTTCCCTCCGTCGTCGAACTCCGATCCGGAGGGCGGCCCGTCACCGGTCTGAATTCCGCGCAGCACCCGCGCTGGCGTGAGAAGTTCGAAGCCGTCCCGGAGCCCGGCCTCCAGGGCGCTCTCAATCTCCTTGCGAGCTCCGGCCAGATGGCTGCGCGTCCGCTGGTAGCGGATCGTCCTGATCGATGCGATGTCGAAGGGCAGCTGCCCGGCCTCCCCGATGTGGATCGTCGGCTTGCCGGTGATGTGCCGGAGGCCCAGCTCGTACATCACGTTGGGGTTGCCGCCGCTGACGTCCGCAACGACCAGGTCGGACTCGACGACGTGCCGACAGATCTGCTCGTTGATGTCACCGGCGTGCGCAATGCCGTCCGCGCGCACGGCGCTGATGCCGTACTTCTCGCAGGCGGGGGCGATCACCTGCTCGAAGATGCCGAGGTGGTGCTCGTACGCCTCGCGCTCGGGGCTGTCGTGCGCGGCGTGCGGGTCGCCGATGGGGCCGACGACGAAACACATCCGGGGCTGGTCGGACTCCTGTCGGAGCGTCGGTGCCGTGATCATGCGGGAACCTCCGATGCGTGGGCGTGGATGTCGTGGGACCTGGCTGCGGGCGCCGCGTCGTCCTCCAGGGGGACCGCATACACCGGACGCTCCTCGATGCCGAGCGTGCGCAGCAGGTAGGCGGTAGGGATGCGGTAGCGTCCGCCGACCCGCAGCACGGGGCACGGGAATACGCCGAGGCGGATCAGCTTGTACGCCGTCGCAGGGCAGATGCCGAAGGCGCGGGCGGCTGTGCGCAGGTCGACACTCAGGGGCAGGTCAAGAGCCTCCGCGAAGCCGAGCGGCCGACCGGACCGCCCGCTCACCGCCGGGCTCCCGCGGGGAGCAGGACCAGCGTGCCGATGAGGTCGGCCTCCTCATGGCGGCGAGCCCGGAACACCATGTCGGGAAGGCGGGCACCGGTCCTTCGGCCGTCTTGCCGGGGGTGCGGCTCAGCGAAGCGGAGCGTGGCGTACAGGCCCTCTCGGCGGGGCGGGGGTGTGATATGCACTTCCCATCCCCCGGCCGGGCGGAGCCGTTCCTCCACCGGTGCGGTGGAGTTTCGGGCCTCGGCGAAGGCACCGATGTCGACGACGGGGATCTCCCGCGTGACGCGCTTCGCGTAGGCCCACATTCGATTCACCGCCTCCTTGACCAGACAGCCGCCCGTGTCCGGGCAGTCCGTGTCCGCCGCATCGAGGGCGGCAAGCACGGCCAGAACGGCCTCGGCCTCCAGATCAGCCCGCTCTACCCGCCGCCAGAGGCGCAAGATCCGGTACAAGTTCCGGTAGAGCCCGGGGAGGGCCAGCCAGGCGACGAGCAGCCGTCCGCTGCCGTCGCCGTCCCGCGGCTCCCGCCGGGCCTCGGAGACGGCCTGCCGCCACACCGCCGCACCCAGCGCGGCGTCCCGCCGTGGGCCGTAGAGCGCCTTCCTGCTCTCCTCCAGCGAGAGCAGGACCGCGCGGGAGCCGACGTGCACTGTGAGGGACGGCCGCGTCGCGGCGGGCGGCCCGAGGATGCCCCGGTCGATCCGAGCGAAGAGGCTCCCGGCTCCGGTCGATGTCATTCCTCCTCCTTTCCGGCCTCGTCGGGCCGGAGGTGTATCAGGGCGGCGGTGGCTCGGCCGCAGGCACGTGCGAGGTCGGTCAGGGCCGACCGCACAGACCTGTGCCACGTCATGCGGGCCGGGTGCGCCGTCCCGTTCCGGCGCCGGGGCCGTGCGGCGGGCAAGGCGGGCGGGTGGAGGTGAATACCTCCGTACACGGCGTGGCCGACGTTCACCCCGTAGTCCGCCCACTGGCTGTCACCCCGCTCGCGCCAGGGCGGTGCCTCGTTGGGGGCCGTCATCGGGCGGGCCCGGAGCTGGCTGGCGGAGGGGCCACGGGCAGACCGACGGTGAGACCGCCGACGACGTCCCTGCCGACGGCGGCACCCTGGTGGACATACTGGGACAGATCCGTTCGAGTCGTCCGGCTCGGGGCGTCGGCCTCAGGCGAGGGCTTCTGGTCCGGCTCCGGCGACTCCGCCACCGCCGACCGCACGTCGTCCGGTGCATGGCCCGGCACACGGATCCAGCCGTAGCCGCCGAACTCCTTCACCCGCACATGGGCCCGCACGTACTGCGTGGGGTCGAGCCCACGCCGCCCGGACCGCACGATGTCCTGGTATAACCGGTCCGACACGATGACCGCGAGATCTGCCGCGGTGAGGGTCGCGAGTACAGCCTTGAGCTGGGGCGCGTTGACGTAACGCGCCACGGCGACCGGGGCCGGGCCCGCGTGGCCGAGGGCGGCGGTCGCGACCATGCCGGTATCCACGGCCATCCGCAGCCTGACCCGCTGAGCGGCCGGGCAGGTGTTACGGTCCCCGACGCGGACCGCGAGGTGGTGCACGAAGGGGCCCAGCACGGCATGCTCCGGCGTGGCCTCAGGGAGGACGGCGAACTCCAGGTCGCCCTGCGGCTGGCGCATCCAGGCCGCCCGGTCCAGCCCGGTCAGCGCCGCCGCCTCATCCAGCATCCGAACCAGCTCTGACTGGACGGCCGACTGCATCAGGGTGTCGAGACGGCTGTACTGCTCCACGTCCACGGCCAGGCACAACCGGCGGTGCGGCAGGCCGACCGGTGGTCGGGGAGGAGAGATCTCTTTCATGGCAACTCGCCACCTTCCACAGGGGGTTGGGTTGCAGTGCATGCCAACTGTGGGTGGAAGGGGTGAGAGCGGCACAGAAAGCCGCATTAATGCGGCTTTCTGGCTATGGCCCTAGGCGATCGGGAAACTCAGCCGAGCTGCTTTGCACAGGCGGGCCAGGTCCCGCACGTAGGTCTTCCGGAGGCCGGTGGTGATGATGCCCTTGTTCCGCAGCTGCGCAAGTGCTTCGTGCACGCTGCGCGTCTTGGCTCCGGTGAGGGCGGCGAACTCGTCCTGGGAAAGGTTCACGTCGATGCGCAGTGAGTTCCGTTCGGGTTGCCCGTGTGTGACTGCCAGTTCGACGAGAACGCGCGCCAGCCTGACTGGGACCGGGTATCCGCCCAGCTCCAGCCGTAGGCGGTCCGCCCGGCGCAACCTGCCGCAGAGCAAGCGATTAAGCGCCAGTGACGTCTCGGGGTGGGCGAGGAGGAAGAGCTCCAGTTCGTTGCGCGGGACGACAGTGGCGAATACGTCGCCGCAGGAGGTGACCGTGGCTGATCGCGGTCCGACACCCATCGTCGCCATCTCACCCACGATGTCCCCGGCGTTCCAGATGTCCATCAGCGACACCCGGTCACGGTCCAGCCGGGCGGTCACCTTCACCCGGCCTTCGATCAGGACCACCAGCTCCTGTTCATGGTCGCCCTCGTGGATGAGTACGTCTCCCATGGCGTAGCGGCGTCGCGTACCGAGCCGAGTGAAGGCCGCGCGTTCTTCGGGCGACAACGTGTCGAGGAAGGCCGCTCGGCTGTTGAGGTTCGAGCCGTTCATCATCTGCTCAGCACAGCACTCGGTCACCGCGGCGGTGAACGCTTCCGCCTGGTCCGCCGGTGCGCCAGACGCACGCTGGGGCGCGCGGCAGCGCACAGCGGGAGCATCCCTGCGGGCCGGACCCATGCAGGGCCGGTTCCGTTCAGCTCCGGTCGGAGTCGTTGATCGCCTCAGCCACGCCGTAGGACCCGAGGAGCAGCAGTCGGTCCAGCAGATCGAGGATCGCGGACCGGCTCGCGGGGGCAGTTGCCTGGATATACGCGCGGACCAGCAGTCGGCCGATGTCGCGGGCATCGGCCGCCGCACCACGGGCCAAGTCGGCCGAAGCAGTTCCGAATACCGCGACAAAGCGCCGCGCGCATACCAGAACCAGTTCGTCGACCCGGTCCGGGGCGTCCTCGAGCGTGATCAGCAGCTGAGGCAGGGCGGCCCCGAAGGCGTGGGAGTCGATCAGTGCAATCAGTGTCCGCCGATAGGGCCCCAGACGTCGGCCGCGCAGCGCGGCGGCCACTGCTGCGGCGGCTTCCCGCACGCCCTCCTCGGAGTCGTGGAAGAACCGTACGAGTGCGTGATGGGCGAGCGCCGCGTCACCTGTGTTCAGGAGGCGCTGGGCGCACACGTCCGCCGCTCCCTGTCTCTGTGCCACGTCGTTCCCGGCAAGCACCTCGGCCAGCAGGCCAGGCGTCTCCCACTCCATCGCGGCCAGCGCGGCGGCCTGGCCGCCGGCCCGGCGCACCGGCGCCAACGGGGAGCGCAGCATGCGTTCCGTCAGTGGTCCGGCCGACTCCGGGTCTCCGCGCATCAGGACAACGGCCAGGCGGGCTACGTACGGTGACGCCAGCAGATGGTCGGGAGCCTGGACGAGCACCGCGAAGGCATCGGCTGCCGCCGGGCGGTCGTGACGGATCGCGGCACGCACCACATGGGCCACGCACGCCCGGACATCGAGGGAGGGGTCGGCCGCTAGTCGGCCCAGGTGAGGGACGATCAGGGCGGCGCGGGACCCGTCGGCGTCATGGACGAGCAGATCGCCCAGGCTCTCGGCCGCGCTGCCCCGTACGGTGTTGATCCCGGCGGTGAGCAGGTCACGCGTCACGTTGTCCCCGTCCGCGCCGGACGGATCGGCGGCGTCGCTAAGCTCACCCGAGTCGAGAGCGCAGGTCAGGAGCGCCTCCACCAGGTCGAGCGGCACGTGGTCAAGGTACTTCCGCAGGGCGTGCCCCAGCCACAGATCCATCTCTGGCCGACCCCTGCGCGCGCAGTGGCGCACCGCCTCGAAGACAGTCTCCGGATCGTCATATGGCTCGGCCTCCCCCAAGCCGAGGAGTAGCGAGGCACCGTACGCCGGGTGCGTCCCTGCGTCGATCCGCACGGCGAGCCGGGCGAACCGACCGGGGTCCTCCACCGTCATGCTCTGCAGCACGTGGGACAGCTCGCGCGCCCCGCCGGTCTGGGTCGCCCAGTCGATTCGGTCCCGACTGTGCTTCCTCATGGCCCTCAGCCACTGGTCGTCACTCATGTAGCGGGCCGCTTGTGCCGGGATGGGCGGTCCGACGAACCCACCCGTCACCCCCTCCGGTTCGTCCGGCTCCCGCCGGTCGCCGTGGAGCCGACGGAGCTCTCCGAGCCGACGCGTCGCCCGCTCGGACAGCCTCTCTTCAGGCAGCGCCGTCAACAGGGTGAACTCATGCCAGGGCGAGAGCTTCTCGTCCCGACGAAGTCGCAGGTGCAGCAGGGACTGCTCCAGCCGCCCGAAAGTATCGTCGGGCAGGGCGCCACCGATGGCGTGGAGGACCTGCCGGGCACCCCACACGGCATTGGCGACGTAGCCGGACAGCAGACGATGCCCGCCCTCAAGAAGAATGTCAGCAGACCACGGGGCGAGCTCGGAGCCCCCTTCCGCCAGCACCTGGTAGAGCAGCCACTGTGCCGCCTCGTACGACTCGTTCACCAGATGTTCCACGAGCTGACGCGCTCGCACGGCGTCCCGGCCCGCTGTGATCCGCAGAGCTGTGGCGGTGCCTTGCAGCAGGGCGTCGCCCAGGTCGCCGGGGCCGCCCCCAGGATGGCGGTACGAGAAGTGGCGGTCATGGGCGGGCCGCCCCGTCCGCATCGGAAGGGCGGTCAGGCGCATCACGGCCAGGAGGACCGGCAGCATCCGGACGCAGAACTCCTCCGGTGCGCCGATAGCGGCGGCGGTCACCGTCCGGAGCACCGCGTGGTCTCGGTTCAGCAGTAGCGCGACCCTGCCTTGGTCGTCGAGCTGGAGGGCGTCCGGGCGTTCCGCCAGCAGCACGCTCAGCAACTCGACCACCCACGTGGGCTCTTCGGCCGCCAGGTCGCCCAGCGGGACCCAGAGAGTGTGTTCGGCCCCGGTGAAGAGGTCCGCTCGTACGCCGTCGAGCAGGAGGTCGAAGAGCGGTCGGCTGTCGGCGAGGCGGGCATGGAGCACGATCCGGCTCAGCCACGCACCGTACCCGGGGGCAGCGATGTGCGGTTCCAGGAGGCGGGCCACCCGGTCGGGCAGGGCATCAGCGACCGACACCAACAGCCTTACCGGCCAGTCCTGTTCTCTTGTGTCGGCGCTGTCGATCCAGTTCTCGAAGACCCCCTCGTCGTCCCCGCGACGGAACCAGGCGGGCATGCCGAGCATATCGACGAGGCGGTCACGGAAGCACGGGCGCGTGTCCAGCACACGGGCGACGACGCCCCACTCGATAGCGGTGGGAGCGTCCAGGCCACGCAGCACGGCCAGGATCAGGTGCTTGAGGTGGTAGCGGATGTCCGGACTGGTCAGGAGCGCCTCGACCTCCTCGGCGAACCGTTCCGGGTCGAGATCCCGCAGGTGATCGAGCACCTGCCGAAGCTGTCCGCGGCGAAACAACTCCTGCTCCCCACCGGTGAGGAAGGCGACCAGGCTCTCTTCCCGCCGGAGCCAGTCGCGGGCGAAGGCGTAGTCGAAGAAGCTCTCGTGAAAGAAGGCCAGTTGCCGGCCGTCGCGCACACAGACGTGCTCCGACTCCAGTACCTTCCGGCTGGCGGCGAGGTCGTCCGTGTCGAGCACACTTTGCGGCACGGACAGCCGCTGGCGCACACTCATGGCGGCGACGACGGCCGAGACCGCGTTGTGGAAGCGTACGGACGGACGCCGGGCGCACGCCTCCTGTTTAGTGTCCCAGAAAGCGTCGAAAAGCTGCCGGGTGGTGTGGAAGAGGAGAGCCTCCTCCTGATCCGCGACCTGGGCGAGGAGGACGAGATGCAGCGGTGAGCGCAGCAACGCCCTTTGCGGCGGGGCCAGTCGGGAGGTCTCCAGGCCCATGCCGGTGACGGCGACATCGACCTGGGCGTCGGAGAGCGGCCCGACCGTGACGTGCGAGCAATGGTCCGGGGTGGCGAGCCTGCGGATGCGGGCGTCGGCCTCGGCGTCGAACGTGCGGCAGGCCAGGACCACCCGCATGCCTGGATGCGCCGCAGCCTCGTCCACCAGGTCGGCCACCGCGTCGAAGGTTTCTGGGATGCGTCCCGACGCCATGCTGACGGCGTCGAGCTGGTCCACGACGAGGACGCATGGCCGCCCGTCCGCCACTGCGCCGAGAGCGCCGACCGGGGACATGGGCAGGCCGACACGCTGCCCCAGTTCATGGGTCGAGCCGAAGGGCTCCAGGCGGTCGAGACGGAAAGCGAGAACCGGAGTGGCCGCCTCGTCGAGGGCGGTGAAGGTCTGGTGCAGCACGGCGCTCTTCCCGCCGCCCGCGGTTCCGGTCAGCAGGACGAGCCGCCGGGTGCCCTCCCTCACCTCCGCCACGAGGCAAGCGGCCTCCTCCCGGGGGATTGCGGGCCGGAGCAGCGTGCGTTCGACACTCGCCGCCCACCGGCGCGTCACCGTTCTCACAGCGTCGGACACCGCGACAGCGTCGGCCCGCACGATGCCCCGCAGTCCGTACGGCACCAGCCGGCTGGTGAGGGCCGCGGCGTCGAGTGTGGTTCCCAGGTTGTCGAGCAGGACTTGGCCGAGGGCGAGCGCCGCCAGGCGGCCCGGTGCTCCGACCAAGACCTGTTCGGCCAGGACGGCGTTGGTGTGCACGAGGTCCCGTTCGTCGTGCCACTCCACCCGGAGCCCTCTCAACATCCTCCAAGCCGTCGCCGTCGAACCGTAGATGCCACCCGAGGCGAGGGCGTCGAAGGGGCCCCGGAGTCCGTCCGTCAGCCACTCTGCCTGGAAGGAGGCGACATCGTCGGAGCGGCGAGCGCGGTCAGCGAGTTCGTCAAGCGCACGGGCGGGGACTACGGAGACAAAGTGGAACACCCGGCCAGCCTCGACATGCGAACGCAGACTCTCCCACACTCCCTTGTCGCGGAGAGAGGCCACATTCCAGCTGTTCGCGTTACGGTTTTGTCGCTTGACCTGGTGTACCTCCGTCCCGTGGTCGTGCCGGTAGACGAACTCGACCCCGTCGCCCAGCGGCCCACCCGGTTCGACGCAGAGCGATATGCCCGAGCCCAGCAGTACGTATAGGGCATGTCTGATCGTCCAGGCTCCCTCGTAGCGGTTGCCGAACTTGTCCGTCTCGCCGCCCAGCCGCGGTGCCACCGTGCCCCCCCCCCCGCTCCTCGGCTCGGCCAAGATGGGCCGCGCGCGTGCGCGGACGCTACCGCATGTACGGGATGACCACTGAGCAAGCCTCGTCGGGCAGAGCTGGCGGCGATCCGCCTTCTACAACAGCCTGCGCAGCGTGCCCGGCGATGCAATGCGCCAACGGCACACGCTCCATTGACGGCACCTCATTCCCGGGTTGTGCTCATCATCAATCAAACCCAAGAACCGAACCGTTGACGGGCCAATGCCAACAACAGCCCGCGATGTGGGCTATCTCTGGGGAGAACCTGGGGAGTACGAACGCTACTGGGGAGGGCGTGGGGAGAATCAGGTGCGCAACGCGACGTCAGCCTGAAAGGCAATGAAAGCAGCATCAGCGCTGATCAGAGACGTTGGTGATCGCATCGTCGCAGGTCAGCACCACCTGGAAGACAACTTCAAGAAGATCTCCTCTTGGGCGGCCATCTTGTTTGCACCCACGTTGGTGGGAACGATCTACGGCATGAACTTCGACGAAATGCCGGAGCTGCACTGGACGTTCGGCTACCTGTTCGCGATCGGGCTGATGGCCCTGGTCTGCGTGAGCCTGTACTTCATCTTCAAGCGGCGGGACTGGCTGTAGTGGGGAGTCGGGATACTTGATGGACTTCACGTAAGAGGTCCCATGAGAGCCTCGCCTCGCCCACCTCCCGGTGCGACGCGCGCAGTAGCGGACTGGCCTGCGATGATGACGGCGTGCCAGAGCCAGGGACCACTGCCGTCGTCATTGTCTTGCCCGATGCCGCCCCGCTCCTTGATGCGGCGTGGCGTATCGACCCGGCTCTGGTGCGTCCTGGGGTGCCGGCGCACGTCTCGCTCCTCTACCCGTTCGTGCCGGAATCGGCGCTGACAGAGCAGGACGAGAAGGGCGTGCGTGCCCTGGCTGCGAGTTTTCCGGCAGCTGATCTGCTCTTGGAGGAGGTCGTGACGGCGTCCGGCTTCGTCGCCGTCACCGTTCCGGGACTCCAAAAGATCGTCGATGCGTTCCGCACCCAGTGGCCCGGGTTACGCCCGTACAAGGGCCGCTTCGGGGCGCAGCCCGCCGCCCATGTCACGGTCGCTATGGGTGCGGACGACCCGACAGCTGCCGCCCATGTCCGCGCTGCGATCGGCAGTCTGCTGCCGCTGCACACCCGTGCGACGGCGGTCCAGCTGGTGGCGCTGACGGAGGAAAGCTGGCAGCCGCGGTTCACCGTGCCGCTCGGCGTCCCGGACGGGCCGTAAACACCGCCCGCCAGTCCCTCGCCCGTGGCCGCGAACACAGCCCGAGGTCGGCGCCCCATCCTCGGGCATATCCCGGGGACCAGTCGAACCTGAGGGATGATCCCCGATCAGCGGCGGCCGGTGGCCAGGATGACGAGGAACTGGCCGCCGCCCGCCTCGATGCCGGCGGTCACCGGCACCCCCGGCAGCAGTCGGGAGAACCGGTCCACCAGCCAATCCGCCGTCTCTTGGGCGTCCTTCCTGGTCGGACAACGGCCCACCATCTCGCGGCCCCCCTTGCGCTCCAGCCTGTCGGCCACGGCGATCAGCGGCGCGGGTTCGACTACGTACAGGCGCTCCGGCCAGGCGATGACCACCTTGACCGCACCCTTGCGGCTATTGCACCCGCGGTGCGCGAGCCGCTCGGTGACCTTGGCCTTCCGGTCGGCGGTCCGGCTGTCGACACTGGGCCCCCTCGGGTCGTTCACCGACTCGTCGGGGTCGACCGGTTCGTCACACACCCAGCACCGCCAGCCGTCGCGCTCGGCCACATCATCAAGAAGACTCATCCAGGCAAACTAGCCTGCCCGGCCGCCACCCGCGCACCAGGGCCAAGGCGACCCGGTTCGCGGTGGGCCTCACCGGCGCCGTCGCCCTGCCACGACACGGACTTGGGACAGCAGAAGCCCCAAGGGACCCAAGAGCGCGGGGATCCCCAAAGCCAAGGTGGCCCATGTCACCACGCACCCCTTCCGGTTGGCCCCATGACACGCGAAGCACCTGGGTCGCTGACCCGCCGTCCTCGTCCGCATACTCCCGCCGCAAGAGATCAAAGTCTGCACGATAAATGCGGCATTTTGTGATCTTCACGCCGATGATCCCTCGCGGATCGTCTGCCGCAGGGCGTCATGGCCGCTAACGCCTTGGCTCGCGAAACCGGCCACAACTCCGCCGCGGCCGATCGAAGCGCTACTTGGCGCCGAGGGCAATAGCTCAGCGGAGACCGCGACTGCTCTGCGACGAGGCGCTGAGCGTGCGGGTTGGCGCAACACCAGCCAGCGTGCATATACAGAAAACGGGTGGCACAGCATGTGCTGTGCCACCCGTTCCCTCAGGCGCTCGCGAAGTCCTCTGGGATGTACTCAGGGAGGATGTACTCAGGGACCACTCCGAGCAAGGCGTCGACGGCCGCTCGCCCCTTCCCGCCCGCCTCTGGCATGAAGTGGGCCAGTCTGAGGTCTTCGAATTCGCGGGTCGCGGCCTGCATGACGCGGGTCGCGTAGTCGTGGTTGCCGTCCTTGCTCAGCGCGGTGCCCACCCACAGGCGCGCTCTGGCCCGGTCACGGCGGGAGAGCCGGTCGTCGACGGCGAGTGTCTCGTACGTACGTGCTGAAGTCGCCAGGTTGCCGGACATCTCCGCGACGACCGCGCCGTGTCCCTACGCGGTGAGGACTTCTCCCACCTGCGCAACGGCGCCTACGTCGCCACGTCACCTCCAGCGAGGACGAACTCGACCTCACCGGGCTGCCCGATGTCTACACCCGCACACAGGTCGGCGACCACATCACTCGGTACCAGACCACCGGCCACTACTTCTATCTGGCGAACGGCGGCAACGCCGTCAACTTCCTGCACGGCGCCAGCGTTGGACCGTTCATCTTCCTGGTCCAGGCCGAAATCCTCGCCGCGATCAGGATGCTCACCCTCGACGACCTCGCCCCCGGCATCCACGAGGTCTCCGCACCCGACCGCGAAGCCATCGCGGCGACCTGGCTCTCCTACTTCAACAGGTGATCACCATGCCCATCACAGCAGACCACATCCGCACCACCATCGCCGCCTGCCTCCACCAGCACCCCGAGGACAAACGCGAACTCGACGCCGTACGCGGTCTCCTCGACGACAGCGACGACCTCACCCACCGCGCCACCCTGCCCGGCCACGCCACCGCCGGCGCGATCCTCGTCGACGCCGCCCACCACGTCCCGCACATCCACCACCTCGCCACTGGAAACTGGCTTCTGCCCGGAGGCCACCTAGAACCCGTCGACAACACCCTGCTCCAGGCCGCTGGGCCAAGAACGAACCCGCCCACCAGCACTTCGACTTCCGCTTCCCTTTCCGCACCACCACCGCCGACGTCGGCCGGCTCCAGACCGACGAGGTCTCCGACTCAGCCTGGCGCGACATCAGTGAGGTCCGCGACCCACGACTCCGAGAGCGCATCGCTGACGCCCTGCGCTGACCAGCGCCGAAAGGGTCGCCCAACGGCGTCCACGGACTCGAGGGCGGCCCTCGGGACCACCGCTGTGAAAAGAGCGAGATGAGCGTCAAAGTCTGCTCGCATCTTCAGACTCATGCTCTACGCCGAGGGCGTGGACTGGTCCGACCGGACCAGGTACGGCGTGCGCTCCTGGTCTTCGGGGACGTCATCCGCGCGTACCTCGCCCCGGGCGATCCAGGCACACCGAAGTGGTTGGACGACAGCAGGGTGCGACTGGAGCGTGCGGCGGGACTGGCTGCAGGCGGCGCTCGTCCCAATGGCATGATCGGCCTCGCGACCAGCGCCTCGACCTACTCCCACCGCATCGACCAAATCGGCCAGACAATTGATACCTATACCTTCGCGGACATTTCCGCGAATAAACCGCAGAACCGTCCTGTGGGCCACCGCAGGCACGGTGGCCCTGGGGTTCCTCATCGCCCTGGAGGTCGCCGCGCGTCGCTACGGCGGCGTAGCGGGGCCGATCACCAATCAGGTGCGGGAGGTGATCTTCGCGCCCAAGCCGGGTCCGCTGTACGGCGGTCTCGCCCTGATGATGGTGGTGCTCACCTGGCGGCAACGGTTCATCGCCGCCGGATTCGCGGTCGGCGTCGACGTCGTCTTCGTGGCGGCACGGTGGGCGGTCGACGCCGATGTGCCCGAAGGGCAGTTCTTCGGCAACGGCGCGTTGTGGGCCATGCTGGGCTGCGCGGTCTTCGCGATCGCGCGCCGCACGGGCGAGGAACGCGTCCTGCTGCTGAAGGGCGTCGGCCTTGGCCTGCTGCTCGTGACCGGCCGCAAGACCGGTGACACCTGGCTGCTCATCACGTCGAAGACCCGCCCGACCGTGCTCGACCCCTATGTGGCGATGGCCGATCACGCACTGGGCAACCCGTCGTGGCTCGCGGGCCGGCTGCTGGAGGCCGCGGGACCGGTCAGCACCCACGTCCTGGACCTGGTCTACGCCCAGCTCGCGGTGGCCGCGGTCGCCGTCGCGCTCTACCAGCTGCGCAACGTGGCGGCCGAGCGCGCCTTCCCGCGCCACCATCTGGTGCGTACCTTCCTGCTGATCGGCCTCCTCGGCCCCGCCTTCTACATGATCTTCCCGGTGGTCGGCCCGATCTTCGCCTACGGCCCCGGCACCTCCGGCACCGGCGGCGTGCAGTGGGCCGTGGCCAACCTGTGGCCGCACACGCCGCCGCAGATCAGCGTCCCGCACCCGGTGACGTACGACGGGATCACCCCGCGCAACTGCATGCCGAGCCTGCACACGGCATGGGCGACAGCGATCTTCATTCACTCCCGCAAGGGCCCGCGCCTGCTGCGCTACGCGGGCACGTTCTGGCTGGTCTGCACGCTCGGCGCGACGCTGGGCTTCGGTTACCACTACGGCGTGGATCTCGTCGCCGGTGTGGTGTTCGCGCTCACCGTCGAGGCGGCGCTGCGTACGTTCGACCGCGGCTGGCACCGGTCGGGGGTCCAGCTGGTCGCTTACGGCACGGCGGTCTTCGCCGCGCTCCTGGTGTCGTACCGCTTTCTGCCGATGGAGATGGCCGCCCACCCGTGGGTGTCCGGCCCTCTCGTCATCCTGTCGATGCTCTCGGTGATCTACGGCTACGTACGGACCACCGGAGCGTGGGAGCCGAAGGCCGCACCGGCGCTCCGGCCGCCGGACCCGCAGCCCGAAATGGTGTGAGTCATGTCAGCGGCCGGTCCTGCCGCAGATCGGCGAAGAGCCGGGCCGACTTCTCGGCGTCCCACTTCAGTACGTTGCCCTTGGAGGTCGGGACGCCGAAGCCGGACACGGGCACGTTGAGCCGGGTGCCCCGGCCGCCCGAGACGCTCTGCACGGCGCGGAACATCTCGCCGAGGTCCCGCAGGCTCATGTCCTCGTCGACGATGAGCGTGTCGAGCCCGGCCCGCATGGCCGGTCCGATCTCCGTCGGGTCGAAGAGGGTGCCGGGCCGGGCGGCCTGGTGGGCGAGGGTCGACAGGAACTTCTGCTGGTTCCTCGACCGGCCCAGGTCACCCTCCCTCTCCTGGTGCCGCTGGCGGACGAAGGCGAGCGCCTGCTTGCCGTCCAGGGTGTGACAGCCCTTGCGCAGGTCGGCACCCGACTTCTTGTCCTTGATGTCGCGGTCGAGGCACATCCGGACACCGCCGATGGCGTCGACGATGTTCACGAACCCGGCGAAGCCGATCTCCGCGTAGTGGTCGATGCGCAGCCCGGTGTTCCGCTCGACGGTGTGCACGAGGAGTTCCGGGCCGCCGTAGGCGAAAGCGGCGTTCAGCTTGTCCCCCTCGGGCCGCTTCGTCTTGCCCGTCGTCGTGTCGAGGCGGCCGGGCACGGTGACCCAGGAATCGCGCGGCAGGCTGACCATGCTGGTGCCGTTGACCCCGGTGTGCAGCAGCATCATCGAGTCGGTACGCCGCCCGCCGCCCCCGCCCGCGCGCAGGTCCCTCACCTCGCCCTCGGAGAGCCCGTCGCGGCTGTCCGAGCCGACGATCAGGTAGTTGGTGCCCTCGCCGGGTGCCGGACGGTCCTCGTACGTGTCCAGGTCGATGTCGCGCTGGAGGCGCGTCTCGGCCCAGCCGTACGTGCCGCCCGCCGCGACGATCACGCCGGTCAGCAGGACGAGCACCGTCCGCCGCAGCCTCCTGCGTTTCTTCGGCTGCCGGGCGTGGGCCCGCCGGGGGCCGTAGCGGGAACTGGGGCGCTCGGCGAAACGGAGGGGGTCTGTCATCGTCCACTCCCTTGCAGACTCTGCCGCGCCTCTTGTGGCGGCGTGTGAAGCAGGTAAGGGTCGGCGGTACCGGTCCGCTTCATGCTGTGCCACTTCAGGCGGGTGCCGAGCAGCGCCGTGGTGACGGAGTGGATGACCACCAGGTACATCAACTGCCGGTACACGAACTGCTGGAGCGGCAGCACCCACAGCACGCGCAGCCGTTCGCGGTCGAGCCGCAGCGCGTACGCGGCCGTCACCAACTGGACGGCGAGGAAACCGAACCAGACGAGGGCCGCCTCCACGGGGTCGCGGAACAACGCCCCGAACAGGGCGAACATGTCCACGACCGGAGCGCACAGCGGCAGCACGATCTGGAACAGCGTGACGTAGAGCAGTACGCGACGGCCGAAGCGCCCGGCGGGGCCGACCTCCACCGCCGCGTGCCGGTGCTTCCACATCGACTGGAGGGTGCCGTAGCACCAGCGGTAACGCTGGCGCCACAACTGCCGCACGGTGCTGGGGACTTCGGTCCAGGCGACCGCCGACTGTTCGTAGACGACCCGCCAGCCTGCCCGCCAGAGCGCCATCGTCAGGTCGGTGTCCTCGGCCAGGGTCTCGTCGCTGACACCGCCGACGCCCATCAGCGCGTCCCTGCGGTACGCCCCGATCGCCCCCGGCACCGTCGGCATGCACTCCAGGACCTCGAACATCCGCCGGTCGAGGTTGAAGCCGAGCACGTACTCCAGGTGCTGCCACTTGCCGAGCAGGCGGCGCCTGTTGCCGACCTTGGTGTTGCCGCTGACCGCGCCGACCGCCGGGTGGGCGAGCGGCTGGACGAGTCGGGCAAGCGCCTCGGGTTCGAAGATCGTGTCCGCGTCGACCATCACGATGATGTCGTACCGGGCGTGTGCGAGGCCGGTGTTGAGGGCGCTCGGCTTGCCGCCGTTGGGCTGCCGGATCACCGCCACCCGTGGGTCGGCGTTGGCGATGGACTCGGCGATGTCGGCGGTGGCATCGGTGGAGCCGTCGTCGATCACGATGATCTGGAAGTGCGGGTGGGTGGAGGCGAGGAGCGAGTACACGGTGGAGGCGATACCGGCCTCCTCGTTGTACGCGGGCACCAGGACCGTCACCGGATCCCGCACCTCGCGCAGTCGCGGTGCGCCGGGCCGCAACCGGTGCAGCCTGCGCACGTGCAGCCGGGCGAACAGTGCGAACAGGAGCATCCGCAGGACGCCGAGCACGCCCGCGAGGGTCAGCGTCCACACCATCACGGTGAGGAAGGCCTTGCCGAGCCGCTGGGACCAGACGAGACCCTCGCCCTCGATCTCCTCGGTGACCGGGACCCCTTCGGTGAACGAGGGCCGGCCGAGGCCGCCGCTGATGGTGGTGAACGACTTCACCCGGCGGTCCCGCAGCAACTCCTCGGCCTCGCGGTAGCCGAGGTCGGTCTGGCTGTGCTGCGTCACCACCCCTCGCCACGGCTCGCGGTCCTTGCGGTCCGACGCGACCACCAGGTATCCCTGCTCCGCCGCGCGCTTCGCGGCCGGCCACTGGGGGCCGCAGAGGGTGTCCGCGGCCGTGGTGTGCGGCAGCCGCAGCAGGGTGGTGTTGACGCCGGCCGCGCCCGCGAGCGCGGTCTGGGTGAGCGAGAGTTCGAGGCGGGCGCGCAGCGGCGACGCGACGCCGAAGTCGCCGCCGCTGTACGTGTACGAACCGACCTCGTGGCCCTCGCGCAGGATTCGCCGCGTCAGCTCGGGGTGCCGGGCCGCGTCTTTCCCGTAGACGAAGAAGGTCGCCCGCGCGTGGTGCCCGCGCAGCAGGTCGAGCAGGCGCGGCGTCCACACCGGGTCGGGCCCGCCGTCGAAGGTGAGCGCTACGGTCCCCGGTG
This sequence comes from Streptomyces sp. NPDC050147, assembly GCF_040660195.1. Taxonomy (NCBI): domain Bacteria; kingdom Bacillati; phylum Actinomycetota; class Actinomycetes; order Kitasatosporales; family Streptomycetaceae; genus Streptomyces; species Streptomyces sp. NPDC050147. Next base: position 91,695 of record NZ_JBFALJ010000004.1, on the reverse strand, counting down.
GCATGGCCACGGTGGTGACCCCTTTCGGGCCGAACCGCAGCAGTGGCTTCCCGTCGTCCGCCTCGCGCGGGATCGGGCGGGTGCACGGCGGTTTGGTGCGCGCGGCGTCGACCTGATGGGTCGTCCAGCCCTCGAAGAGGAGGGCGACGGCGACCACCAGGAGGACGAGCAGGAGCACGAGCCAGTGTCCGCGCGGCGGGCGGCGGACTCCGGCGGCGCCCCGGCTCACTGCTTTCGGACCCCGGTCGGCGGGGTGGATCTGGCGGCGGGCGGGTGGCGGTGCTCGTCCCGGTCCGCGCGGGCTCCGGCCGGCAGCCCGTCGGTGTTCACGCCGGAGGACGCCGGTGCGTCCGTACTCGGCGGGTGCGTGCCGACGGGCTGCCAAAGGCCGCTGATCAGCGTGCCCGCGAACAGCAGGTAGCCGAGGCTCGCGCAGCCCACGAGGAGACCGAAACCCTGCAGCGCACGCCTGCGCCGGCCGGACTGGTCGATGAACACGGGGAGTTGCGGGGCGGCGGCCGGGGGACGCCGTGCGGTCGGGGCGGCGCCCGACGGGTACGGGTACGGCGACACGGACGGCAATCGCCCGTCGTGCGGTGTGCTGGCTATGTGGGGGGTGCCCTGCACTGGTGCTCCTGATCTGCGGCCGCGCACGCGCGACTCTTTGTGTGTGGGGGTACGGACCCGGGGGCCCGCCGTAGTGCCCGTGAGACGTCAGGAGCCGCATCCCGGTGCCCGGCGCGTACGGGGTTTCCCGTCCACGCGCATGCGGTGCGTCCTTCCCGGGTGGGGCCGGAAAGGCCGCGTACGCGAAAGCCGCGTACGCATGCGCCCTCACGAGGGCAGGGAGGCCAGGGTGCGGCCGTCGGTGTCACGCAGCCCCCGACCCTACTCGGGCGCGCGATGACGGTCACGTGAGAAATGCCATGCCCGGCAGGCGTCCCCTGTGGGTACCGGGCCCCCATGGGCGACATTCTTGTGGGGACGTGCTCGTGGACCGATCCGGCGCTTGTCCGCAGCGGGTGGTATCCGAGGGGGAGGCGCGACGCGGAAGGGCGGCTGCGGTACTACGCCGAGCGGTTTCCCGTCGTCGAGGTCGACTCGACGTACTACGCACTGCCCGGCGAACGCAACAGCCGGCTGTGGGCCGAACGCACGCCGGACTCCTTCACGTTCGACGTGAAGGCCTTCTCGCTGCTCACCGGACACCCCGCACGCCCAGCCGCGCTCCCCCATGACCTGCGGGAAGGGATGCGGCAGGTCGACGCCCGGGACCCGGGTCTGCTCGACGAGGTGTGGAGGCGCTTCGCCGCCGGGATCGAGCCGCTGCGGCAAGCCGGCCGTCTGGGCAGTGTGCTGTTCCAGTTCCCGCCGTGGCTGCGGCCCGGGCAGCGGGCCGAGGAGTTCCTCGCCCTGACCGCCCGGCGGGCCCGGGGGTGGCCGGTGGCCGTGGAGTTCCGGCACCCCGACTGGTGGCGCCCGGAGCAGACCGCGGCCACCACGGCTCTGCTGGCCGGCCACGGCATGGCGGCGGTCGGCGTCGACATGAACCGGACGCTGCCGTCCTCGCTGCCTCCCGGCGCGCCGGTGACCTCACCTCGGCTGTCCGTCGTACGGTTCCACGGCCGCAGTACCGCATGGGGACGGGGCAGCAAGGAGGACCGCTTCCGGTACGCGTACGACGATGACGAACTCGCCGAGTGGGTGCCCAGGTTGCTTACGCTCGCCGAGCAGGCAGAACGGGTTCACGTCCTGTTCAACAACTGCTGCGCGGACGCCGCCGTACGAGCCGCCGAGTCCATGGAGCGGCTGCTCGGTCCGTCACTTCCCCCGCATGTCCGGCGTGCCTGACCCGCCCGCCGCCTGGTCGGACGAGGCGGCGCCCTTGGGCGCGTTGGAGGCGGTGAGGTGGTCGAAGGTGCAGGTGAGCCGCAGCAGACGGTCCAGGCAGTCGGGGCGGCGGTCGAGCCTGAGGGCGACCCCATGGGCGTCCGCGACGCGGCGGGCCATCAGCAGGGACGCCAGCCCCATGGAATCGACGAACGTCAACTGAGCCAGGTCGAGCACTAGTTGGTGCGCTTGACGGCCGCTCGCGCGGGCGCGGTCCAGTTGTTCGGTGACGGTGGCGACGAGGCTGTCGGTCACCCCGTGCTCCAGGCTTCCACCGACATGGACGGTCAGGACGCCCTGCTGGAACTCTGTGCGCAGGTCGAGGCGGGAGACGGGTCGGGTCATGCGGTTTCTCCGGTCTTGACTTCTCCGATGCCGGCTTCTCCGGTCCTGATTTCTCCGTGGGCGGTGTCGAGGACGCGCGTGGCGCGCGGGAAATCGGCCAGCCTGCCGCCCAGGACCTCCAGGGCGAGGAGGAGGCTGTGGGCGGGGACGTGCCGGGCGGTGAGTATGTCCGCCGTCCAGTCGAGGAACCGGGTGAAAAGCGCGTCGTCGTCCAGGTAGAGCGCCGTGGCCAGGTTGTCCACGATGTGCGCGATGTCCTCCGCGGTGTGCTGCCGCTGCTGCGCCGTGTAGCGCGCCATCGGAGGGAACAGCTCCTCCAACTCGCGGAGCACCTCCTTGACCAGCTCGCCCCGGCTGCGGGCGACCATCGAGTATTCCTGGTCGATGAGGTGCGGCAAATCGCCCACGGCCTGATGGAGCGTCACCTGCGGGCGCACCAGGCCGCGTTCGAGCAGATCGGCCCCGTCCCGCGCGTCGGCCGCCCAGGCGTCTGCACCGAGGGACTTGGCATACCGCCCGTTCGGCCCGAAGGCCGCGCCGCCGACGAGCACCGGCGCTCCGACGGCCTGGCAGGCGGTGAGCGCGGCATGGGCGACAGGAAGGTTCGTCGGGATCGACGAGGAGAGCGCCACCACGTCGGGCACCTGCTGATGCAGGTGCCGCACCAGGTGCGGGGTGGGGGTGTGGGCGCCGAGGAAGTCGACCTGCCAGCCGCGCAGGCGCAGTACCTCGGCGAGCAGCCGCGCCGGCAGGGCGTGCCACTCACCGTCCACACAGGCGACGGTGACGCGTCCGCGCCGCCGTGCCGTGTCCGGGAGCGGCAGGCCGGCATCTGCCGTGAGCGTGATGACCCGGTCGTTGATGGCCGTCGCGGCGTGTTCCTGGGCCACGCTGATGCGGTTCGCCGCCCATTCGGCGCCGACCCGCGCCTGCACGGGGGCGATGAGGTCCAGCAGGACGCTCTCGCATCCGTGGCCCGCCTCGACCGCGGCCCGCACGGTGCGGGTGGCCGCGCCCTCGTCGCCGTCGCGCACGTCGTCCCACAGCTGTGCGCGGGCCGATTCGAGCGGATCAGAGGCTTCGCCCGGATCAGGGATTCCGGCCGGGTCGGGCGTTTCGGACAGATCAAGAGGTCCACTCAGACCACGAGTTCCGTTCAGACCGCGAGTTCCGGCCACATCAGGGATGGGAGCGATCATCCGGTGTACCTGCCTCGGGTGTGTCCGTCCACGGCGCTGAGGTGCTGGTGGCGCGGTGCGGCTATGGCGACCACGGCCATGTCGTCGTGCGCTCCCCGGCCCACCCACTGCGCGGCCAGCATCTGCACGTGCTCGACGACCGCTTCGGCCACCATGCCGAAGCACTCCGAGAGCGCCGACGACAGCCGCTCCTCGCCGAACACCTCCGTTCCCAACGGCCCTCCCTTGGCCTCGATGATGCCGTCACTGAACAGCAGACACACCTCCCCCGGCTTGAGCCGGACATGCGCGGTGCTGGACGTGACCTGTGGCAGCGCGCCGATCAGGGTGCCCCGCGTCTCGGCCTCGTCGACGCTGCCGTCCGCACGGGCGATCAGCGGCGGGGGATGGCCCGCGCTGGTGACGCGCAGGTCCACGGAGTTTCCCCGGCGGGCCACGGAGGCCAGTGCCAGCGTGACGAACCGGGCGTGCTCGGCCCGCAGCAGCGATTCGTTGAGCAGGGCGAGCAGCTTCTGGTGGTCGTGCCCCATGGGCCGCAACGCCTGCACCGTATTGCGGATCTTGCCGGTGAGAGCTGCCGCTTCCAGGCCCTTGCCACAGACGTCACCGAGAACGGCGAGCGTCTCGTCCTCCGGGGTCTGCCCGGGGTGTACGTCGTAGAAGTCGCCGCCGACGAGCTCTCCGGCGCCCGCGGCGAGGTAACCCCCGGCAAACTCCACTCCGTTCATCGGGCGCAGGTCGGGCGGGAGCAGGTCACGCATGAGCGTGCGGGAGATGGCGCTCTGTTCGGCGTAGAGCCGCGCCGCCGATACCGCCGCGCCGGCGCGAGCGGCGAAGGCGCGGGCGAAGGCCTCCTCGGCCTCGCTGAACGCGCTGCGCTCGGTGGACCGCAGCAGCATCAGGACACCCGCCGGCACACCGTGACCGGGCAGCGGGGTGATCGCCACCGAGCTCACCGCGCCGGTGAGATGCGCGGGCACGGCCCAGTCCGGAAGCGTCGCGGGGTCGATCCACCGCGAGGGCACCGGCGGGAAACCCTGCATCGCCTCGCTGAGGCCCGGCACCTCCGACAGGTCGATGTCCAGCGTGGAGTGGGTGACCTCCCCCGCCGGTCCGGTGCAGGTCACGTGGTGCACGCTTCCGCGGCCCGGCGCGATCACTGTCGCCGCGTCACAGAGATTCCCCGCCGCCGTGGCGGCCGTCACCTCCATGCATCGCTCGACGTTGAGGGAGGCCGACAACTGCCGCGAGGCGTCGGCGAGAAGGGCCGTACGTCTTCGTTCGGCGCGGAGGTCGTCCTTTGCCCCGCACCGGTGCGTGTCCTCCGCCAGCCACCATGCCCAGTGTCCGTCGCCGAGCCGGGCCGGGCGGGCCTCGAAGCTCCGCTCGCCGATCTCGCCGCGCACGGCGTCCGGCTCCCCCCGCGTCCGCGTCGGCAGGCCGGGCCGTGCGCCGTCACCGTCCGGCCGAGTGTCCACTGCGGCCGACCGGGCGTGCTCTGCGGCCAGCCTGGCGTGCTCCTCGGCAAGCCACCGTGGTGCGACCTCCCCAAGGGCCGTGCCGTCCACCGCTGTCGGCAGGAGAAGCCTCGCCGCCTCGTTCGTGGCCGCCACCCGGCCCGCGCCGTCGGCGACGACCACGGGGTAGGGCGCGGTGACCCAGGCGTCAGCCAGGACCGATGGTGTGGTGCGCGTCTCCGTTTCCAGCTGTTCCGGTGCGTTCATGGCGATGGGCACGCGATGCGAACCCCACCTCCCTTCCAGAGCGCGTCAGCGGGCGCACGACGACCGTCTCCCTTGAAAACGGCGTTGAGGGAAGACATTTGCCGGTATTTCACCCCATCGGCGTTGATTCGCGGCACTTGGCCCGTAAGAAACACGGGTACCACGTACACGTTTCAGCAAACGGGGACCATCAACCCGGCAAGCGACCGGCTCGTTTCAGATCAGCTCAGGTCAACTCAGATCAGCACAGGGGCAGCGTCACCGTGATGCGCTTGCCGCCGCCGCGTTCCAGGACGAGGGTGATCTCCGTGGCCAGTTCACGGACGAGAGGCCACCCGAACCCGCCCTCGCCGCCCGGCCTCGTATGCGAGTCGGTGGTGTTCCGCTGCTGCGGCAGGTCCGTCGAACGGTCGCCCACCGTCACCCGCATCTCGTCGGCCTCCGCGCTCACCTCGAACCGGGTGACGCCATCGCCGTGCCGCAGCGCGTTGGTGAACAACTCTGATACCACGAGCAGAATGTCGGTCAAGGTGCGTTCGGTGACCGCGCCTTCGCCTCGGTCGGTCCGGTGCCGCAGGACACACCGCACGTGTGCGCGCGCCGCGGCCGCCGTGGGCGGGAGTGACGAAGCGGCCGGCGGCGCCGCCGAGCGCTCGTTCTCGCGGGGCCAGTCGGATGGTGCGTCGGAACTCACGCGCGGGACTCCTTCACAGGGCCGTGGACAGCGTCGTACCGAGGCCCTCGGCCGACCCGGAGTTCCCCGAGGTGCCCGTCATCTCGAACGGCCCGTTTCACGTGCTGTTCGGGGCGCACATTCTACGAACACGCGCCTGCCGGTGACACACTCCGTTCACTTCCCGGACCGCCACCCGTCGCACCGCCTGACGGCAAGTCTTCACGGCAAGATCACAGAGTGGATTCGTCATGCGGTACCCATGACCGGCCCATGACAGAAAGGAATCCCTTCATGGCCAAGCTCCGCAGACCCCGCGGCGTCCTCGCCCGCCCCGCCCTGCCCCGCATCGCTCTCGTCGCGGCGCTCGCGGCGGTCGCCGCGACCGCGCCCCTGGGCTCCGGCGCCCTCGCGGCCACGGCGCTGCCCGCCGTCCAGCCGCGCGCCGAGACCCCCGCCCTGCACGACGACGACGCGGGCGGCAACGCCGACGCCGACGACCCGGCGATCTGGCGCAACCCCGCCGACCCGGGCCGCAGCCTGGTCGTCGCCACCGCCAAAGAGGGCGGACTGCGCGTGTACGACCTCTCCGCGCGCGAGGTGCAGTCCGTTCCCGCACCCGCGGCGCCCGGACCCGAGGACGCGCCCGGACGCTTCAACAACGTCGACCTGGTGCACGGACTGCGGCTGCCGTCGGGCCGCGCCGACCTGGCCGTGACGAGCGACCGCGGCAACGACCGGCTGCGCGTCTACCGCATCGACCGCGAACGCTCCGGCGGCCCGCTCACCGACGTCACCGACCCGTCCGCGGCGCCCGTCTTCTCGTCCTCGCAGGCGGAGATGAACGAGCAGCGCACGGCGTACGGCCTCGCGACCTGGACAGACCCCTCCACGGGCCGGTCGTACGCTCTGGTCAGCCAGCGGGAGCGGACCCGCGTCGCTCTCCTCGAACTGACCCCGAAGAGCGACGGCACGGTCGGCTACCGCAAGGTCCGCACGATCGACCTGCCCACCGACTTCCGCCTGCCCGACGGCAGTTCCTGGTCGCCCTGCGGTGAGCCGGGCGAACTGCCGCAGGTGGAGGGCATGGTCGTGGATCCGGCCGATGGCACGCTCTACGCCGGCCAGGAGGACGTCGGCATCTGGCGGCTGCGCGCCGACCTGACGGGCAAGCCCCAACTGATCGACAAGGTACGTGAGTACGGCGTCCCCGCGACGTACGACCCCGTGACCGAGGAGTGCGCCGCGGGCGCCGACCCGGGCTATGGCGGCAAGCGCCTCAAGGCCGACGTCGAGGGTCTGACGCTCCTTGACGAAGGTGACGGCGACGGCTACCTGCTGGCCTCCAGCCAGGGCGACAACACCTTCGCCGCGTACGACCGTGAGGTGTCCGACCGCAACGAGTACGAGGGCGGCTTCCGCGTCACCGCCGCCTCCGCCACGCTCGACGGCTCCGAGGAATGTGACGGCGCCGCGGTCCTCAACAAGCCGCTCGGCGCCGCTTACCCGCATGGCCTGCTCGTCGTGCAGGACGGTCAGGACACACCCGGTGACCCCGAGCGGGCCTCCACCGGCTTCAAGTTCGTGGATCTGGGCGACGTACTCGACGCCGTCGACGACTGACCCGGCGACCGCGGGCAGCTCCTCCGGCGGGCGAACGCCGGCCGGAGGGCTACCCGGCCGCCCACATGCCGCGCACGTGACCGAGGTGGCGGGTCATCACCGCGCGTACGGCGTCCTCGTCGCGGGCGAGCAGCGCGTCGAGGATCTCCAGATGCTCCTCGGCCGATGCCTGAAGACGGCCCGCGTCGACCAGCGCCTGGAGTCCGTACAGGCGGGAGCGCTTGCGGAGGTCGCCGACCACCTCGACGAGGTGGTCGTTGCCGGAGAGCGCGAGCAGACCGAGGTGGAAGCGGATGTCGGCCTCGACGTAGGCGATGAGGTCACCGTCGGCCGCCGCCGTGACGATCTCCCGCGCGACCGGCCGCAGGGCTTCGAGCGCGGCGGCGTCCGCCGATGTGGCGAGCTCCGCCGTGGTGGGGATCTCGATCAGCGCGCGGATGTGCTTGTACTCGTCGAGCTGCTTCTCGGAGACCGCTGTGACCCGGAAACCCTTGTTCGGCACCGTGTCGACCAGCCCCTCCTTGGCCAGGTCCAGCATGGCCTCGCGGACCGGGGTGGCGGAGACGCCGAAGCGTACGGCGAGGGTGGGGGCCGAGTAGACCTCGCCCGCGCGCAGTTCACCCGCGATGAGCGCGGCGCGCAGCGCGTCCGCGACCCGCTCGCGGTAGCTGCTGCGTGTCCCGCCCAGGCTCGGCAGGGCGGCGGGGGCTGCGGACGGACCACGGTTGCGCTGGACGGCGGCCATGGGAAGGGTTCCTCCTGGGTGCAATGTCACGTGCCATGAGTGCCACGGGCCACGAGTATCCCAGCCCGCCAGGGCCGCTAGAGCCTTAGAGCACGAAGCCCGCAGGGAAGGGGTCGTCCGGGTCGAGGAGGTACTGCGCGGTGCCGGTCACCCAGGCGCGCCCGGTGAAGCTGGGCAGTACGGCGGGGACGCCCGCGACCTCGGTGGTGCCGAGCAGCCGTCCGCTGAACCGCGTGCCGATGAAGGACTCGTTGACGAACTCCGTGTCCAGCGGAAGCTCTCCGCGCGCATGGAGCTGGGCCATGCGCGCGCTCGTCCCCGTGCCACACGGCGAGCGGTCGAACCAGCCGGGGTGGATGGCCATCGCGTGCCGGGAGTACCGGGCGGTGGCGCCGGGCGCGTGGAGGTGTACGTGGTGGCAGCCGCGGATGGAAGGGTCCTCGGGGTGCACCGGCTCGTCCTCGGCGTTGATCGCCGCCATCAGCGAGAGGCCCGCCGCGAGGATCTCGTCCTTGCGCCCGCGCTCGAAGGGGAGGCCGAACTGGTCCAGGGGCAGGATCGCGTAGAAGTTCCCGCCGTAGGCCAGGTCGTACGTCACCGAACGGCCGTCGGGCAGGGTGATCTTGCGGTCGAGAGCGACGGCGAAGGACGGCACGTTGCGCAGCGTGACGGCCTTCGCCGCGCCGTCCTCGACGGTGACCTCGGCGACGACCAGGCCCGCCGGGGTGTCGAGGCGGAGCGTGGTGACCGGCTCGACGACCTCGACCATGCCGGTCTCGACGAGGACGGTGGCGACGCCGATGGTGCCGTGCCCGCACATCGGCAGATAGCCCGAGACCTCGATGTAGATCACGCCGTAGTCGCAGTCGGGCCGGGTGGGCGGCTGGAGGATCGCGCCGCTCATCGCCGCGTGGCCGCGCGGTTCGTTCATCAGGAGCTGCTTGATGTCATCGCGGTGCTCGCGGAAGTGGAGCCTGCGCTCGTTCATCGTCGTGCCGGGGACGGTGCCGATGCCGCCGGTGATCACCCGCGTCGGCATGCCTTCGGTGTGCGAGTCGACCGCGTGCAGGACGAGTTTGCTGCGCATTTCCGGTGCCTTTCGTACGGGGGCGGGGCGGCCTGGGAAGGTACCGCTAGGCGAGCCCGGCGGCGATGGCCCGTTCGGAGGCGGTGCGCACGGCCTTCTCCTGCTCGGGCAGCAGCGGTACCCGTGGGGGGCGGCAGGGGCCGCCGTGCCGTCCGGCGATGTCCATGGACAGCTTGATGGCCTGGACGAACTCGGGCTTGGAGTCCCAGCGGAGCAGGGGGTGCAGTTGCCGGTAGAGCTTGCCCGCGGTGGCCAGGTCACCGGCCACGGCGGCACGGTACAGCTCGACGGACGCGGCGGGCAGCATGTTCGGGTATCCGGCGATCCAGCCCTTGGCGCCCGCGACCGCGAGTTCGAGCAGGACGTCGTCAGCGCCGATCAACAGGTCGAGCTCAGGGGCGAGTTCGGCGATCCGGTACGCACGGCGCACGTCGCCGGAGAACTCCTTGACGCCGTGCACGTACCCCTCGGCGTGCAGTTTCGCGAGGAGTTCGGGCACCAGGTCGACCTTGGTGTCGATGGGGTTGTTGTACGCGACGACGGGGAGGCCCGCCTTCGCGACCTCCTCGTAGTGGGCGAGAACGGAGCGTTCGTCGGCGCGGTAGGCGTTCGGCGGGAGCAGCATCACGCAGGCGCAGCCCGCGTCCTTGGCCTGCTCGGCCCAGCGGCGGGCCTCGGCGGAGCCGTAGGCGGCGACGCCGGGCATCACGCGCCGCCCGCCGACCGCCGTGACGGCGGTCTCCACGACCTTGGCGCGCTCCTCGGGGGTCAGGACCTGGTACTCGCCGAGCGATCCGTTGGGCACGACGCCGTCGCAGCCGTTCTCGACGAGCCAGGCGCAGTGTTCGGCGTAACGGCCGTAGTTGACGGAGAGGTCGTCGTTCAGGGGCAGGGCGGTGGCGACGAGGACGCCGTGCCAGGGGCGGGGGTGGTCGGGGGGTGTGGGCGTGGGCGGGGTTATCGGTGTGGTCATGGGCGTGGTCCCTTCGGTGCGGGTCAGAGGGAGGGGTCCTGCTCGCCTACGTCTTCGTCTTCGCCTACGTTGTCGTCTTCGTCGGTGGTCTGCGCGAGTACGCCGAGCGGCACCGGCCGGGCGAACGGCCGCCGCGCGGAGCGCTCCTCGCAGCCCGCGAGTTCGGCGACGGCCGCCGAGCACATGCGGCCCTGGCACCAGCCCATGCCGGCCCGGGTCAGGAGTTTCACGGTCCGCACGTCCGTGGCCCCGAGTTCCTCGACGGCCTCGCGGACCGCCGATGCCGGAACCTCCTCGCAGCGGCAGACGAGGGTGTCGTCGCGAAGCTGCTCGGCCCAGTGCGCGGGCGGCGCGTACACGGCGCCGATCGCGGCGGCGAACTTACGTGCCTTCTTGCGGGCCGCGGCTGCGGCGGCCCATGCGCGCGGGTCCGGTGTGCTCCCCTGGAGCCGGGCGGCGGCCGAGCGTCCGGCGATGTGGCCTTCGGCGAGGGAGAGTGCGGCGCCGCCGATGCCTGTCGCCTCGCCCGCGGCCCAGACGCCGGGGACGTCGGTGCGCTGCTCGGAGTCGACGGCGACGTTCACGCCGTCCACCCGGCAGCCGAGCCCCTCGGCGAGATCGGTGTGCGGCAGCATGCCGTGGCCGACGGCCAGGGTGTCGCAGTCGACGCGCCGCTCGGTGCCGGGCCTGACCCGCCCCGCCGCGTCGAGCGCGGCGATGGTCACCGCGTCGAGCGCGTGCTTGCCGTGTGCCTCGACGACGGTGTGACGCGACGCCACCGGCACGCCGTGCCGCAGCAGTTGGGTGGCGTACCAGGCGCCTTCGGCGAGCTTGTCCGGATGGGCGGCGAGGGTGGCAGCGTGCCGCGCGAAGGGTTCGGGTCCCGCGGACTCGACCAGGGCGGCCACCTTCGCCCCGGCCGCCGCGAGCCCGACGGCGACGGGCATGAGCAGCGGCCCGGTCCCGGCCACGACGGCAGTGCGCCCCGGCAGGACGAGCCCTCCCTTGAGCATGGCCTGCGCGCCACCGGCGGTGATCACGCCGGGCAGGGTCCAGCCGGGGAACGGCAGGACCTTCTCGTACCCCCCGGTCGCGAGAAGCACGGCGTCGGCGTGCACGGCCACGGACTCTTCCTGCCCGGGGCCGAGCAGCGCGTGCACGGTGAAACCTGGCCCGGCGGGGCGGGCGGGGTCGACATCCGTGGACGCGGCCTCGGCGCGAGCCGCCACCCCGGAGCCTCTGCCGGACCCGGCCACCGACGACCGCCCATCGGTCGCCGTGCCGACCACCGCATCGCCCACATGCCCCGCACCACCGCATGGCACAACGGAGGCCGGTGCGCCGGATGCCACTGCGGACCGCTCGCCGGGCCCCGGTGTCGTCCGCCGCACGGCCGCCGACGCGCCTGTGAAGCCGCGCTCCACGAACCAGACATGATGCTCCGTCAAGTGCGTGACGCGGCCCGACGCGATGTGTTCCGCGAGCCCGTCCCGCAGCCGTTCCCACGTACGCCACTGGTGGTGCAAGGCCTGCGGCCGACGCGCGCCGAGCGCTGCGGCGGGCTGCCGGTAGAACTGCCCGCCCGCCTGCCCGGCCGAGTCGACCAGCGTCACCCGGACGCCCCGCCGAGCCGCGGCGAGCGCCGCCGCGAGACCTGCGGGCCCCGCGCCGATCACGGCGAGCGTGTGCGGAGTACTCATCGCCCACACCCCGTCTCCCCGTCGTGACCGGTGCCTTCCTGTGTCCGGATCTCGGCTCCCGGCGTGGCCGGTACCAGGCAAGCCCGCTGGTTCGCCCGCCCGTCGACCTCCACCAGGCAGTCGAAGCAGACCCCGATTCCGCAGAAAACACCCCTTGGTTCGCCGCTCCGTCTCGTGGTGCGCCATGCCGTGATTCCTGCCGCCCAGAGCGCGGCGGCCACCGTCTGGCCCGGCAGGGCCGGGATGTCGCGGCCATTGAACGTGACCGTGTGGGGCGGGCCCGGGTGGGCGTCGGTCAGGGCCAGCGGGGTGCGTCTGGTCACTGCGCCTCCTTGGGCGGGCTTTCGGCGAAACGGTCGGGGAGGAACGGGGTGAGGTCCAGGTCCGGGGTCGCGCCGCGCAGCACCTGGGCGATCAAGTGCCCCGTACCCGTGGCGAGTCCGATCCCCGCGCCCTCGTGACCGCAGGCGTGGATCATCCCCGGCACCCGGGCGTCAGGACCGATGGCGGGGAGGTGATCCGGCAGGTAGGGGCGGAAGCCGACGTACGCACGCATCGCGCGGACGTCCGCGAGGAACGGGAAGAGCCGGGTCGCCCCCGCCGCCAAGGCCCGCACGACCGGCAGCGAGAAGCTCCGGTCGAAGCCGACCCGCTCACGGCTCGCGCCGATCAGGACCGGCCCCGCCGCCGTGCCCTCGACCACCGGCGACGTCTGGAGCGCGGCGGACCCGCTGGCCACGTCCGCCACGTAGTCGGCGGCGTAGACCTTGTGCCGGACCATGCGCGGCAGCGGCTCCGTGACCAGGACGAAGCCGCGCCTCGGCAGCACGGGCAGGGCGACTCCGGCGAGGGCGGCGAGCTCGCCACCCCAGGTGCCCGCCGCGTTCACCACGTACGGGGCCTGGATCTCGCCTTGGTCCGTGCGCACCCCCCGTACTGCACCGCCCGCGGTCCGCAACAGGGCGGTGACGGCCCATCCCGTACGCAGCTCGGCTCCCAAGCCGCGAGCCAGGCGCACCAGTTGGGCCGCGGCCAGCGACGGCATCACCTGGGCGTCCTGCGGGTAGAAGACGCCGCCCGCCGTGCCGGGAGCGAGATTCGGTTCCAGGTCGTACAGTTCGTCGGCCGCGACGGCTCTCGCGTCGACCCCGGCTTCGCGCTGGCCCGAGGCGAACTCCCCCAGCGCCGCAAGCCCTTCACCGGAGGAGGCGACGACCACGCCACCCTTGGCGTCGAACTCGATGTTCGCGCCCACGCCCGGTTCCGTGGTCAGTTCCGTCCACAACCGGCTGGACAGCAGGGCGAGTTCGAGTTCGGGTCCGGGTTCCTTGTCGGAGACGAGAATGTTCCCCTCGCCGGAGCCGGTCGTGCCGCCGGCCACCGGGCCGCGGTCCACCAGGACGACACGCAGTCCGGCGCGCGCCGCGTACAGGGCACAGGCGGCGCCCACCATCCCGGCGCCGACCACCACAACATCGCAGGTCAGCCGCTTTGTCACGCCAGTACTATGTCACATGTTCCCTTACGGGCCAAGGGTCTCTACGCTGGCGGAAACCGCCCAGAGCAATGCACCCCGGCCCCAGAACGGGGCAGAAAAGGTGAACCCCATGGCCAAGTCGAAGGCGCGCAAGAACGGCCTGTACCCCGAGATCTCCGAGGAGCTCTCCGCCCTGATGAGGACGGGCTGGGCCGACACCGAGCAGCGAGACCTGCGCCCGGCCGAACAGGCCCCGCACGCCGTGCGCCGCCGCGCCGCCCTGTCCGCACTGTTCCCGGGCGAGCGCCTGGTGATCCCCTCGGGAAAGCTCAAGGTCCGCTCGAACGACAGCCATTACCCCTTCCGCCCGTACTCCGCGTACGTCCACATGACCGGCGACCGGGCACGGGACTGCGCCCTCGTCCTCGAACCGCGCGCCGGGGGCACCGGCCACGACGCGTACCTCTACCAACTCCCCCGCGACAGCCGGGAGAGCGACGAGTTCTGGACCGGCATGACGGCCGAGCTGTGGATGGGCCGCCGGCGCAGCCTCGCCGAGTCCGAGCTGCTCCTCGGCCTGCCCTGCCGCGACGTCCGCGACGCCCCGGCCGAACTGGCGGCGTCGCCGGACGTGCCGACCCGCATCGTGCGCGGCCACGACCCGGTGCTGGAGGAGGCCGTGACGACCGACGAGCAGCGCGACGCCGGGCTGGAGGAGGCGCTCTCGGGTCTGCGCCTGGTCAAGGACGAATGGGAGATCGGCGAACTGCGCAAGGCGGTGGACTCCACGGTCCGTGGATTCACGGACGTGGTGCGGGAGTTGGCGACCGCGGTCGCCACGTCGGAGCGCTGGATCGAGGGGACCTTCTTCCGCCGCGCCCGCCTGGAGGGCAACCACATCGGCTACGGATCGATCTGCGCGGCGGGCGAGCACGCCACGATCATGCACTGGGAGGACAACGACGGCCCGGTGCGCCCCGGCGAACTCCTCCTCCTTGACGCGGGCGTGGAGACCCACACCCTCTACACCGCCGACGTCACGCGCACCCTCCCGATCGACGGCACCTTCACTCCGCTCCAACGCAGGATCTACGACGCGGTGTTCGAGGCGCAGGAGGCGGGCATCGCCGCCGTGAAGCCGGGCGCCGCGTACCGCGACTTCCATGACACGGCGCAGCGGCACCTCGCGTACACGCTCGTCGAGTGGGGCCTCCTCGACGGCGACCCGGAGCGGGTCTTCGAGCTCGCGCTGCAGCGCCGCTTCACCATGGCGGGCACAGGCCACATGCTCGGCCTCGACGTCCATGACTGCGCCCAGGCGCGCACCGAGGAGTACGTCGGCGGCGTACTGGAGGAGGGCATGGTGCTCACCGTCGAACCCGGCCTGTACTTCCAGCCGGACGACCTCACCGTGCCCGAGGAGTACCGGGGCATCGGGGTCCGGATCGAGGACGACATCCTCGTCACGGCCGACGGCAACGAGAACCTGTCGGCGGGCCTCCCGCGGGAGTCCGCGGCGGTCGAGGCCTGGATGGGCCGCCTGGTGGACGGCCGCTGAAGCGGGGAGAGCCGACGGGGCGCGGGCCCCGTGACCCCTCTATACACCCCGTATATACACACTATGTATAGTGCTCGCATGCCCGCTGCGAAAAGCAAGATGAAGAGATCGGCCCCAGGGTTCCGTCGAGCCGCTTTCCTGACGGCCATGACCGCCGCGGTCATGGCCGTCACCCTGACCGGATGCACCAAGGTGGACACCACCTCCCCCAGCTCCGTGCGCAAGGACGCCGCATCGGTGAGCGTCAAGGGCCAGGCGAAACTCGGGACGGTCGACTGCCGCAAGGCGAAGTGCGTGGCCCTGACGTTCGACGCGGGGCCGAGCGAGAACTCGGCGCGGCTGCTCGACATCCTCAAGGAGGAGAAGGTGCCCGCCACGTTCTTCCTGCTCGGCAAGAACCACATAGTCGAACACCCCGGGCTCGTGAAGCGCATGGACGCCGAAGGGCATGAGGTGGCGAGCCACACCTGGTCGCACAAGATCCTCACCGACATCACACCGGACGAGGCACACGAGGAACTGCGCAGGCCCAACGAGGCGATAGAGAAGCTGATCGGCCGCAAGCCGACGCTGATGCGCCCGCCGCAGGGCCGCACCAACCCGGACGTCAACAAGATCTCACGCGAGGAAGGCCTCTCGGAGATCTTGTGGAGCGTGACCGCCAAGGACTACACGACCAACGACTCCGCCCTGATCCAGAAGCGTGTCGTCGATCAGACCAAGCGGGACGGCATCATCCTGCTGCACGACATCTACAAGGGAACGGTGCCCGCGGTGCCGGGCATCATCGACGAGTTGAAGAAGCGCGGCTACGTCTTCGTGACGGTCCCGCAGCTGCTCGCGCCGGGGAAGGCCGAGCCGGGCAAGGTCTACCGCCCGTAGAAGGCGAGTAGCAGGCGAGTTTCGCCTCCGGGTCCTGGCAGTATCGCCGTGTGGCTCTCTTCCGTATCGACCGGGAATCATCCTTGCCCGCCGACGACGTCTGGCGCCGGCTCACCACGTGGGAGCGGCATGCCGACGTGGTCCCGCTGACGCGGGTCGTCGTCCGGACACCGCCGCCCAGCGGGGAGGGAACGGTGTTCGTCGCCCGCACCGGGCTCGGGCGGGTCTGCTTCGACGACGTGATGGAGGTCGTGACGTGGCGCCCGGCAGCGGCCGGCGGTGGCCTGTGCCGGCTGGAGAAGCGGGGGTCGTTCGTCTCGGGGTGGGCGGAGGTCGAGGTGGCCCCCCGGTCCGGGGCGGCCGGTTCGACAGTCGTCTGGCAGGAGGAACTGCGCGTGCGGTGGCTGCCGAGGGTCTTCGACAGGGTGCTCGCGGCCGCCGCTCGACGGATGTTCGGGCGGGCGGTGGACGGACTGCTCACCTCTCCCCCGCCACGCCCTTTCACCTGACCGGCCCCGAACCTCAGGGCCCGTCTCGGCCCCGCCTCAGCCTCGCGAAGCCTGTGACCGTCCGTGCAGGGTCCGTGCCAGCCTCGGGCCCAGCCAGCGCTTCATCCGGCGCAGGGGCTCCAACTGCTCGGCGGCGCGGTCGATCCGGTAGTACAGCTGCGGCGGGATGTGCGGAAGCAGCGGTGAGTGGCGCTGGCCGAGGAGCGCGAACATCTGCGCCGGGTCGAGGCCGATGTAGCGCGGCAGGTTCTCGTACCACTGGGCGCTGTAGCGGGCCGCGCTCTGGACGGACAGGAGGGCGGCCCGCCGTTCCCGCTCGTAGCTCGCGAGGGCGGGGGTGAGCTCCGGGTCTCCCCGCAGGGCGCCCGCCAGGGCGATCGCGTCCTCCAGGGCGAGCGTCGTGCCCGCGCCGATCGAGTAGTGCGTGGTGTGCGCGGCGTCGCCGAGCAGGACGACGTTGCCGCGGTGCCACGTCCGGTTGGTCAGCGTCCGGAAGTTGAGCCACTGCGCGCTGCCGTCGGCCTGCGCGCGGCCGATCAGACGGTGCCCGTCCAGCGGACCGGCGAAGAGCCGCTCCAGGAGGGCGAGTCCGTCGGCCTCGCTCGCCTCGTGCAGGCCGAGGCCCGTCCAGGTCTCCGGGGAGCACTCGACGACGCAGGTGCTCCGCTCGTCGCTGAAACGGTAGCCGTAGCACCAGATCCAGCCGTGCGCGGTCTCCACGAAGGCGAAGGTGAAGGAGTCGAAGACCTTGGTGGTGCCGAGCCAGATGTACTTGTTCCGGCCGAGCGCGATCTCTGCGCCGAAGTGGTCCGTGTGGCGCTCGCGCAGGGCGCTCCTGACACCGTCCCCCGCGACGATCAGATCGGCGTGGGGCAGCTGGGCCGCGTCGGTGATCTCCCGCTCGTACTCGACGCGTACGCCGAGTGATCGGGCCCGGCTCGCGAGGATGTCGAGGAGGCGGTGGCGCCCGATGCCGTGTCCCTCGTCGCCGTGGTGGACCGTCGTACGGTCGCCGACGTGCGCGATGCCGTCGCTCCAGCGGACCGAGTTCTCGCTGATGGCGCGCGCGGACTCGGGGTCACCGGCGTGGAGCTTGTCGAGCAGGCCGCCCCAGTAGGTGACTCCCCAGCCGTACGTGGACCCGGCGGGGTTGCGCTCGTGGACGGTGATGTCGTGGGACGGGTCCTGCCGCTTGAGCAGGATCGAGAGGTAGAGGGCGGCGGGCCCGCCACCGACGCAGGCGACCTTCACATACGCTCCCATTGCGTCACAAAAGGGTCAATTTGTGACGCAACGTAGCAGAGACCGCAGCTTCCGCCGTGGATCTCAGGCCACGGACCCGATGCGCCCCGTAGGCCGCCGCGAGCCGTCGTGGTGGATCGGCGTGTGCGCGCCCGTCAGCGAGACCCCGCTGCCGCCCCGCCGGTTCGCGACGATCTCCGCAGCGATCGAGAGGGCCGTCTCCTCCGGGGTGCGCGCGCCCAGGTCGAGGCCGATGGGCGAGCGGAGCCTGGCCAGCTCCAGCTCGCTCACGCCGACTTCGCGCAGCCGCTTGTTGCGGTCCTCGTGCGTGCGGCGCGATCCCATCGCGCCCACGTAGGCGACCGGCAGACGCAGGGCCAGTTCGAGCAGCGGCACGTCGAACTTGGCGTCGTGCGTCAGGACGCACAGGACGGTGCGGCCGTCGACCTCCGTCCGCTCCAGGTAGGTGTGCGGCCACTCGACGACGATCTCGTCCGCGTCCGGGAAGCGCGCCGCCGTGGCGAACACGGGCCGCGCGTCGCAGACGGTCACGCGGTAGCCGAGGAACGTGCCGATCTTGACGAGCGCCGACGCGAAGTCGATGGCGCCGAACACGATCATGCGGGGCGGCGGGACGCTCGACTCGACGAGGAGCGTGAGCGGCTGCCCGCAGCGCGAGCCGTCCTCGCCGATCTCCACCGTGCCGGTGCGCCCCGCGTCCAGCATCGCGCGGGCCTCGCCCGCAGCGGTGCGGTCCAGCTCGGGATGTCCGCCGAGGCCGCCCTCATGAGGGGCGTCGGCGTCCGCACGTACGAGAAGAGCCCGGCCCACGAGTTCCGCGGGGCCGGAGGTGACGCGGGCGACGGCCGCGGCCTCGCCCGCGGTGGCGACCGCGAGCGCGGAGGCGATGACCGGCCGCGCGGAGGAGTCCGCGCGGACCGGGGTGACGAGGATGTCGATGATGCCGCCGCAGGTCAGGCCCACGGCGAACGCGTCCTCGTCGCTGTATCCGAAGCGCTCCAGGACGCTTTCGCCGTCTTCGAGCGCCTGTCGGCACAGTTCGTAGACGGCGCCTTCCACACACCCGCCGGAGACGGAGCCGATGGCCGTGCCGTCGGAGTCGACGGCCAGGGCCGCACCGGGCTGCCGGGGCGCGCTGCCGCCGACCGCCACCACGGTGGCGACGGCGAAGTCGCGTCCCTGCTCGACCCACCGGTGCAGCTCTTCGGCGATGTCCAGCATGTCCGTCTCCTAACGGGTGTGTGGTTACCAGAATGGGCTACTTGACGCCCATCCAGTTCTCGATCGGATGGAGCGCGAAGAAGGCGAGGAACACGAGCGCGAGCACCCACATGAGCCAGCCGATGTCACGGGCCCTGCCCTGGACGGCCTTGATCAGGACGTGGGCGATGACACCGGCCGCGATACCCACCGTGATGGAGTACGTGAACGGCATCAGGACCGTGGTCAGGAACACCGGGATGCTGGTGGCCTGGTCGGTCCAGTCGATGTGCCGGGCGTTGCTCAGCATCATCGCGCCGATGACGACGAGCGCGGCGGCGGCGACCTGGGTGGGGATGAGCTGGGCCAGCGGAGTGAAGAAGAGACACAGCGTGAAGGCGAGGCCCGTGACCACGCTCGCGAAGCCGGTGCGCGCGCCGTCGCCGACGCCCGCGGTGGACTCGACGAAGACGGTCTGGCCGGAGGCACCGGCGAATCCGCCGACGACGCCACCGGCACCGTCGATCGCCAGGGCCTTGCTCAGACCCGGCATCTTGCCGTCCTTGTCGGCGAGGTTGGCCTGCTGGCCGATGCCGATGATGGTGCCCATGGCGTCGAAGAAGCCGGCGAGGACCAGGGTGAAGACGATGACGCCCACGGTGATGGCGCCGATGTCGCCGATCCCGCTGAAGGACACCTCGCCGAAGAGGCCGAAGTCGGGCGATGAGACGATGGAACCGTCGAGCTCCGGGGCGTTCAGGCCCCAGTCCTTGGGGCCCATGCCCGCGAGCTGGTGGACGATCGCGGCGAAGACGGTGCCGCCGACGATGCCGATGAGGATCGAGCCCGGGACCTTGCGGACCTGGAGCAGGAAGATCAGCAGGACGGTGACGGCGAAGCAGAGGACGGGCCAGCCCATCAGCTTGTCGTCGATGCCCATCTGGATCGGCTTCGCGCCCATGTCGCCGTGCTTGGACGGCATGGAGGTGACGAAGCCCGCCTGGACCAGGCCGATCAGGGTGACGAACATGCCGATGCCCATGGTGATGGCGTGCTTCAGCGCCAGGGGGATCGCGTCCATGATCAGCGTCCGCAGGCCGGTGAGGACCAGCAGGATGATGATGACGCCGTAGATGACGCACATCGCCATCGCGTTGCCCCAGGTCATCTCCGGGGCGACCTGGAAGGCCATGACGGCGGAGACCCCGAGACCAGCCGCCAGGGCCAGCGGCACGTTGCCGAGGATGCCCATGACGATGGTGGTGGCGGCCGCCGCGAAGACGGTGGCGGTGGTCAGCTGATCACCGTCGAGGCGGTGTCCCGTGGCGTCGGGCACCGAGAGGATCACCGGGTTGAGCAGGATGATGTAGGCCATCGCCATGAAGGTGGTGATGCCGCCACGCACCTCCCGACCGACCGTCGACCCTCTGTGGGTTATGTGGAAGTACCGGTCGAGCCAAGATCTGCCGGCCGGGACGCGTGAGCCGTTGCCCGCGTCCTCTGCCGATGTCTTCGGCTCGGTTGACTGCTGGGTCATGGTGCCTAACTCCCAAGGTTCAAAGGGGCACCCGCATCAGGCTGTGGTGTGAAGGGTGGGGCCTGAGGAGACTGCGGGATTTGGGATGGTGCGTTTGGCTGCACGACCCGGGGGACGGCCCGAGACGAACTGGGGCTCCGAAGAGCGTGGGTGCTGCGTGGTTCTGCTTGGGTTCTGCGATGACCGCGAGCGGTGCGGTACTGGGGTTCTCCGGGCGGCGCGGGCGTCGGGAAGTGTGACGTTCCGAGGGAGGCACGCGCCGCCCGGAGAGATCGTGGGATCAGGTGCCGGTGAGGTGTTCGGGACGTACCGGCGTCCTGTTCAGCTCCAGACCCGTCGCGTTCCGGATCGCCGCGAGGACGGCCGGGGTCGACGAGAGGGTCGGGGCCTCGCCCATGCCGCGAAGGCCGTAGGGCGCGTTCGGGTCGGCCAGTTCGAGCACGTCGACGGGGATCGTCGGCGTGTCGAGGATGGTCGGGATGAGGTAGTCCGTGAAGGAGGGGTTGCGCACCTTCGCGGTCTTCGGGTCGACGATGATCTCTTCCATCACCGCGACGCCCAGGCCCTGGGTGGTACCGCCCTGGATCTGGCCGACGACGGAGAGCGGGTTGAGTGCCTTGCCGACGTCCTGGGCGGTGGCGAGCTCGATGACCTTGACCAGGCCGAGCTCGGTGTCCACCTCGACGACCGCGCGGTGCGCGGCGAACGAGTACTGGACGTGGCCGTTGCCCTGACCGGTCTTCTTGTCGAAGGCCACGGTCGGACGGTGGCGCCACTCGGCCTCGACCTCGACGCTCTCGCCGTCGAGCAGTTCGGCCAGGTCCGCGAGGGCCTCGCCGCCGTCGGTGACGACCTTGCCGCCCTCCAGGACCAGTTCGGCGGTGGCCCACGCGGGGTGGTAGGAGCCGAACTTGCGGCGGCCGATCTCCAGGACCTTCTCGCGGACGAGCTCGCAGGAGTTCTTGACCGCGCCACCGGTGACGTACGTCTGACGGGACGCGGACGTCGAGCCGGCGCTGCCCACCTGGGTGTCGGCGGGGTGGATGGTCACCTGCTGGACGCCGAGCTCGGTGCGGGCGATCTGCGCGTGGACGGTGATGCCGCCCTGGCCGACCTCCGCCATCGCGGTGTGCACGGTCGCGACCGGCTCGCCGTTGATGACCTCCATGCGCACCTTGGCGGTGGAGTAGTCGTCGAAGCCCTCGGAGAAGCCGACGTTCTTGATGCCGACCGCGTAGCCGACGCCGCGTACGACGCCTTCGCCGTGCGTGGTGTTGGAGAGACCGCCGGGCAGCGCGCGGACGTCCGCGCCCTCGCTGGACTCCCACTGGCGCTCGGGCGGCAGCGGACGGGCCTTGACGCGGCGCAGGATCTCCGCGACCGGGGCCGGCGAGTCGACCGGCTGTCCCGTCGGCATGATCGTGCCCTGCGACATGGCGTTGAGCTGGCGGAACTCGACCCGGTCCATGCCCACCTTGTCGGCGAGCTTGTCCATCTGGGCCTCGTAGGCGAAGCACGCCTGGACCGCGCCGAAGCCGCGCATCGCGCCGCACGGCGGGTTGTTCGAGTAGAGGGCGATCGCCTCGATGTCGACGTCGTCGATCACGTACGGACCGACCGACAGGGACGAGGCGTTGCCCACGACCGCCGGGGAGGCCGACGCGTAGGCGCCGCCGTCCAGGACGATCCTGCACTTCATGTGCGTGAGCTTGCCGTCCTTGGTGGCGCCGTGCTCGTAGTAGAGCTTGGCCGGATGGCGGTGCACGTGGCCGAAGAAGGACTCGAAGCGGTTGTAGACGATCTTGACCGGCTTGCCGGTGCGCAGCGCCAGGAGGCAGGCGTGGATCTGCATCGAGATGTCCTCGCGGCCACCGAAAGCGCCGCCGACGCCGGAGAGCGTCATGCGCACCTTCTCCTCGGGCAGGCCGAGGACGGGGGCGATCTGTTCGAGGTCCGAGTGCAGCCACTGGGTGGCGACGTACAGGTCGACGCCGCCGTCCTCGGCCGGCACGGCGAGGCCGGACTCCGGGCCGAGGAAGGCCTGGTCCTGCATGCCGAAGGTGTACTCGCCCTTGACGATGAAGTCGGCCTTCTTTGCGGCCTCTTCGGCGTTGCCCCGGATGATCGGCTGGTTGTGCACGATGTTCGGGTGCGGGACGTGCTTGATGTACTCGTCGGTGCGGCCCTCGTGCACGAGGACGGCGTCCGGAGCGGTCGCCGAGGCCTCGTCGGTGATGACGGGCAGTTCCTTGTACTCGACCACGATCTTCGCGGCGGCACGGCGTGCGGTCTCCGGGTGGTCGGCGGCCACGAGGGCGACCGGCTCACCGTGGTGACGGACCTTGCCGTGGGCGAGGACCGGGGTGTCCTGGATCTCCAGGCCGTAGTTCTTCATCTCGGCCGGCAGGTCGTCGTACGTCAGGACGGCGTAGACGCCGGGGGTCTTGAGCGCCTCGACGGTGTCGATCGAGAGGATCTCGGCGTGCGCCACGGTGCTGCGGAGCGTCTGACCCCAGAGCATGTCCTCGTGCCACATGTCCGAGGAGTAGGCGAACTCACCGGTGACCTTCAGGGTGCCGTCCGGGCGGAGCGTGGACTCGCCGATGCCGCCCTTGTTGTGCTTCTGGGTGACTTCGGTGGGCGCGCCCGTGGTGGTCTTGGTTCCAGCCATGATCAGACCGTCTCTTCCTGACGGGCGGCCGCCAGGCGGACCGCGTCCAGGATCTTCTCGTAACCGGTGCAGCGGCAGAGGTTGCCGGAGAGCGCCTCACGGATGTCGGCGTCCGACGGCGAGGCGTTGCGCTCGAGGAGCTCGTCGGCCGCGACGAGGAGACCGGGGGTGCAGAAGCCGCACTGGACGGCGCCGGCGTCGATGAACGCCTGCTGGATCGGGGACAGTTCACCGCCCTCACCGGTCTGGCCGTCGGTGCCCTTGGCCTGCCACTGGCGGGCCTCCTGGAGGCTGGTGCCGCCGCAGACGGAGCCGCAGGCGCCGCCCGGGTGGGCGGTCTCGCGGTGCTTGGCGTAGTCGGCCAGGCCCTCGACGGTGACGATCTCGCGGCCCTCGGCCTGTCCGGCGGCGACCAGACAGGAACACACCGGTACGCCGTCGAGGCGGACGGTGCAGGAACCGCACTCGCCCTGCTCACAGGCGTTCTTCGAACCGGGGAGCCCCATGCGCTCGCGCAGGACGTAGAGGAGGGACTCGCCCTCCCAGACGTCGTCGGCTTCCTGCTGACGGCCATTGACCGTGAAGTTCACGCGCATTATGCGACTCCCTCAGTGCTGCGGCCGTTGCCGCGGTACGACTCCCAGGTCCAGCCGAGCGTGCGGCGGGCCATGATGCCGACGGCGTGCCGGCGGTAGTTCGCCGTGCCGCGGACGTCGTCGATCGGATTGGCGGCACCGGAGGCGAGCTCCGCGAACTGCTTGGCGATCGAGGGGGTGATGATTTTCCCGCTGTCCCAGAAGCCGCCCTCTTCGAGCGCCGCGTTCAGGAATTCCTCGGCGGCCTTGGCCCGGATGGGGGTCGGGGCCGCGGAGCCGATGCCGGTCCGTACGGTCCGCGTCTCGGGGTGCAGGGCGATACCGAAGGCGCACACGGCGATGACCATCGCGTTGCGGGTGCCGACCTTCGAGTACTGCTGCGGGCCGTCGGCCTTCTTGATGTGGACGGACTTGATCAGCTCGTCCTGGGCGAGGGCGTTGCGCTTCACGCCGGTGTAGAAGTCGTCGATCGGGATGAGACGCGAGCCGCGCACGGACTCCACCTCGACCTCGCAGTCGGCGGCGAGCAGCGCCGGGTGGGCGTCGCCGGCCGGGGACGCCGTGCCGAGGTTGCCGCCGACGCCGCCGCGGTTGCGGATCTGCGGGGACGCGACCGTGTGCGAGGCGAGCGCGAGACCGGGAAGCTCCGTGCGCAGCTCCTCCATGATCTGGGTGTACGGAACGGAGGCGCCCAGCTGGACCGTCTCCTCGCCCACCGCCCACTCGCGCAGTTCGGCGATGCGGTTGAGGTCAAGCAGGTACTCGGGACGACGGTGGTCGAAGTTGATCTCGACCATCACGTCGGTGCCACCCGCAATCGGCACAGCTGTCGGGTGCTCGGCCTTGGCGGCGAGCGCCTCCTCCCAGCTGGCGGGGCGAAGGAAGTCCATGAGGCTCTCTTCTTCGTATCGTGGGTCGTTCGCTTCGGGGGACTTCGTTCCGGCCACTCGGGCCATTCGTCCCTCGACTGCTCGTTCATGTGCTGTTAACGCGGAGTGGGGCAAGTACACCGCCCCGCCGTCCGATGGGGTCAGTCACCGAAACCATGAAGGAGTTGGCTGGCCAAGCCGCGCGTCTTGTAGATTCGTATGAAGAACGGGCCCCAGCAACCTCGCGGAATCCCCCTGGAAACCGGAGGTACCCCAGGACACAAGGGGCTCGGGTCGACAGGTGGCGACACAGAGTCGACAGACCTGGACTGTCTGTACATCCCATTCGAGACAAGATCGGCGGCGACCACCATGCGGCTGCGCGCACTCCTTGACACCGACGCGCTGGGCCTGCGGCTGCTCGGCGGTGAGGAAGAGCTCGACCGCACCGTGCGCGGTGTGATGACCACGGACCTGCGCGACCCCAGCCGGTACCTCGCGGGCGGCGAGCTGGTCCTGACCGGTCTCGCCTGGCGGCGCGACGCCTCGGACACGGAGCCCTTCGTACGCATTCTCGCGAGCGCCGGAGTGGCGGCGCTCGCGGCGGGCGAGGCCGAGCTGGGTGACATCCCGGACGACATCGTCGAGGCCTGCGCCCGGCACCGCCTGCCGCTGTTCGCCGTGAACGAGTCGGTCGCCTTCGCCACGATCACCGAGCACGTCGTACGCCAGGTCTCCGGCGAGCGGGCCGGTGACCTGGCGGCCGTCGTGGACCGGCACCGCCGCCTGATGACCTCTGGCCCCACCGGCGGCGGCCCCGACGTCGTCCTCGACCTGCTCGGCTCCGACCTGGACCTGCGGGCCTGGGTCCTGTCCCCCGCGGGCCGCGCCATCGCGGGGTCGAGCGCCGCGGGCCCCGCCCTGCCGACGGCCGTGTGCGCCCGTCTGGCGGGCGAGCACCTGGCCGCGGTCCGCACGGGACGCCGGGGCCCCCACCGGGTCCAGGTGGACGGCTCGACGTACTCCCTGTTCCCCATTCGGAGCAGTGGGCGCGGCTCCGGTACCGCCGCGGCGGCGGCGAGCGCGGCGGCGCTGCGCGACGTGCGCGAGACGGTCCTCTCGGACTGGTTCCTGGCGGTCGAGGCGGACGCGGGCGACTGGCCCGAGGAGCGGCTCGACCTGCTGCAGGGCGTCACCCAGCTGATCGCGGTGGAGCGCGACCGGCGCGACGCCGCACGGACCGTACGGCGCAGGCTGGCCCAGGAGGTCCTTGAGCTGGTCCAGACAGGCGCGGCCCCGGCGGAGATCGCGGCGCGCCTGCGGGTCGCCGCCCCCGTGCTGCTGCCGGGCCTGGGCGCGGCGCCGCACTGGCAGGTCGTGGTGGCCCGCGTGGAGTGGGACGGGGACGAGATCGAGGGCGGCCCGGTGGCCCAGTCCCTCCTGGAGGAGATCCTCGTGGCCCCTTCCGCGGATGCTCGGACGGACGCGAACAGGCAGGGTTCCGTCTCGGGGGGCGGCGCTGAGCTGTTCGACCGCATCGCGGTGGCCCATACGGGTGACGAGGCGATCGCGCTCGTACCGTTGCCCGCGGTCTCCGCGGAGCACGACGGTTCGGAGACGGGCCTGCTGGCCGATTCCCTTCTGGAGTCCGTCCGCGACCCCCTCTCGGCGGGCCTCGACGGCGACGGCCGCCTCACGCTGGGCGTCAGCGCGTCCGTGCACTCGGCGGAGGGCCTGCGCGGCGCATTGGAGGAGGCGCGGCACGCCCGCCGGGTCGCCGCGGCGCGTCCGGGGCGGGTCTGTGCGGCGGGCCACCAGGAGCTGGCTTCGCACGTCCTGCTGTTGCCCTTCGTCCCCGACGACGTGCGCCGGGCGTTCACGGCCCGCCTGCTCGACCCGCTGCGGGACTACGACCGGCGTCACCGGGCGGAGCTCATCCCGACCCTGGAGGCGTTCTTGGACTGCGACGGTTCCTGGACGCGGTGCGCGGCGCGGCTGCACCTCCACGTCAACACGTTGCGCTACCGAGTGGGCCGTATCGAGCAGTTGACGGGTCGTGACCTTTCGCGCCTCGAGGACAAGCTCGATTTCTTCCTGGCACTGCGCATGAGCTGACACGGGCGACCCGCGCCGAACACCTCTCATGACCCGCCCTTTGTGAAATCTTTCACCCAGCCCCTTGGCCGAGTGCGCCCATCCATGCTGAGATGCGCCCACGACTCAACAGCTCAATGGCGTGCTCGGGGAGGGCAACGTGGCGCATACCGCCATGTCTGGTTCCGGAACGACTGCAGGGGACGATCCACTCCAGACCGCGGTATGGCGGCTGCGCTCGCGCGGCTGTTGGACCGACGCGGCCGCGCTGCTGGCCTCGCGGGAGGGCCCGGGACCCGCACTGCAGAGAACCTCGCTCCTGGTGGAGCGGTGCCTGTTCACGGGAGAGGGCTGGGCAGAGGCGGAGGACGGGCTGCGGACCGCCGAGGCGCTGGCCGTGGAGGACGAGGACCGCGGCGCCGCCGCCTGCGAGCGCGGCCAGCTCGCGTACGCCTCCACGGTGCTCGCGGTGCGGGACCGGGCCGACGAGGCGCGTACGGCACTGGGGCGGGCGGCGGCGCTCCTCGCCCCCAACACGCCGGGACGTCCCCTGCTCGACTTCCGCCGGGGTCTGATCGCCGAGCACATCGCGAATTCACCTCAGGCGGCGCGGGCGGCCTACCGGCGGGCGCATGCGGGGGCGACCGCGCACGGCGACCCCTTGCTGCTCTCCTTCACCTGGCGTCACCTGGCCGGACTCGCCCTGCGTGAGGGCGAGTTGGCCGAGGCGCGGCATGGCTTCGCGGAGTCGCTGCGGATTCGCGAGGAGCTGGGGTATCTGGTGGGTACGGCGCCCGCGCTGGCCGCGCTGGCCGATGCGGAGCCTGAACCGGAGGCGGGGCGGCTTCGGGCCGAGGCGGCTCGGCTCTTTCGGTTGATGGGCGGGGTGCCGTCGTGGCTGGCGCAGCAGTTGTCGCCGCCGGCGCCGGCGGCGTGACGTAAGAGCGGTTGCTTTGTCGCCGTTGATCACCGGCTCCGCCGAGTTCGTCCTCAATCGCCGGACGGGCTGATATTTCAGCCCGTCCGGCGTTTGAGGACATCTTGTACGGGGGGCCAGGGGGCGGAGCCCCTTGGTTTCGGGAAGGGGTGCCCGCGCGCGGAGCGCGCTAATAGGCGCAGTGGGGAAAGCCCCGCAGGGGCCGCCCGAACCTCAGCCCCCAGCCCCCGCAAAGTGTTCCCGCACCAAGGTCTGGACGACCCCCAGGTCCTGCGCCACCAGCGCCTCAAGGAGCGCCATGTGCTCCGCCGCGTCAGCGACGAGATCCGCGCGGCGAGCGTGCACGGGCCCGCTCACCAGGGGCCACTGCGACCGGCGGTGCAGGTCGTCCGCCACCTGCACCAGCTGCTGATTGCCCGCGAGGGCGAGAACCGCTCCGTGAAAGGCCCGGTCCGCCTCCGCGTACCGGGCCAGGTCCCCGCCCGCCGCCGCCACCGCGCTCGCCTCGGCCAGCGGCCGCAGCTCGCACCACCGCGCCGCCGGCACCGTACGGGCGAGCCGCAGCATCACCGGCACCTCGATCAGCGCCCGCACCTCCGCCAGCTCCCCCAGCTCTCGCGCGCTCCGCTCGGTGACCCGGAAGCCGCGGTTGGGCACGACCTCCACCGCTCCCTCGATCGCGAGCTGCTGCATCGCCTCGCGCACCGGAGTCGCCGAGACCCCGAAGCGCTCGCCGAGCACGGGCGCCGAGTACACCTCGCCGGGCGCGAGCTCGCCCCCGACGAGCGCGTCCCGCAGGGCGTCCAGGATCTGACCGCGGACCGAGTTCCGCTGCACGGTCCTGCGGGGCACGGGCACGGGTACCGGCACCGCCGCTTCCCCGTGCGTGTGCTCACCGCGGGCGGCGGCAGGGGACGTCGCCGGGGCCGCCGCGTCCCTGGCCGTCGCGGCCCGCACCTGCTTCGGCACACGGGCGGCGAGGCGGTACGCGTCATGCGCTCTGGCCTGCTCCACGAGGTCCACCCCAAAGTCCGCTCGGTCCGAAAGGTACGAGAGGCACCATAGGCGGACAGCCCCGCAGTTGAAACCTCGATCATTCTGGGTAAGGTTAGGCTTACCTGTAATCGATCGTGATTCGGTGGTTCCCGCATGTCCGTACCCACCTTGGCGAAGAGCGCCCCGAGCGCCCTCGCGGACGCCTACGCCCGCCTCACCGAGGTGTTCCCCGGACTGCGCGTGACCGAGCTCGGCGTCGAGGAGCAGACCCCACAGGGCGACGGTTGGGTCACTGCCGCCCGGCTCGCGGAGGGCGGGGCCGATCTCGACGCGTTCATGGCGTGGGACGAGGCGCAGGTACGGAAGGACTACGGGCAGGCGGGGCGCCCGGACGTCATCGCGAGCTTCGCCCTGCACCGCTACGCCTGGCCTGCCACTCTCCTCATCACCCTGCCGTGGTTCCTGCACCGCCGCGTGCCCCGCTACCCCGTGCAGAACGTGTCCTTCCAGCGCACCCTCGGCCGTCTCGCCGTCCGCAGCGAGGGCTTCGCCTGCCTGCCGGACGATCCGGCCGCCTCGCTGCCCGGCGCCCGCGTCGTGCCGGACGAGGAGGCCCTGCGCGCGGAGGTGCGGGCCGCCGTCGCCGAGCATCTGGGACCGCTCCTCGACGCCTTCGGGCCACGGATGCGGCGCCGTTCGCGCGCCCTGTGGAGCGTCGCCACGGACGAGATCGTCGAGGGGCTCTGGTACATCGCCCATCTCCTCGGCGAGGAGCAGCGCGCCACGACCGATCTCGAGCGGCTCCTTCCCGGCGCCACCAAGCCGTACGTGGGTACGGCGGGCTTCCGTGAACTGCGCGGGCCCAGCGGCGAGTCCCTGCCGACGCGGGACCGCGCGAGCTGCTGCATGTTCTACACGCTGCGGCCCGAGGACACCTGTGTGACCTGCCCGCGCACCTGTGACGCGGAGCGCGTCGCGCGCCTCAGCGCCGCCGCTGCCGCCTGACCGCGCCGCACTCCGGGCAGAAACCGCGCCCCCTCCCCCTTGAACCACCCTTTCGTGTTCGTTTAATCGAACTCAACTCGGCTTACTGGGCCCTGCGTTCGAGCAAAACGGCGCGCGCCGCACCCCTTTGCCCCCCCCTTGGCGTTCTCTTGCCCAAAAACCCCTCTGGGGGCCATCGGGATTGGGCCACTATGGCGCCCGAACGCCCTACCGCGACGCAAGGGACCCCAGATGAGACTGACCGACATATCGCTGGACTGGCTGCTTCCGGGTGGCGTCCTGCTCCTGGGCATGCTGGTGGCGGTGGCGGTACTCGCACGCGGCAAGCGCGCCGGGCAGAAGGCGGCCGCCGGCGCGTCCGGCGACGACTCCTGGGAACGCAGCGAGGAGCGCCGCAGGCGCAAGGAAGCCATCTACGGAACGGCTTCGTACGTTCTCCTGTTCTGCTGTGCGGCGGTCGCCGCCGCACTCTCCTTCCACGGCCTCGTCGGCTTCGGCCGGCAGAATCTCAACCTCACCGGTGGCTGGGAGTATCTGGTCCCGTTCGGGCTCGACGGTGCGGCGATGTTCTGCTCCGTACTCGCCGTGCGCGAGGCCAGCCATGGTGACGCGGCGCTCGGCTCGCGACTCCTGGTGTGGACGTTCGCGGGCGCGGCCGCCTGGTTCAACTGGGTGCACGCGCCCAGGGGACTCGGCCACGCGGGCGCCCCGCAGTTCTTCGCCGGGATGTCGCTGTCGGCGGCGGTGCTCTTCGACCGCGCGCTGAAGCAGACCCGCCGCGCGGCACTGCGCGAACAGGGCCTGGTGCCGCGGCCGTTGCCGCAGATCCGGATCGTACGGTGGCTGCGCGCGCCGCGGGAGACCTTCGCCGCCTGGTCGCTGATGCTCCTCGAAGGCGTACGCAGCCTGGACGAGGCGGTCGAGGAGGTCCGCGAGGACCGGCGCGAGAAGGAGCGCACCCGGACCCGCAGGCGGGACCGGGAGAAGCTGGAGCGTGCGCAGCTCAAGGCGATCAGCAGGGGCCACCGCGGTCTCCCCAGTCGCGGTGGCGCGCGGCAGGTCGATCTGCCGGCGGTCGCGCCGGCCGCCGGGTCCGCGCAGGTCGGCGCGGACCCTGCCATAGCGCCGCAGGAACAGGAACAGTTGCCGCTGCGCTCCCGGCCCGCCCTCCAGGCCGTCAAGGGCGGCACTGAACCCGTCACCGTCGACCTCACGGCCGAGGACGACACCCAGGCGCTGCCACGGCTCGACTCCCTTGAGCGCAAGCTCAAGGATCTGGAGCAGCAGTTCGGCTGATGACAGCGGCGCAGGACGGGAGTTGACCGGCGGTCCGGCTCATGCCGGGCCGCCGTCCAGCTCGAACCACACCACCTTTCCGACCCCGTCGGCCCGCACGCCCCACGCGTCGGCGAGGGACTGCACGAGCATCAGGCCCCGGCCATGCGTGCCGTCGTCGGCATTCGGCACGCAGAGCTTCGGGCGGCGTCCCACGAAGTCCCTGACCTCGACGCGCAGCCTGCCCGGCCGCACGGTCGCCGTCACAATGGCGTCGCGGTCGGTGTGCACCAGAGCGTTCGTGACCAGTTCGCTGGTCAGCAGTTCGGCTATCTCGGATCTTCCGGGCCTCCCCCAGGACCGGAGCAGTTCGCGTAACGATCCCCTGACCTCAGGGACCGCCCGTAGGTCGGATCTCCCCAATCTGCGCCGGAGTTGAGCCCTGTGAAGCTCCACCGGCTTGTCGTCGATCGGCCCGTCCCTTGCTATCGGCGAAGAAGTCCCGAACTGAATGGGACCGCCCCCTCTTGCTTGCCTTGTCATGACCCCCGCCCACAAACGAGTCCAATCCTTCCTGCTCGAACACCTTCACGGAAATGCATGCCCCACCGGGTTGGCGGCACTCATGTCCATTCGTCAACCATTGGAGTGGGTGCGCCCGAGCCCGGCGGGGAAGTGAAGCCGTGGACCGTTTCTGCTTGATCCCGACCGGGCCCGATCGCGTCACATCGGCCCCGCCCGAGCGTTCTGAGGAGCCGCCGTGCACGACGACCGACTGCTGGTGGAGGGACGCCTGGAGCGCGCCCTGCGGCAGTTCATCCGCCCCGCCCAGTACGCGGACCGCGTGCCGCTCGCCCTCTCCGTCTGGCACGCGCCGGGCGAACCCGTCCCCGTCGCCGAGGCTCTGGAGGCCTCGTACGAACCCTTCGCGGCAGGCACGGAGTGGGGAAAGCCCTGGTCAACAAGTTGGTTCCGGCTGCGGGGTCAGGTGCCCGAGGAGTGGAGCGGGCGCCACGTCGAGGTGGTCGTCGACCCCGGCTTCACCGGTGAGGGCCCCGGCTTCCAGGCGGAGGGGCTGGTCTACGACGCCTCGGGCATCCCCCTCAAGGGCATTCACCCCCGCAACCGGCACATCCCGGTGGCAGCCTCCGCACAGGGCGGCGAGCAGGTGCACCTCCTCCTGGAGGCGGCGGCCAACCCCACGGTTCTGCATGACTTCGAACCGACACCCCTGGGCGACGTACTGACCGCGGGAGATCGCCTCATCTACCGATTCGCGTCTGCCGATCTCGCCGTACTGGACGAGGACGTCTGGCAGCTGACGATGGACATCGAGGTCCTCTCCGAGCTGATGTACGAACTGGACGCCGCCCGTCCGCGGCGCCACGAGATCCTGCGCGCCCTGGAGCGGGCGCTCGACGCACTCGATCTGCACGACGTGTCGGGCACGGCGGCAGCGGCGCGGGCCGAGCTGACGGAGGTCCTCGCGAGTCCCGCCCACGCCAGCGCTCACCGCGTCTCGGCCACCGGGCACGCCCACATCGACTCGGCGTGGCTGTGGCCGCTGCGCGAGACGGTGCGTAAGGCGTCCCGCACCTTTGCCAATGTGACGGCTCTGGCCCAGGACTATCCCGAGCTGGTCTTCGCCTGTTCACAGGCCCAGCAGTACGCCTGGGTCAAGGAGCACCAGCCGCACATCTGGGAGCGCATCAAGAAGGCCGTCGCGGACGGCAACTGGGCGCCGGTGGGTTCCATGTGGGTCGAGTCGGACGCCAACATGCCGGGCGGCGAGGCACTGGCCCGCCAGATCACGCACGGGATGCGGTTCTTCCGTGAAGAGCTGGGCGTGCGGACGCAGGAGATCTGGCTGCCGGACTCCTTCGGCTACACGGCGGCGTTCCCGCAGCTCGCCAAGCTCGCGGGCATCCGCTGGTTCCTCACGCAGAAGCTGAGCTGGAACCAGTCCAACAAGATGCCGCACCACACTTTCTGGTGGGAGGGCATCGACGGCACCCGTGTCTTCACGCACTTCCCGCCGGTGGACACCTACAACTCCCAGCTCCACGGCGCCGAACTGGCCCACGCGGAGCGGAACTTCACCGAGAAGGGCCGCGCGTCCCGTTCCCTGGTGCCGTTCGGCTGGGGTGACGGCGGTGGTGGTCCGACCCGCGAGATGCTGGAGAAGGCGCGGCGGCTGCGGTCCCTGGAGGGGTCGCCGCGCGTCGAGATCGAGAGGCCTTCCGCGTTCTTCGCCGCCGCCGAGGAGGAGTACGGGGCGGGGGCGCCGGTCTGGTCCGGCGAGCTCTATCTGGAGCTGCACCGCGCCACGTACACCACGCAGGCGGCCACCAAACGCGGCAACCGGCGCAGCGAACACGCGCTGCGGGAAGCCGAGTTGTGGTGCACGGCCGCCGCGGTGCGCGACCCCGCGTACGTCTATCCCCACGCCACCTTGGACCGGCTCTGGAAGACGGTGCTCCTGCACCAGTTCCACGACATCCTGCCCGGCTCGTCGATCGCCTGGGTGCACCGGGAAGCGCGTGACACGTACGCGCGTGTGCTCGCCGAGCTCGATGAGATCACCGCGGCGGCGGTCCGTTCCCTCGGCGCGGGAGGGCCCGTGGCGCTCAACGCGTCGCCGTACGCCCGCAGTGAGGTCGTCACGGCCGACGACGGCACCCTGGTGCACGTCGATGTCCCGGCGCTGGGCAGCAAGAGCCTCGAAGAGGCCGCCTCGTACACGCGGGAGACCGGGGCCACCGCGCTGCTCGCCGACGGCGAGATCCAGTTGCTGAACGAGCACCTGCGCGTCGCCGTCGACACGGACGGTCTTCTGACCTCCGTGCACGACAACGACGCGCACCGCGAGGTCCTGTCCCCCGGCGCGCGCGGCAACCTGCTCCAGCTGCACCCCGACCACCCCACGCACTACGACGCCTGGGACCTGGACAAGCACTACCGCAACACGCACACCGACCTCACCGCGGCCGAGTCCGTGGAGCTGGTCGAGGACGGGCCGCTGCGGGTCGCCGTGCGCGTGGTGCGGTCCTTCGGGAAGTCGCGGATCACCCAGGAGATCCGGCTCGCGGCCGGCAGCCGTCGCGTCGACGTCGTCACGGAGGTCGACTGGCAGGAGTCGGAGAAGGTGCTCAAGGCGGCCTTCCCGCTGGACGTGCACGCCGAGCGGTCGGCGGCCGAGATCCAGTTCGGGCACGTGCACCGCTCCACGCACGCCAACACCGGCTGGGACGCGGCCCGTTTCGAGATCTGCGCGCACCGGTGGCTGCGGGTCGCCGAGGAGGCGTACGGCGTGGCGGTGCTCAACGACTCGACGTACGGCCATGACGTGACGCGCACCCCGCACGGCGAGGGGCTCGGCACCACCGTGCGGCTCACGCTCCTGCGTGCCCCGCACAGCCCGGACCCGGAGACGGACCTGGGCGTGCACCGGTTCGCGTACGCCCTGCTGCCGGGCGCGACGACGGGCGACGCGGTCGCGGAGGGGCTCGCCCTGAACCTGCCGCTGCGGGTCGCCGCCGCGCCCGCCCTGCCGTCGCTCGTCAGCGTCGACAATCCGGCGGTGACCGTGGAGTCGGTGAAGCTCGCGGACGACGGGAGCGGCGACGTCGTGGTGCGGCTCTACGAGTCGCGGGGCGGGCGCGCGGCGGCCACACTCACCACGTCGTTCGCGGTGAGCGCGGCCGAGGTGACCGACCTCCTGGAGCGTCCGCTCGAACCGGCCCACACCGACGACGCCGGGCTCGTGCTGGCGCTGCGTCCGTTCCAGATCGTGACGCTGCGGCTGCGGCCGGTCCGCTGACCGCTTGTCAGAGGCGGGGCACGTTACGCAGGTTGGAGCGTGCCATCTGGACCATGCGGCCGACGCCGCCGTCAAGCACGATCTTGCTGGCGGAGAGCGCGAAGCCCGTCACCATCTCGGAGCTGATCTTGGGCGGGATGGACAGGGCGTTCGGGTCCGTGACGATGTCGACGAGAGCGGGGCCCTTGTGCGCGAAGGCGTCCTTCAGGGCGCCCGCGAGCTGCTTGGGCTTCTCGACCCGTACCCCGTAGGCACCGGCGGCGCGGGCCACGGCGGCGAAGTCGGGATTGTGGTTGTCCGTGCCGAACGAAGGGAGCCCGGCCACCAGCATCTCCAGCTCGACCATGCCCAGGGAGGAGTTGTTGAAGAGGACGACCTTCACCGGCAGGTCGTACTGGACGAGGGTGAGGAAGTCGCCCATCAGCATGGAGAACCCGCCGTCGCCCGACATCGAGACGACCTGGCGCTTGCGGTCGGTGAACTGGGCGCCGATCGCCTGCGGCAGGGCGTTGGCCATCGAGCCGTGGCTGAAGGAGCCGATGATGCGGCGCCTGCCGTTCGGGGTGAGATAGCGGGCCGCCCAGACGTTGCACATGCCCGTGTCGACGGTGAACACCGCGTCGTCGGCGGCGAGTTCGTCGACGATCGAGGCGACGTACTCGGGATGGATCGGGATGTGCTTGTCGACCTTGCGCGTGTAGGCCTTGATGACGCCTTCGAGGGCGTCCGCGTGCTTCTTGAGCATCTTGTCGAGGAACTTGCGGTTGCTCTTGGGCGTGACGCGCGGGGTGAGACAGCGCAGGGTCTCGCGTACGTCGCCCCAGACGGCGAGGTCCAGCTTCGAGCGGCGGCCGAGGTGTTCGGGGCGCACGTCGACCTGGGCGATCTTGACGTCGTCGGGCAGGAAGGCGTTGTACGGGAAGTCGGTGCCGAGCAGGATCAGCAGGTCGCACTCATGGGTGGCCTCGTACGCGGCGCCGTAGCCGAGCAGTCCGCTCATGCCGACGTCGTACGGGTTGTCGTACTGGATCCATTCCTTGCCGCGCAAGGCGTGGCCCACCGGCGACTTGATCTTCTCGGCGAACGCCATGACCTCGGCGTGCGCGCCGGCCGTGCCGCTGCCGCAGAAGAGAGTGACCTTGTCGGCCTTGTCGATCATCGCGGCGAGCTTGTCGATCTCCGTGTCGCCGGGGCGTACCGAGGGGCGGGAAGTGACCAGGGCGCTCTGGGCGGCCTTGTCCGGGGCGGGCTCGTCGGCGATGTCGCCGGGCAGCGTGACGACACTGACGCCGGACTGTCCGATCGCGTGCTGGATGGCGGTCTGGAGCAGCCGCGGCATCTGCTTCGGGTTGGAGATCATCTCGCAGTAGTGACTGCACTCGCGGAAGAGGTGATCGGGGTGGGTCTCCTGGAAGAAACCGAGGCCGATCTCGCTCGACGGGATGTGCGACGCGAGGGCGAGGACGGGCGCCATGGAGCGGTGGGCGTCGTAGAGGCCGTTGATCAGGTGAAGGTTGCCGGGGCCGCAGGAACCTGCGCAGGCGGCGAGGCTGCCGGTGACCTGGGCCTCGGCACCGGCCGCGAAAGCCGCGGTCTCCTCGTGCCTGACCTGCACCCACTCGATGCCCTTGGTGCGCCTGATCGCGTCCACGACCGGGTTGAGGCTGTCGCCCACGACCCCGTACATGCGACGCACACCGGCGCGGTGGAGGATGTCGACGAACTGTTCGGCGACGTTCTGCTTGGCCATGGCTTCACGAACCCTTCAGTCCCCTTGACTCTCTTGGGTCCATGAATTCACAGGGCGGGCGCTCACGCCTCCCAAACGGCGGCCGCCGTCCGGTCGTCCGCGTACCCCTTGACCCTGACCTGGATGTCCGCGAGGAACGTCGCGAGGCCCGGCGGGCCGCTCTTCGCCCACCGCTGGGTGAGGTGGGCGGCGAGCTCGGGCTCACCGCGCAGGGGCTCGGCGAGGCCGCCGCTGCAGAGCAGGAGGGCATCACCCGGGCGGGCTACGGAGGCCCGGAAGCGGAACGGCTCGCGGGGCGGGGGCTCGGGCGCGGGCTCGTACGGACTCGGGGGCGTGATGATGCCCATGTCCATGGTGAGCCGATCGCCGTCGGGGGTGTCCGACGGGACGGAACCGAATCCGACGACGGGCGGCCCGGCGTCACCGGCACAGTCGCTGACGTGCGGCTCGATGTCCTGCCAGGCGCCGTCCCTGAGCCGGAAGAGTCCGCCGCCGCCGACGCCGAAGAAGACGCGGGTGCGGC
Organism: Streptomyces sp. NPDC050147; assembly: GCF_040660195.1. Lineage (NCBI taxonomy): Bacteria > Bacillati > Actinomycetota > Actinomycetes > Kitasatosporales > Streptomycetaceae > Streptomyces > Streptomyces sp. NPDC050147. The sequence goes on along the minus strand of NZ_JBFALJ010000004.1, from coordinate 54,774 downwards.
ATTCGGGGTCGGCCGTCAGAAGGAGGCAGCGCAGGGACGCGGCGTACTCCTCGGGCTCGACGCCGAGGTCGGTGGCGTGCGCGCGGAGCTTGCCGAGGCTGCGGTCCGTGAGCCGGTGAAGGCCGCTCTTGAGGTCCCCGCGCCGGGCGGCCCGGATGTCCTCGGACAGCCGCTGATGGCTGCGGCCCACGGCCCGCCCGATCCAGGCGCAGGCCTCGGCGGCGGCGCGATGGGCGCCGGGCGTGGCCCGTGCGCCGGTGGCCATGGCCACCAGGACGAGGGCGCCGCGCCCGGTGCCGAACCGCGCGGTGAGCAGTGAGTCGCGGCGCGGCTCGCCCCGATAGCGGGCGGAGTCCCCGCGCACGGAGACGGCCCGCAGCGTGGAAGTGCCGTACCGGGCGCCGTCGAGCACGGTGTCGGCGACCAGGTCGCCCAGGTCGTCGGGGTCGGCGGCGGGCAGGACGGTGGGCTCGGCGTCGTAGGTGGGCGGGCCGTCGCCCACGTACACACCGTCCCCGGATGCTGCCGCCGGGACGGCTGGCTCCGGTTCCGCCGGGGCGGGCGCCTGCGGGGCGGGTGCCTGCGGATTCCGCACCGCGGACACTTCGGGCGCGCGGGGAGCGGGGACGGCGGTGGTGCGGCTCGGAGCACCGGGAGGCTTCGGCGGCCCCGCCGGGAAGGTGACCGGTCCCGTGGGCGCCGCGGGGGGCTCCCAGGGGGCGACGTCTTCACGGATGCGGGCGGCGGGTGGGGGCGGGGACACGGACGACGGTGCGGGTGCGGGTGGCGTCGACGGCTCGCGCGGCGTGAGCGGTGCACCCGGCGCGGGCCCGGCGCGGTCCCCGAGCCCCGGGGGCGGCGGCTCCGGGGCAGGGAAAGAGCTGCTGCGCGGCAGGGCCTCTTCCGCCCCGGCGCTCCCGGGGGCGGAATCGGCCACGCCCTCGCCCGCCGCGGACACCGCCGACGCGAACCTGTCGTCGAGGGTGTCGGCCACCTCGGCCGGCCCCGTGTCGTGAGCGGAGTCGTCGTAGAGCTGACCCCACCAGTCGTCCTCCTGGCCGGAGGTCCCGTCGTGCCTCTCCCCCTGCTGACTCATGCCCTTATTGTCCACCGCGGAGGCCGTACGAAAACGGTTCATCCGGAAATTCCGGCCACCGCCAGGGTGATGAGGGCCGCCGGGCGGACCCACCCCCCACGGGAGGACCGCCCGGCGGTGTCTGTGTGTTTATCGCACGTCGTAGGCGCGGGCCACTGTCTGAGTGACGGAACTTCCGTTCGCATCCGTCAGTTCGGTCCTGAGCCGGACCTGCTTCCCCGAGGCGCCCGCGTGCTGCACGGTCGCGGTCCACTTCCCGCCGGATGCGGACGTCTTCGCTTCGGTCCAGGTCTTTCCTTCGTCGTACGAGTAGGACAGGGCCGCCGACTTGAGCGGGCCCGGCTTGTAGCCCGAGTGCCCAGTCGCCGTGATCTCAATCCGCTGGCCGTCCTTCGCGGGCAGGGTCTTCATGCCGTCCTCCGGCAGTCGATAGCGCGGGAACAGCATCGGGATGCCCTGCGAGTACACCTCCTCGTCGAGGTGCGAGCGGAACGCCCACGTGGTCCGCGTGCTCGTGGACCGGTTCCAGACCTTCGACCCGATCTTCTGGGTGTTGAGGGTGAGTTCGTACGCGGAGTCGTCCGCCGGAACCGAGAACACCCCGGACGGCCAGCCGGATTCACCCACGATCTCGCCGTCCCGCTTCAGCTGGACATTGCCGATGTCGCCGAACCCGCCCTGGATCCCAGCGTGTTCGCTGTCGGCCCAGAATCCGGGCGCGACACCGATCAGGTTGCCCTGCCGCTCCCCCGCGAGAGCGAGCTCGCCGTCGGCGTCGCGCGGCGCGGCGGGGGTGAGCACCCCCTCGTACCAGTTCTCGCTGCGCCGCTCGCCCTTCTCGTACGTCCGCACCGGGTCGATCATGAACTCGCCGAACGGGAAGCTGCTGGAGACCTGGTGGCCCCAACCGGTCGTGCCTGCCGAGTAGTACTCGGTGCGCTTGCCGGGGGCCGGGACGGACTCGATGTCGGCGAAGTACACCTCGAGTCCCGAGGGGCGGACGGCCGAGGGCAGGTCCACGTAGTCCGTGGTCGTGCCCATCGCGCGGTACGTCGCCTCGTTCGCGGCCAGGTCCTTGTCCCGTACCCGGTAGGTGCGGTCGTCGCGGATCTGCCCGGTCTCGGGGAAGGCGAGGTGGTAGACGTAGGGGCTCTTCGCCGTCGCCTTCCATCTCAACTCGACCGTGTCATTGGCGAGTTGGTCGAGCAGTGCGGTCGCCTCTCCCGTCTGGATGCCGAGGACCGGAAGCGGGGAGCCGCTGAGGCCGACCGAGGGGTACCAGCGGCCCGGTGCCGCGCGGTGGGCGATGACGGCTACCGCGCCTGCCTCCTTCGCGTTCTTCGCGACGGCGTTGGCGCTGCCGCTGTCCGGGACCTTGACCAGGGCGATCTTGCCCTCGACCCCGGCGGCTTCCAGCTCCGCGGGTGTGCCGGACTTGGCGTCCACGAGTGCCGCCTTGCCCGTGCCGTCGAGGTTGGCCGAGCCGGTGGACGCGGTCACGGGGTGCAGCGCTTCGCCGCCCACGACGGCGAGTTCGGAGAGCAGGGGCGCGGCGGCACGCCAGTAGCTGCTGGACTCGAAGGTGCCGTCGGTCGCCTTGCCCTCCACGGACTGGTAGAAGCCGCGGATGGTGCGCGGTCCGGCGGCGGTGCCCGCGTGCAGCCAGTGGTCGGTGCCCCAGGTACGGGCGAACCCGAGGGTGGCGCCGCGCACTTCGGACTTCTTGTCCGTCTTGACGGTGAGGCGGTGCGCGTCGCGGGCGTCGAGCGTGAGAGTCATGTCCTTTTCCACCTCGACCTGGGGCCGGGCGATGTGCGTGAGCGAGTCGGTCAGGGTGCCGCCGTCCGCGTCCGGCGTCGCGATGAAGCCGGTCAGGAAGTAGCTGCCGGGGCGGACTTGGTACGTCTGGTCGTTCGCGCCCTCGTTGAAGCGGCGTTCGCCGGTGGCGTCGTCGGTGCCGATGAGGTCGACGGACGACGGGCCGTCGGCGGGCTTGCCGTCGCGGTCCACGAGCTTCACGCGGAGGCTGACCGTCTGCGGCTGTACGTAGAGCGAGAAGGGCGTGGAGACCGCGATGTCGTCGGCCTTCGCCAGGACGCGGCCGGTCACGTCGCCGTACTGGGCCTTCTTGAGGTCCGCGTCGGGGTCGAGCTTCAGCGGGACCTTGACCGTGGACCCGGCCGCGACCGTCACGGAGCGTTCGGCGAGCTTGGCGATGCCCGAGCGCACGGCGGAGCCGTCGTTGCCGGTGACACCCTGCACGGACAGCTTCAAACGCACCGTCTTGTCGGTGGTGTTGGTGTACGGGACGTCGACCGTGGTGCGGTCCGAGCTGTCCTGGGGCCAGCCGAAGCTGCCGCCCTGCACCGCGGGCGAGCCGAGCACCTTCTGGTCGACGGCCGCCTTCACGTCGAGTCGGCCGCCGCCCGTCTCGGTGACGTCACCGGGGATGCCGCTGTCCGCCGACGACACCAGGGCCGACTTGATCTGCTGGGCGGTCCAGTCCGGGTGTCGCTGCTTGACCAGGGCGGCGGCACCCGCGACGTGCGGGGTGGCCATCGACGTACCGCTCATGGACTGGTAGGCGTAGACGCCCCTGCCGTCCGCCGCGGCCGCTGAGATGTCGACGCCGGGTGCGGCGATCTCCGGCTTGAGGGTGTGCGAGCCGTACGCGGGCCCCCGGCTGGAGAAGGAGGCCGTCGAGTCGTCGCGGTCGACGGCGCCGACGGTCAGGACGCTCGGGGCGCAGCCGGGCGAGGAGACGGAGTTGAGGCTCGGGCCCGTGTTGCCGGCGGCGAGTACGAAGAGGGTGTCCTTGCTCGACTGCGCGAGCTCCTCCGTGGCCGTGCTCATGGGGTCGGCGCAGTCGGTCCGCGCCGGGTTGCCGAGGCTCATGGAGACGACGTCGGCCTTCTCATCGACGGCCCACTGCATGCCCGCGATGATCCACGAGGTGGCACCCGAGCCACTGTCGTCGAGAACCTTGCCGTGCAGCAGCTCGGCGCCGGGCGCGACGCCCTTCTTCTTGCCGCCGCTCGCCGCGCCGGTGCCGCCGACGGTGGAGGTGGTGTGGGTGCCGTGGCCCCGGCGGTCCTCATTGTCCGGCGATTCGGTGAAGTTCTTGGCCGCGCCGATCCGGCCCTTGAGATCGGGGTGGCCGGCGTCGGCACCGGTGTCAAGCACGGCGACCTTGGCGCCCTTGCCGTCGTAGCCCGCGGCCCAGGCCTCCGGGGCGTGCACCTGCTTCGTCGACCTGTCGAGGGTCGCCTCGACCTTGGCGTCGAGCCAGAGCTTCTTCAGATCGGACGCGGAACGGGACTTCGGTGACGTGATGTCCGCCCAGAAGTCCGCTGCCTTCTTCTTGTCCGCCTTCAGCGCGACCCCGTCGACGGGGTCGAGGACGAGCCCGCGTTCGGCGCCGCGCGGGGTGGCGGGCACCGCGCGCGTGACATCGACGGACGTGTCGTACACGGCGATCAGCGGGAGCTTCTTGGCGTGCGCGTCGTCGTATCCCTGGCGGACGAGGCCGGTGACGTTGAAGAGCTCCTCGTCGACCTTGCCCTCGGCGATCGCGTGGACGGCGCCCTCGGGGTAGACGTACAGGTCCTTGCCGGACTGCCTGGTCTGGACGAGGGGCACCGTGCCGTCGGCGTCGGGCAGCGCGCTCGCCCCCGCGCGGCCCTTGCCGTCGGACGACACGAGGACGCGGTCGCCGGTGACGAGGGTGACGACGGAGCTCCCCCCGGCGCGTGGGCCGCTTCCCGTGCTTCCCACGCCCCCCACGCTTCCCACCAGCGGATTCGTCTCCGCCGTGGCCGTGCGTGGCTCGGCCACGGACGGGACGGCCACGGTGACGGCGAGGACGACGGCGGACGCCGCCCCCAAAGCCGTGCGCGATATCGGACGCATCGCTCTCCCCAAGGTTGATGGGCATGCGGAACCACAGCCGAAAGGGACCAAAGGCCCTATTCGCGGCTGCCGTTGGTGCTGCGGTGGCGTCACCTTGGCAGAGAGGCGGGGGGTGCGGGGATGATGTCCCGGGGCGGGTTTACGCCGTGGCTGTTTTCCGCCAGGGCGCCGTCGGAACGGAATCTGGGGAGGGACGTCGCCGCATGCTGGCCGCGATAGGACTGGACGAGCTGCACGAATCGGCGTACCGCGCGCTGGTGGCGGTGGGCGCCTCCGACGTGCCCGATCTCGCGCGGCGGCTCTCGCTCGGCGAGCCGGAGACGGTGCGCGCGCTGCGCCGTCTCGAACTGCACGGCCTGGCGGCCCAGGCGTCCGGCAAGGCGGGCCGGTGGGTGGCGGCTCCACCCGGGGTCGCGCTCGGCGCGCTCCTGACCCAGCAGCGGCACGAACTGGAGAAGGCCGAGCTGGCGGCGAAGCTGCTCGCCGAGGAGTACCGCGCGCAGGCCGCCGAGCCCGCGGTGCACGACCTGGTCGAGGTGGTCACCGGCGCGGGCGCGGTCTCGCAGCGCTTCCTGCAGCTCCAGCTGGGTGCGAGCCACGAGGTGTGCGCCCTGGTCACCGGCAACCCGGTGGCGGTCACCGGCATGGAGAACGACGCGGAGGAGCAGGCCGCGGGCCGGGGTGTCACCTACCGCGTGGTCGTCGAACGCTCCGTCCTCGCCCTGCCCACCGGCCTCATCGAACTGTCGACGGCGATCGGCCGCAACGAACAGGTGCGCGTCGTGGACCGCGTCCCGACGAAGCTGGTGATCGCCGACGGCTCGCTCGCGATGGTGCCGCTGACCTCGCGCAGGGCGGAGCCCGCCGCGCTCGTGGTGCACGCGAGCGGCCTGCTCGAATCCTTGACGGGGCTCTTCGAGGCGGTGTGGCGGGACGCTCTGCCGCTGCGGCTCGGCGAGGGCGGCCACGCGGTCACCGAGGACGCACCCGAAGGGCCCGACGGCGCGGACCTGGAGATCCTCTCGCTGCTGCTCGCCGGCCTGACGGACGCGAGCGTCGCCAAACAGCTGGATCTGGGGCTGCGGACGGTGCAGCGCCGGGTCAAGCGCCTGATGGAGCTGACGGGCGTGACGACGCGGCTGCAGCTGGGCTGGCACGCGTACGAGCGGGGCTGGGTGGCGCGCTAGAGCTCGTCAGGGCGGGTTACGGGGGCTTGCGCGGCCTGCGGGTTTGCCGCGTTTCCTGCACGCTTGGCACATGGGAGCCTGGGAACTCCTGCTGGTCGCGGTGGTGCTGCTGCTCGGGATCGGCGGAGTGCTTGTGCCCGGCGTGCCGGGACCGTGGCTGGTGTGGGCCGCGGTGCTGTGGTGGGCGCTGCAGGACCCGAGGCCGGTCGCCTGGTGGGTCCTGGTCGGCGCGTCCGTCGTGCTTCTCGTCGCGCAGGGCGTCCGCTGGCTGCTGCCGCCGCGGCGCTTCCGGCAGAGCGGTGCCACGCGCCGCACGGCCGTGTACGCGGGGGCCGGGGCCCTTGTCGGGTTCTGCGTGGTGCCCGTGATCGGGTCGCTGCCGGGCTTCATCGGTGGGATCTACCTGGGCGAGCGGCTGCGGCTCGGCGGGCACGGGGAGGCGGCCACGGCCACGAGGATGGCCATGCGGGCGGGCGGCTGGAGCGTGCTGACCGAGTTGTTCGCGTGCTTGCTGATCGCGGGGGCTTGGCTGGGGGCGGTGATCTGGGGCTGAGTGCCGCTCTGGCTTTCGGCGATGTAAAGCTCCGGGTGAAGCTCCGGTGAGCCGGGAAACGAACCCTGCCTCGGCAACGGCTTCATCGGCTCGGGGGGTTACGCCGAACCGGGCACCGAACCAAGCGCTGAACCGGGCACTGAACTAGGCACCGGACCGGGCACCGAACCTTGCACAACGCTGGGGCGTGCCTGCGGCTTAGGCTCGCGCCATGACCGAATTCAGCGAGGCCGAACGGGCGTACCTCAAGTCCCAGCGTCTGGGCCGGATGGCCAGCGTGGACGCGACGGGACAACCGCAGGCCAATCCTGTCGGGTTCTACCCGCAGGACGACGGGACGATCCTGATCGGCGGGTACGCGCTGGGGACCACCAAGAAGTGGCGGAACCTTCGGCAGAATCCGAAGGTGTCGCTCGTCGTCGACGACATCGTGAGCGAGCAGCCGTGGAAGGTGCGGGGAATCGACATCCGGGGGGAAGCGGAACTCCTCACGGGGCGGCATGAGTTGGGTCCGCACTTCAGCGAGGAGCTGATCCGGATTCATCCTCGGCGGATCCACAGCTGGGGACTGGAGCAGTAATCACTTCCTGACCCCGCCCGCACCGTCGACCTCGCCCGCACCGGCGGAGAATCTCAGCCCGTGGGGCCCCTGCTCCCGGTGACGCCAGCACCCCGGCTCCCCACGCCCGCGCGCCCAGCGGGGTTTCGGGAAGGGGTGGGGCCTAGGGAAGATCCCTACCCCGCCGCCAGCAGATGCCGTACCCCGTACGACCGCCACGGCCGCCACCCCTCCGACGCCTCGATCCCCGGCAGGCCCACATCGGGGTCCCCGAGGGCCCGCATCCGAACGGCCGCCACAACCCCCGCGTCCACCCCCGCCAAGGCCGCAAGGCCCGCCTCCGCGTCCTCCCGGTCCGCCCCCGCGTCCAGCCGCACCCGCCCATCGGCGAGCGCGGCAGCCAACTCTCCCAAGGGCCCCGGCTCCCCCGCGAGCGCCCCCGGCTCGGGGAACACATGGGTGAGGGCCCCGCAGGGCGCGTCCAGCGCCTTCCCGTACCGCTCCACGAGAACGGCGGCCTCCGCACGCCCCACCAGCGCCCGCACGGCGAACTCCTCGGGGTCCGCGGCGCCGGGCGACCGGAGGCCGGGCCGGGCCACGACCAGCGGAGCGAGCCGCGCGTCGGCGCCGAGCCGCTCGTCGACGGCGTACGGATCGGCGTCGAGGTCGAAGAGCCGGCGCAGTCGCTGCACGGCGGTCGTGAGGTCCCGCAGATCGGTCAGGTGGAGCCGCGCGTCCAGCCACCCGCCGACCCCGTGGTCACTCTCCTCGACGGCCACGATCCCCGTGCCGTACGGCAGCCGCAACGTACGCCGGTAGGTCCGCCCGCCCGGCTCCCCGCTGACCTGCTCGACCCCGGCGACAGCCTCGTCGGAGAGCAGGTCGAAGACGGCACCGGCCTGGTAGGACCCCCGGTACGCGAGCCGCAGCGGAATTCCGGCTGCCGGGGTCGCGCGTCCCGCGCCACCGCCGCGAGGCGCGGCGGCCCGCAGCGCCGTGGGCGTCAGGGCGTACACCGCGCGGATCGTGTCGTTGAACTGCCGGACGCTGGCGAACCCCGAAGCGAACGCGATCTCCGTGATCGGCAGACCCGTGGTCTGCAGCAACACCCGGGCGGTGTGCGCCCGTTGGGCGCGCGCGAGGGCGACGGGCCCGGCCCCCAGCTCGGCGGTGAGCTGCCGCTGCACCTGCCGGGAGCTGTAGCCGAGCCGCACGGCGAGACCGGAGACGCCCTCGCGGTCGACGACACCGTCACCGATCATCCGCATGGCGCGCCCTACGACGTCCGCGCGTACGTTCCACTCCGCGGACCCCGGCACGGCGTCCGGGCGACAGCGTCGGCAGGCCCGGAATCCGGAGCCCTGGGCGGCGGCCGCGGTGGCGTAGTAGCGGACGTTCCTGCGCTTCGGGGTGACGGCGGGGCAGCTGGGGCGGCAGTAGATGCCGGTGGTCTCGACGGCGAAGAAGAACTCTCCGTCGAAGCGCGCGTCGCGGCTGCGCACCGCCTCGTACCTGGTCTCTTCATCGATCACGTATCCAGTGTGCGGCCAAGCCGGCGCCTCGGCTGGCGGATTTCGGACGCCGCGTTGTGAGGGGGCGGGCGGGGCTCGGGCGGGCACGGGCGGGTGGATCGCCGCCGGCGCGGGAGCGGCTCACTCCGTGACGAGGTACGCCGGAGCAGGAGGGGAGGAACGGAAGGAGGGCAGGAGCGGGAGCCGGACGCGGGCGGACGGGTGGCGTCCTGCGGCGCCGCCGATGCCGCCCGTGCCGCGGTGCCGGCAGTGCCATCAGTGCCGCCAGTGCCATCGGCGGTCGCGGTGCGGTGCGAGGCACCGTGACGAGGTACGCCAACGCAGTAGGGCAAGAAGGCAGGAAGCGGTAGGAGGGCAGGGCGTGAGCCGGACGCGGGCGGACAGGTGGCGTCCTGCGGCGCCGCCGGTGCCACCGTGCCGCCAGCGCCGCCAGTGCCACGGCGCCGCCAGTGCCATCGGCCGTCGCGGCGCGGTACGAGGCGGGGCCTCCGAAGCACCCCGCACCGCACCCCGTCTGCCCGGCGCCCGCCCGTCCGCCCCGCCCCCTAGCGGATCCGGCCCCGCTTGGCCTCCATGGCCGCCTTGCCCTCCGCGCCCCGCAGCTTCCACATGCGTCGCATGTCCGCCCGGAGCTTCGCGTCCGTCTTGGCGACGATGCGCTGGTTCTCACGGATCAGCTTGCGATAGCTGTCGAGGCGTCGGTCGGGGAGGGTGCCGTCCTCCACGGCCGCGAGCACCGCGCAGCCGGGTTCGGCGGTGTGGGCGCAGTCGTGGAAGCGGCAGTCGGCCGCCAGCTCCTCGATCTCGGAGAAGACCTGGCCGACGCCCGTCCCCGCGTCGAAGAGACCGACGCCGCGCAGCCCCGGCGTGTCGATGAGGACACCACCGGCGGGGAGCACGAGGAGGTTGCGGGTCGTCGTGGTGTGGCGGCCCTTGCCGTCCACGTCACGGGCGGCGTTGACGAGCATGACGTCCTCGCCGACGAGCGCGTTGGCCAGCGTCGACTTGCCCGCCCCGGACTGGCCGAGCAGGACCGACGTACCACCGGCGACGACGGCGCACAGGATGTCGACGCCTTCCCCGGTCGTGGCGCTGACCGGGAGCACCTGGACGCCGGGGGCCGACGTCTCGACGTCCTCCACGAGGTAGGACAGGCCCGTGACGTCCGGGACCAGGTCGGCCTTGGTGAGGACGACCAGCGGCTGGGCCCCGGACTCCCAGGCCAGCGCCAGGAACCGTTCGATCCGGCCGAGGTCGAGCTCGACGGCGAGCGAGACCGCGATGATCGCGTGGTCCACGTTGGCCGCGAGGATCTGCCCCTCGGACCGCTTGGAGGATGTGGAGCGCACGAAGGCCGTGCGGCGCGGCAGCAGCGTCCGCACGTAGCGCGGATCGCCGCCCTCGGGGTCGACGGCGACCCAGTCCCCCGTGCACACGACCTTCATCGGGTCGCGGGGCACGACGAACTCGGTGTCGGCACGCACTGTGCCGTCCGGCGTGACGACGTCACACTGACCGCGGTCGACGCGCAGGACGCGGCCGGGCAGCAGGCCCTGCGCCGCGTACGGGGTGAAGTCCGCTTCCCAGTTCTCGTCCCAGCCGTAGGGCGCGAGGGGATGTGTGGAGAGGGAAGACGACTGCGGAAATGACGACTGCGGAATTGCGGAGGAAGACAAGGGGTGACCCTTCACAGGGTGGCCCCGGCGTACGCGCACACAGGCGCGCGAAGAAGGAGGTAGGTCAGCCGGCGGCCACGGAGGTGGAATGGACGGACTTCTCGATGCGGGCAGCGCCCATCTCAACGACAGCCATCGGTCACACCTCCTGGATCACACACTTCGCCGATACCGGCGGCCAACAGGCCGCCGGAAGAACGAATCCAACTCTAGCCCCGCCCTCAGACGGAGCGCCAACCTTTTTCGCTCCCGGCGGCGACGGCCCGCTCGCGCTCGCGCACCTCGGCGAGCGACTGCTGAGGGAGCGGACGGACCTCCTCGCCGTCTCCGGACTCCCGCTGGCACAGGTGGCGTTGACCGTCCAGTCGGGCACGACAGGGCGCAGCCAGGGATGAACCCGCCATGCTGACGGAGTGACACTGAATCCGGCCACTGCGGCGATCATCGGCACGACCCTGGGAGCGATCGCCTCCATCTCCGGCGCCTTGCTCACCCAGCACGCGACGAACAGGCGCGAGCGCGAGAACCGCGTCTGGTCGCGGCGCATGGCCGTCTACGAAGACGCCATGATCACCGTCCACCGGCTGGCCGAACTGCGCTCGGAGCTGAGCAGGACCGGGACCTGGCCGGACGGCACCGGCGCCGCGGTGACCGACAGTCATGCCCTCGCGGCCCGGCTCGAGATCTACGCCACGACCGAGGTTCTCGACGCGCACTTGGACACGTTCACGGCGATGCGGGCGTGGATGCACGCGTGGGAGGAGTGGGACAACCAGGAAGAGGGACATCCCCGGGTGTCCCAATCCGACGGGCTGTGGCGGGAATTCATCCGGTGCGTCGATGCGTCGGTGGAGTCGGACCGCCAGTTCTGGATCATTCTGCGAAAGGAGGTACGCGGGAGTAAAGGAGAAACGCGCCTGCCGTGACCAGCGCGGCCACGGGGCGCCCCTTCCTTGGCGCGCGCCCCTGAAGGGGCCTCCACAACTCCCGCCCCGGCAAAGATACTTGTGTAGTCACTCCCGATCCGGAGCCCTCCGCGGCTACCATTGCATATTCCACGCGCAATGGCGCGATTCGTTCTGGGGATCGGACGGGGGGACGAACCCATGACGCACCCCAAGCACTTGATCCAGATATTCCGGGGAAACCGCCGCATCGCATCCGGTGTACGGCTGACGAAGTACTTCGCCCTGACCGTGGCGCACCGCCTGGGGGACGACCGGGAGCAGCGTCAGCGGCCGGTCATCGTCCGGCTTCCGGGCGGAAGGCGTCTGGAAGGCGAGGTCGCGGACTGCGACCTCCTGACCGACATGGCACTCGTAAAGATCATTTTCCGCAAGGGTGAGAGCGTGCCGCTGCCCGGCGTCGACTTCGACGAGGCACGGCCGGGCGAATCGTGGACGGCTGCCCACCGGACGCCGGGAAATGGCGTGGTGCTGCGGGGAACCGTGAGCGACGTGTCGGTCATCTATCAGAGCACGCGCGACAACCAAGCCGTCAACTGCCATCGGCTCCGGCACGACGGTTCGTGCGGCAACGTACAGAAGTACGCGGGCAGCCCCGTCGACCGGGAGCACCAGGACCCGGACCGCCCGTCGGTCGTGCTCGGCCTCCTCGTCGCCCGGCCCACCGCCACGACCGCTCCGGCGGACACGCTCTTCGCCGGGGTGATCAAAGAGGCGGTGCGCCGGTTCGACTCCTTCAGGTTTCGTCCCGAGCCCTCCCGGCCGCTGTCCGAGTCCGAACGGATCTACACGGTCGTTCAGGACCCGCAGGCGGAGGCGGCGGCCCGCAAGGACGAGACGGTCCGGGCCGGCCTGCAGCGGGCCGGCGTGTCCAGCTACGTGAACCTGCGCTGGAACCACCGGCCGTGAAGACCACGCCGCGCACGGCGGCCCGCCTCCTGGAGGGGACATGACGACGATCGCCCACATAGGTGAGGCGCTGACCGCGGCCGAGGACGCACTCGAAGCGCAGGGCAGTGCCCGCGTGGACCTGAAGGAGTCGCTCGCCGGCTACGTGAAACGCCTCACCAGCCGGGAAGCCTCGCTGGCGCCGCTGCGGACCACCGCCCGGCAGCACATCACCCTCGCACAGCTCCTTCTCGCGCTCGGGATGACCGAGCGTTCTTTCTCCGTGGCCGATGTGGCCCTGCGGCACATGGAGATCGCCGAGGTGGACAGGGAGGTCTTCGCGCCCGACACCTGGAACGAACTGGGCTCGCTGCTCGCGGAGCACGATGATCTCGACCGGGCCCGCATGGTCCTGAACTACGCCCTGAACAGGGCGCAGCGCAGGGCGGCTCCCGAGCACGCCAGGATTCTCGCCAACCTGAGCGCGGTGAGCCTGCGGGCCGGGCACCTGGAGGGCGCCTCGCTGTGGGCGCAGAAGGCGGTCACCGTACTGGGGCAGTCCTACGGCGGCGACCCGGAGGCGCGGCTGACCGCCGACTGGGTGCGTGTCGAGGTGGCGTCGATCCGGCGGGACACGACAGAGCTGAAGCTGGCCATCGACGAGTTCGCCGCGTCCGTCGACTGGTTCATCACCAGCCTGACCGACGACGACGACCCCAAGGCCATCGCCGCCCGGTCCGCGCTGGCGCAGGCGCGGTTCCAGCTGGCCAGGGCCACGCAGAACGACGAGCGGGCCGAGGACGAGCTCGGCGAGCTGGAGATCGCCCATCTGCGGGCGGTCGCGCTGCTCGGCGCCGACCACCAACAGACGCTGATCGCCCAGGCCGCCCTCGCCACGGCGGAGTACGACGCCGCCGACGGCGCCCTGCTCAGCGCGGAGCGCAAGCAGCAGGCCGTGGCCATGCTGGACTCGGCCACCGCCAGGGCCGCCCGGACCCTGGGGCGTGACCATTCCCAGACCATCGCGCTGCGTGCGGCGCTCGCGAACATACGGAGCGAGTCGGCTCCGCCCGACGAACTCCCTTACGACATCGACCATGTCTACACACCTCAGGAGAGCACCACTCGCAACAAGGCCAAGGGCGACGCGATCCGGCGCGAACGCAACATGATCAGGCTGATCGCGCACGCGGGTGCGTCGTTCTTCCTGAAGGACCTGAAGCGCTTCCACCCACAGGTGGTCCACGCCCTGAACCAGGGCAGCAACTTCTACGCCATCATCAGCAGCCCCTGGAACTCCCTCGCCATGTTCACCAAACACGACGCGACGGCCGAGCGGCCCAATTCCCACAACATCGTCGACATCGTCGCGGCAAGCGATTACTACGACAAGACGTTCCTTCCGGTCATCGACTCCTACCGCACGCTCGCACAGACGTACCCCGGCCAGATCGAGTTGCGCCTCACCCATATAGACATACCTGGTTCGACGCTTCTCACGACGCACAAGGGTTTCTTCGAGCCCTACATCACGTCCAATCCCGAGCGCAGGACCCGACGCAAATTCAATGTGTTCGAGGTGGAGTTCCACAAGGACAGCAGGTATTACACGGACAGCGGCTACGAATTCGGGATCCAATGGGAACTGGCCAGCCCTCTTGACCAGTTCGAGGCGAACGAGGAACAGCACAAGAAGGCTCTGCGGGACGCCGTGCGCGCGCAGGCCGACGACCGCCTGATCAAGGCGCCGGGGTTACCGCGGACCGTCACGGGAGATGGAGAGCCCCGCCCCTGACGCTGCGCAGCACCCCCGCCGAGCCCACGAACAGCGCGTCGGGCAGCTCGTCGAGGTGCCAGAACTCCCAGCCCAGGCAGCGCTCGGGCTCCAGGACCCGGGGCTCTCCGGCGAAGTGGAGGATCTCCACCCCCACCTGCATGTGGTGATTGGCCGCCGGGTCGGGATCGGTGACGCAGGCGACCCGCGTATCGATCGCACGCAGGCCCGTCTCCTCCGCCAGCTCACGGCAGGCGGCGCCGACCAGGGACTCGCCCACTTCGAGATGCCCGCCGGGCAGTCCCCAGGTGCCGCCACCGAAGGTGTTGGCCCGCAGACCGAGCAGCACACGCCCGCCCGCGCGGACGATCGCCTGGACCCCTACGCGTACCTGTGCTGTCATCGCGGGCTCCTCACGCGTCCGGGTAGGTGCCGGTGAAGTTGTCGATGTTCCTGGCTCCCTCGACCGGCGGGGACAGCTCGCCGAAGCTCTCCGCGAGCCGCTCGAAGAAGTTCCCGATCCTGCGCTCCCCGCCTTCGTCGACGACGACGACCTCGCAGTCCGGGTCGACGAAGAAGTAGCTTCCCGTGCGGGTCCTGTTGCGATAGACGCGCAGCGTGACGCCGCGTTCCTCGGCCGCGGCCTCGCAGCGGTGGACGACGTACTCGAACTCGTCGTCCCCGAGGGCGAGCCAATCCCTGTTGTCGGCGCCGTAGTTGGTCTCCGACATCTGGTAGACCTTCCACACGTCGGGCAGGCAGTGATCGTCGATGAGGCTCAGTACGTCGGGCGCGCCCCCGACGTTCAGCCGGGTGACAACGGTGCCGAGCTTCACCTGGACGTGCCGGTGGTTCTTGCGGACCTCCTTGAGCAGGGCGAGCATCTTGTCGCGGTGTGGCGCGACGCCGGTGCGCAGCGCCCGGTGCTCGTCCGCGTCGGCGGACTCCAGTGGCAGCGCGATCCAGGAGAGGCTGGGCAGAACCCGTTCCATCGTGCGCAGCGGAGCGAGCCCGTTGGTGCTCAGGACGACCCGTGGTGCGCTGCCGTCCTCGCTGGGCTCGCACAATGCCGCCGCGAGCTCGTCGAGATAGGAGAGCAAGGTCGGCTCACCCCCGGAGATGACGACGCCGCGCACACCCCCGTCCCTCAGCGCTGCCGCGACCTTGAGCGCGACGCCCCGGGACATGGAGGGGACTTCGTGCCTGGGACCGAAGCAGAAGGGGCAGCTGAGGTTGCACCTTCCGATGGGTCGCATATCGACGAAGGCGGGGATTTGCATGGAGGGACAGTAGCGATTTTCGAGGCAGGCGTTACCGAGAATCGCCCGGACGGTACGCCGACGAACACTTGCCCGCAGCGGGCGCCCGCCAATCCGCCACGGTGGCCGCCTCAGGGAGGCAGGTGGAGTGGAGGGTGTGATTCCGGCCAGTTTCGCCCGTGAAAGCCGCTCTGATCTGGCTTGTCTTGCCGTGGACCAAGTAGATGCCCCAGGCATCCAATGGGAGAGGTAAAAGGATCCCCTCCGTTTGTGAGGTCAGTCCATGACGGAATCCATCGCGTCCGAACCCATCCCCTTCCCCCAGGACCGCACCTGCCCCTACCACCCCCCGGAGTCCTACGACCCGCTCCGCGAGGCCCGGCCGCTGTCGCGGGTCCGCCTCTTCGACGGACGTTCCGTCTGGGTGGTCACCGGTCAGGGGACAGCACGTGACCTGCTCGTCGACCCGCGTCTTTCCACCGACCGCGAGAACGAGGCCTTCCCCGCACCGACCGAGCGCTTCGCGAACGTACGCAACCGCCGTATCGCCCTGCTCGGCGTGGACGACCCCGTGCACAACGCGCAGCGGCGCATGCTGATCCCGAGCTTCTCGGTCAAGCGGATCGCCGCGCTGCGCCCCCGTATCCAGGAGACGGTCGACGGGCTTCTCGACGCCATGGAGAGGCGGGGGTCACCGGCCGAGCTGGTCACCGCCTTCGCGCTGCCGGTTCCGTCCATGGTGATCTGCGCGCTGCTCGGTGTGCCCTACGCCGACCACGAGTTCTTCGAGGAGCAGTCGCGGCGCCTGCTGCGCGGTCCCCGCGCCGAGGACACCGAGCGGGCCCGTGACGAACTGGACGCCTACTTCCACGCGTTGATCGATCGCAAGCGGCGTGAACCGGATGACGGACTTCTCGACGAACTCATCCACCGGCAGCTCGTGGAGGGTGCGCTCGACTCCGAAGAGCTTGTCAGTCTGGCGACGATCCTGCTGGTCGCGGGGCACGAGACCACCGCGAACATGATCTCCCTGGGGACGTTCACCCTCCTCCAGCACCCCGAGCAACTCGCCGAACTGCGGGCCGACGAGGCGCTGATGCCCGCGGCCGTCGAGGAGTTGCTGCGCTTCCTGTCCATCGCGGACGGGTTGCTGCGGGTGGCCAAGGAGGACATCGACGTCGCCGGCAGCACCATTCGCGCGGCCGACGGCGTCATCTTCTCCACCTCCCTCATCAACCGTGACAGCACGGTCCACGAGGCCCCGGAGGAACTGGACTTCCACCGCGCCGACCGCCACCACCTCGCCTTCGGCTTCGGCATCCATCAGTGCCTGGGCCAGAACCTCGCCCGCGCCGAGATCGACATCGCCCTGCGGACGCTCTTCGAGCGGATGCCGGGGCTGCGCCTCGCGGTGCCCGCGCGGGAGATCCCTTTCAAGCCGGGCGACACCATCCAGGGGATGCTCGAACTCCCCGTCAGCTGGTAGGAGTCGAGTGTGCGCGTCAAGGTAGACACGGAGCGGTGCGTGGGCGCGGGGATGTGCGCGCTCACCGCTCCGAGCGTCTTCACCCAGGACGACGACGGCTTCAGCGAGGTGCTCCCCGGCCGCGAGGACGGCGGCGGCGACCCCCTCGTACGTGAGGCCGTGCGGGCCTGCCCGGTGCGGGCCGTCACCGTCGAGGACTGACGGCCCGCGACGGGCAGGGGCGGCAGGTCAGCCGCGCAACGTCACCGTGAGGCTCCGTCCGTACGCGTGGTGGGTGTCGACGTCGATCCTGGTCCCGCCCCGGGCCCGGCTCACGCGCACCCCCTCGTCGGCCTTCACCTGCCGCAGGGAGCGCCCCCGCAGCAGCACGCTGATCCTGTCGCGGTCCATCGTCGGATCGGACACCGCCACGGTGCTCGTGCCGCGCCGCTCGCGCTTCACGAGCACCGAGGCGGGGCCGTCGACCCGGAGCCCGGCGACCTCGTGGCGGCCCGCGGTGAAGCTGTTCGCGGCGGTCAGACCGAGGCCCGCGTGGCTGACGGCCTGCAGCCGCACCGTGTTCGCGAGGACCTTCAGCGGCTGCCCGGACCGGTACGACCTCAGCCCGGTCTCCCCCGCGTTCGGCACCAGGGCGTAGGCCAGCGAGGCGGGAGGCGCCCCGGCCGCCCCGTCCACCGTCACGCCGAAGACCGTGCGCGTCACCGCGGTGTCGGGGTTGGCGGTGCGCACGATCCGGCGGCTTCGCGTGACCTCGTCCAGGGCGACGCGCACCTTCGGGGTGTCCAGGAAGAGGTAACCGACGGAGGTGCGCCGCGTGGCGTTGGCGTACCGCAGCCACCGGAGGTCCCCCGTGCCCGTCCCGGTCCACGGGCGGCCGTCACGCAGCTCTCCCGTGACGGAGACCCGGTCGTCCGGCACGGCCGTCCGGGCGTCGATCGTCGTCGTCACCGCCCGCCCGGCGCGGTCACCCACCCCGGCGGCGAGGACCACGATCTCCTCGTCGAGCAGGAACCACGACTTCGTCGCCGTGGCGTTGCGGTACACGACGAAGTCCTCCGGCAGCGACTCCCGTTCCCGGAAGGCGACATCGTCGGACTGCACCGCCCCCGCCGCGCCGTACGCCCCGAGGACGGCGCCCCCGGAGTACTGGTTGGTGCCACGCGGGAAGTAGACGTACTTGTTCTGCGACTCGGAGGAGGAAGTGAAGTTCAGGGGGTGACCCGGGTTGTCGTAGTACGGCTTCCCGTAGAGGTCGGGGACGGTCCGGCGCCGCTCGACGGGCGCGGTGACCCCGGCGAGGCCGTACGGCGAGACCGTGGTGAAGTAGTCGACCCCGTACGCCTGCGTCTGGTCCTGCCCGGAGAGGTAGAGGTAGTACGCGCCGTCGCCCTGGAACCACGGCATGAGGTTCTCGCCGCTCATGTACTCGTACTTGCTGATCCGGTCGGAGCTGCGTGCCAGCGCGAACGCGTAGCCGGGTCTGCGGTGGACGGTCTTGTCCATGGCGTTGAACGCGACGCTGCGGGAGGCGGAGTTGAGGTCCGCGGCGGGCAGTGCGGCGTCGCCGATGATGTCGGCGTAGCGCACGATGCTGACGGGCGAGACGAATCCCGCCGGGTCGAGGGCGGCGCGCGAGGTGGCCCGGATGTGTTTCACATAGCTCTTCAGGGCGGTGGCGTCGGCGCCGGTCGACAGGGAGGAAAGGTCGACCACGGCCTCCACGACGACCGCGACGTCGGTGTAGCCGCCGTCCGGTCGCGAGACCGCGCGCCCCTTCACGATCTCCATCATCCAGCCCTCGAAGATGAGCGGCGCGAAGCCGTCGCGCACCCATCTGCGGACGGTCGGCACCAGCTCCTCGCCGTGCGCGAAGCCCGTGCCGTCGAGGATCTTGAGCGTCTGCACGACTCGGGTGAGCAGGGCCTTCCCGTACGAGCCGGTGTACGCGACGGAGGCGTGCTGTATGAACGAACCGTCGGCGTAGTGGCCGTCCGTCACCCCGTGGTCGAGGTGGTAGGGGTCGACGGTGACGAAGACCGTCAGCTGGTCGACCAGGGCCTTGCGGACGCGAGCCTCGCCGCTCGCGCCGAGGAGCGCGCCCTGGAGGATCCGGTTCGTGGTGATGTCGGCGAGGTTGGCACCGGTGTGGAACCGCGAGTCGAGGTTCACGTCGCCGTCGGTGCCGTTGCGGAGGTAGGCGTCCATCGAGGTGACGTAGGTGCCGATGAGTTCGGGCCGGTAGGTCCGCACCGCGTCGGCGAGGAGTACGAGGGTCTTGCTGACGTGCTGGGAGATGCCGATCTCCCAGTTGAACCAGTTGCCGTAGTAGCCCTTGGCCTGGTCTCCGTAGTGGCGCTCGTGCAGCCACACGAGGCCGTCGATGACGCGGTGCTGCACGGCGGTGTTGCCGTAGAGGTCCGAGGGTGCGGTGGGGTTCGGCGCGCGGGTCGCGAGGGCGATCTCGTACAGACGTTTGTAGGCCGTGTTGAGATGAGCGTCGTCGGTGCCGAGTACCAGGCCGGCGAAGAGCTCGCCCTCGCCCGCGTCGTCCATCGCCTTCAGGTTCGTCCGCGCGGCCTTGTCGATCGCGGTGAGCTTGGCGGCCGTCTCGGGGCGCGCGTTGGATTCGGCGGTCCCGGCGAAGACGTCCACGGTGTTGGCCAGCAGTCGCGCGTTGTCCGCCGCGACCTCGGCGGCGGTCGCCGGGAGCGTGGGGATCACCGCCAGGAGACCGGTGGCCGAGAGGGCGGACAGCAGGCGTCTGCGGGTGATCTCCATGGCTTCCTCCGCCGGTACGTTGGCGTTCTGGGGGATCTGGCGTGCTGCCGGGCGGAGTCAAGCAGATGCCCCGACCGGCGACAAGGGTGTTGCCGTTCCGCGCCGCTACGCCGGGTGACCACTCACCGGATAGGCTCAGTGCATGCCGTCCGAGCAGCACGCCCCCGAGGGTTACGCCGTCGTCGCCATCGCGGCGTCGGCCGGTGGCGTCCAGGCTCTGATCAGACTTCTCGGGGGGTTCGACGCCGACCTGCCCGTGCCGGTGCTCCTGGTCCAGCATCTCGATCCCAGGCACCGGACGGCCCTGCCGCAGGTTCTCACCCACCGTACGAAGCTCACGATCAAGCTGGCTGAGGACCGGGACCGCATCCAGCCGGGGATCGTCTATCTGGCGCCGCCCGGCCGGCACCTCCTGGTGAAGTCGAACGGCACGATGGTCCTGTCGGACAGCGAGGTCGTGCACTTCGTCCGCCCCTCGGCCGATCTTCTCTTCGAGTCGGTGGCCGAGGCCTATGGACCCCGGGCGATCGCGTGCGTCCTCACCGGCACCGGTGTGGACGGGGCGAGGGGGGTGGCCGCGATCAAGGCCCACGGAGGCACCGTGCTGGTCGAGGACCCGAAGACGGCCCAGTTCGCGGGCATGCCCACGGCGGCGGTGAAGTCGGGAGCCGCCGACCACGTGCTACCCCTGGAAGAAATCGCCGCGGCCCTCCGCGGACTCGTCGAGAGCAAGAGGCAGTGATGAGCGAGCCGTCCGGTCGCGGTGACGGGACCGAGAAGAGCGCCGGTGAAGACCAGTCGCCGGAGCCCACGACGGAGCGGACGCCGGAGCCGACGACAGGCCGAAGGCCCCAGCACACGGCTGAGCGGGCGACCAGGCAGGTGCCCGCGAAGAGGCCCGGGCGCCCAGGCGACGCGGTCGTCGACGAGGGGCTCGAGGATCTGCTCGGATTCATCCGCGACGCCCGCGGCTTCGACTTCACCGGCTACAAGCGGTCCACCCTCGGCCGCCGCATCCGCAAGCGCATGAACGACATCGGCGTGCACGGCTACGCGGACTACCGCGATCTTCTGGAGGCCGACACGCAGGAGTTCCGCGCGCTGTTCAACACGATCCTGATCAACGTCACCTCGGTGTTCCGCGACCCCGACGCCTGGGAGCTCATCCAGCGTGAGGTGCTGCCCCAGCTGCTCACGGACGCGGAGCCCGATGGCGAGATCCGGGTATGGAGCGCCGGCTGCTCCAGCGGCGAGGAGGCGTACTCTCTAGCGATCATGTTCGCGGAGGCCCTCGGCGTCGAGGAGAGCCTGGACCGCGTGAAGATCTACGCGACGGACGTGGACGAGGAGGCGCTGCGCGACGCCCGAGCCGGCCGCTACCCCGCGAAAGCCCTCGAAGCGCTCGATACCGAGCTGCGCGACAAGTACTTCGAGCGGCACGACACCCACTACGTCTTCCGCCCCGATCTGCGCCGCCGAGTGATCTTCGGCCGGCACGACATCACACGCGACGCGCCGATCTCCCGTCTCGACCTGCTCGTCTGCCGCAACACGCTCATGTACTTCAACGTCGAGGCACAGTCTCATGTCGTCGACCGCTTCCACTTCGCGCTGCGCGAGCACGGCTACCTCTTCCTCGGCAAGGCCGAGATGCTTCTGGGCGACAGCGACCGCTTCGAGGCGGTCAACATCCGCCAGCGGGTGTTCCGTCGCAGGCCCGGTACCACCACCTCGCCCCATCCCCCCGCCCCCCTCAAGATGAGGCCGACTGTCGGTGCCGAGGCCCAGGCCCTCACGCGGACGCGTCATCTGAGCGAGCTGATCCTCGACGCCTCGCAGGGCGCCTGCGTCGCCCTGGACCAGGACGGCATCGTCGTGGTGATCAACAATGAGGCCCGCACCCAGTTCGGGCTCTCGGTCCACGACGTGGGCCGCCCTTTCCAGGATTTGGAGCTTTCCTACCAGCCCACGGAACTCCGCTCGCTGATCGACCGGTCCACCTACGAGCGCAGGCCGCTTCGGGTCAACGCCGCCGAACGGCGCGTGGGCAACGAGGTGCGGTACTTCGACATCGTCGTGCAGCCGATCTCCGACGGCCGCGGCGTTCCGGTGGCCACCAACGTCCTGTTCACCGACGTCACGGAGATCACGCAACTGCAGGACGAAGTCAAGCGCGTACGCGCGGACTTGCAGGCGGCTTACGAGGAACTCCAGTCCACGAACGAGGAGTTGGAGACCACCAACGAAGAACTCCAGTCGAGCATCGAGGAACTGGAGACGACCAACGAAGAACTCCAGTCCACCAACGAGGAACTGGAGACCACCAACGAAGAACTCCAGTCGGGCAACGAAGAGCTCGAGACCATGAACGACGAGCTGCGGCTGCGCTCCACGGACCTGGACGAGACGCGGGCCTTCCTGGAAGGCGTGGTGAGCAGTATCGCGGCGGGTGTGGTGGTCCTCTCCGGCGACATGCGCGTCCGAAGCTGGAACCGCGGCGCGGTCGAGCTGTGGGGGCTGCGTGGGGACGAGGTGCTCGGCACCGACTTCTTCTCCCTCGACTTCGGGCTGCCCACCGGCACACTGCGTGAGCTCATCCCGGAGTGCGTCGCGTCGGGAAAGCGGTCGGGCCCCGTGGTGATCCCCGCCGTGAACCGCATCGGCCGGCACATCGAGTGTTCCGTCATCTGCTCCCCGTTCGACGCGCACAGCGGGGGCGTGGTCCTTCTGATGGAAGACATCAAGGCAGGACGCGGCAACTGACCCCGCGCGTCGTATTCTTGTGGACATGAGCGCCATGGAAGGCAGTTCGCGAGAAGCGGGCGGCCAGGGCGACATCGCCTGGGGGCGTGCCGTCCGGGCGAGGGAACGCGCGGCCCGGGAAACGGCGACAGCCGAGCGGTACGACCGTTTGTACGCGGAGAACGGCCTCCCGTTCCACGCGGAGGCGGCGCAGCGACACCACGCGACGGTCAAGAGGCACCTCACCACCGCCCGGCTCCAGGAGAGCTACGCGCGCAAGATGTGGGCGTGGGCGGCGAAGCGGCCGACGCCCAAGCCTCCGCCCCCGGACGAGCACCGCCCCTTGTTCATGGCCGGGGTGGCCGAGGCCTGCGGGACGCGCAGCGCGGCGCTCACCCTCGTCGGGGAGGACCTGGGCCAGCTCGCCGTCGCCGCGTCCGACCATCGCGCACGCGGTGCCCAGGACCTGGAGTACGTCCTGAACTCGGGGCCCGGACTCGACGCCGTCGGGAGCCGCCGCAGCGTGTCCGCGTCCGGCGCCGTCCTTGAGCGGCGCTGGCCGGGGTACGGATCGGGCCTCGCCGACCTCGGTCTGAGTACGGTCGCCGCGCTGCCGCTGAAGGCGGCCGGCAACTGCGTCGGGGCGCTCATCCTCTTCGATCCCGCCTCGCAGCCGACCCGGTCGGACACGTTCGACACCGTCGCCCGTGCTCTCCTGAACGGCGTACTGCTCGGCCCCGACGGAGACCTCGACCTGTACGGGGGTGCCGACATCCGGGCCGTGGTCCACCAAGCGGCGGGCGCGCTGTCCGCGCAGGCCGGCCGCTCGCTCCCGGATTGCCTCGCACTCATCAAGGCCCGTGCGTTCGCGCACGGCGAGTCTCCCGAAGCGGTCGCCCGGCGCTTTCTGTCCGGGTCGATGGAGCTCTAGCCGCCCTGACCCGGCTCAGCCGTGCCGCGTCCCGCCGCGTGCGGCGATGTGCGGCGGGACCGGGATGCCGGGCGGGAGCAGAGGGTCGGGGACCGGGGTTCCCCAACTGGCCGTCAGGGGAAGGTTCCCGGCCCAGACGCCGAGCTCGGCGTCGGGCCCGTCGCCGTCGTCCGGTGGTCCCACGCTCGTCTTGACCGACGCCTCCTCCAGGGAGAGGGCGAGCAGTGTCGTCGCGGCGAGTTCCTTGCGGTTGGGGCGCCTGGCGTGGTCCCACTGGCCCGGGGCCGCGTGCTCGGTGAGCAGGCGCAGGCCCGTCAGTTTCTCGTCCGGGTCGGTGACTTCACGCGGGACGCCGTAGATCATCGCGCTGCGGTAGTTGACGCCGTGCTCGAAGACCGAGCGGGCCAGGATCAGGCCGTCGACGTGGGTGACGGTGACGCAGATCTCGGCGGCCGGGTCGACGGCCAGGCTGCGGCTGGCGACCGAGCCGTGCAGGTACAGCCGGGTGTCGTCGCGTCCGTAGACGGTGGGGACCACCATCGGGTGGCCGTCGACCACAACGCCCAGATGACAGACGAATCCCGCGTCGAGGATGGCCTCCAGGTCGGCGCGGTCCAGGCTGCCCTGGTCGCGCAGACGGCTGTGGCGGGTGCGGCCGGTCTGCGGGAGGGTGCCGGGCAGGTGCGAGGGCGACGGCACGTGCGGCTTGCCGGGCACGTGCGGCTTGCTGGGTTGCTGGCTGGTGGTCACGCCTCCGCAAGCTACCGATACCGCGACCCAAATGCCATACCTCAACGAATAACGTCCGGGTAGTCGGCACCGAACAACGAAATCCGCAATCCGCACGCCTTTTGTCCAACTCGGCCTCCGAGAATCCAACAACCCCCGCCGCGTGGCTGTTGTGACGCCTCGCCTCCCGGCTGTCTGATGGAAGCCATGGAGCTCCCCTATTTCGAGGACGTGTCCCCCGGCACCGGCAGCCTCCCGCCCCGCGCGTGGTATGCGAAGTCGGACGCCATCTCCCTTTCACTGAACGGCAGTTGGCGCTTCCAGCTCTCTCCGTCCGCCGCCGGCGCCGACGACTCCTTCGCCTCGCAGGGCTACGACGCCGAGGCCTGGGACATCGTGGCGGTGCCGGGCCACTGGGTGCTGCAGGGTCACGGCGCACCTGTCTACACGAACATGGTCTATCCCTTCCCGGTCGATCCGCCCCGCGTGCCCACCGAGAACCCGACCGGCGACCACCTGCGCACCTTCGACCTGCCGGACAACTGGCCGCAGACCGGCGACGGCACACTGCGCTTCGACGGCGTCGAGTCCTGCGCCCGCGTCTGGCTGAACGGCACGGAGCTCGGCGAGTTCAAGGGTTCCCGGCTTCCGCACGAGTTCTCCGTCGGCCACCTCCTGAAGCCGTCGGGCAACGTCCTCGCGGTCCGCGTGCACCAGTGGTCGTCCGGTTCCTACCTGGAGGACCAGGACCAGTGGTGGCTGCCGGGCATCTTCCGGGACGTGACCCTCCTTCACCGCCCCGAGGGCTGCGTGCTCGACTTCTTCACGCACGCCTCGTACGACCATCGCGCGGGGACGGGGACCCTGCGGGTCGACTCGGGGATCGAGGGCCGGGTCACCGTGCCTGAGCTGGGCGTCGATGTCGCCACGGGCGAGTCCGTGACGGTGGCCGTCGAGCCGTGGACCGCCGAGACGCCGCGCCTGTACGACGGGGTCCTGGCCACGGCGGGCGAGCGCGTCCCGCTACGGATCGGCTTCCGCACGGTCGCCGTCGAGGACGGCGTCATCAAGGTCAACGGGCGGCGCATCCTGTTCCGTGGCGTGAACCGGCACGAGTTCCACCCGGAGACCGGCCGCGCGCTCGACCTCGAAACGATGCGCACGGACGTCCTGCTGATGAAGCAGCACAACATCAACGCGGTCCGCACCAGCCACTATCCGCCGCACCCCGCCTTCCTCGACCTCTGCGACGAGCTGGGCCTGTGGGTCATCGACGAGTGCGACCTGGAGACCCACGGCTTCACCGAACAGGGCTGGCGCGGCAACCCCGTCGACGACGACCGCTGGACGCCCGCCCTCCTGGACCGCGCGGCCCGCATGGTCGAGCGCGACAAGAACCACGCCTCGGTGATCATCTGGTCCCTCGGCAACGAGTGCGGGACGGGCCGCGGCCTGACCGCCATGGCCCGCTGGATCCGCGCCCGGGACGCGGACCGCCTCATCCACTACGAGGGTGACCCGTCCTGTGCGGACACCGACATGTACTCGCGCATGTACGCCGACCATGCCGAGGTCGAGCGTATCGGCCACCGGGCGGACGCCGATGGGCCCGAGGCTCGGCGCCAACTCCCGTTCATCCTCTGCGAGTACGGGCACGCGATGGGCAACGGCCCCGGTGGCCTGAGCGAGTACCAGGAGCTGTTCGACGCGCACGAGCGCAATCAGGGCGGTTTCATCTGGGAGTGGATCGACCACGGCCTGGGGCACCCGGAGTTCGGTTACGCCTACGGCGGCGACTTCGGCGAGGAGTTGCACGACGGGAACTTCGTCTGCGACGGCCTCGTCTTCCCCGACCGGCAGCCTTCGCCGGGGCTCGACGCGTACATGCGGGTCATCCAGCCCGTGCGTTTCGCGTACGACGAGGACGCGGGCACGGTCACGGTCACCAATCTGCACGACTTCGCGGACCTGTCCCAGCTGACTTTCGAGTGGTCGTACGTCCGCGACGACGAAGAGCTGCCCGCAGTCGGCGAGCTGGCCGTCCCGCCGGACCTCGGCCCCGGCGAGTCCGTCGAACTGAAGCTGCCGGACGCGCCGCCCGCGAGCCGTGACGCGGAGACCTTCCTGCACGTCACGGCCTCGGTGGACGTCGAGACGAACGGGACGAAGCTGGACCACGTCGTCGCGCGGACCGGGTTCGCCGTCACTCCACGCCCCGCGATCCGCCCCGCCACCGGCGCACGCCTCTCGCGCGGCGATGACTCCCTCGGGCTCGGCCCCGGCACCTTCGACGCCCGCACGGGCGAACTGCGCGCCCTGCACGACATCCCCCTGTCCAGCGCCCCGCGCCTGGACGTCTGGCGGGCCCCCACCGACAACGACAACGGGGCTGCCTGGCAGGGCGGGCAGCGCAACGGCCTCGTCTGGCGCGAGCTCGGTCTGCACCGGATGCAACACCGCCTGGACGACCTTGAGTTGACGGACGACTCGCTCACGATCCGCACCCGCGTGGCGCCCGCCGCGCGCGACATCGGTCTGCGCACCGTCTACCGCTGGACGTCGGACGGCACCCGGCTGCGCCTCACCGTCCTGGTCACGCCCGAGGGCGAGTGGACGGTGCCGCTGCCCCGGCTCGGCATCCGGCTCGGTCTGCCCGCCGCGTACGGGTACGCGCACTGGTTCGGCGGCAGCGGCGAGGCGTATCCGGACACGGCGGCGGCGTCCGACATCGGCCGTCACTCCACGCCGGTCGACCGGATGCAGACGCCGTACGTACGCCCCCAGGAGAACGGCGCACGGGCGGACGTCCGTTGGGCCGAGCTGCGTGCGGGCTTCACCGGCGACGGGCTGCGAGTGGTCGGCGAGCCCACCTTCTGGTTCACCGCGCGTCGCTGGACCACCGAGCAGCTCGACGCGGCCACGCACCGCACGGATCTCACCCCCGGCGACACCGTCTGGGTCCACCTCGACCACGGGCAGCACGGCATCGGCTCGCAGTCGTGCGGCCCCGGGGTTCTGCCGCGACACGTGCTCCATGCCGCCCCGGCGGAGTTCGCGTTCACCTTCTCGCACCGGCAGGACGGCTAGGCCCTAGGAGTGGCGCGTCGTCCGTTTTCTTCAAGACGGCAGGAGGGCGGCTGCCTACGCTGCGAAGCATGAACACGAACATCACACCCCGCTTCGACCTGGTCGGCATCGTCGTCTCCGACATGGCCGCGACACTCGCCTTCTACCGCCGCCTCGGCCTGGAGTTTCCCGAGGGTTCCGAGGACCAGCCGCATGTCGAGGCGGCGCTCCCCGGCGGTCTGCGCCTCGCGTTCGACACAGAGAAGACCATCAGCTCCTTCGTCGAGAACTGGGAGCCGCCGCAGAGCTCGGGCCGCATCGGGCTCGCGTTCCACTGTGAGACCCCCGAGGGCGTCGACGCGGCGTACGCGGAGCTGGTCGGCGCCGGGTATCACGGTGAGCTCAAGCCGTGGGACGCCTTCTGGGGCCAGCGGTACGCCTCTGTCCTCGACCCGGACGGGAACGGCGTCGACCTGTTCGCGCCGCTGGCTACTCCGTCCGGACCGGCCGCGGGCTGAGCAGCCGGCTCAGCGGGACCCCCGTCAACTCCTTGACGTCACGCGCCAGATGGGCCTGGTCGGCGAAGCCAGCGACGGCCGCGGTCTCCGCGTACGCCAGGCCTCCTCTGGCCAGGGCGAGCGCGCGCTGCAGCCGCAGGACGCGGGCCAGCGTCTTGGGTCCGTAGCCGAAAGCGGCCAGCGAACGCCGGTGCAGGAGGCGGGCATTGACGCCCGCCTCCTCGGCGGTCGACGCGATGCTCCGCCCCGCGTCCAGGGACTTGACGACGTGCGCGAGCAGCGGGTCCGGCGGCGGGCTTCCGTCCGCGCGTGCCAGAGCGGCGGACTCCAGGA
The DNA here is from genome assembly GCF_040660195.1 of Streptomyces sp. NPDC050147. NCBI lineage: Bacteria > Bacillati > Actinomycetota > Actinomycetes > Kitasatosporales > Streptomycetaceae > Streptomyces > Streptomyces sp. NPDC050147. Next base: position 26,793 of record NZ_JBFALJ010000004.1, on the reverse strand, counting down.
CGGCGGCCGGATCGCGGGCCGCGTCCATGCGCTCGGTCAGCCGCCGTGCCTCGGCGGACGGCCACACGTCGGCGAGGTCGACGCGCCGGTCACGGAGTTCGTGCGCGGGCACGCCGAGGAAGGCGGGGGCGGTGCCGGGGTAGAAGCGGATGCCCACGTACCGTGCGGCGCCGTGCGACTCGGGGCGGTACGCGCGTGTGTCGGGGCCCGCGACCAGGAGCCTGCCGCCGGTCCACAGCAGGTCCATGCAGCCGTCGGGCAGGACGGGGTACACGGGGCCGGTCTCGACGCCTCCGGCACGGGTCCACAGGACCGCGCCGGTGACCCGGGACGGCCGCTCCGCGTACGTGACGGGCTCGAACGACACGCTTCAAGGTTACGCCGCTCGGGCGCTACGCGGCCCGCGAGCGGTGCTCCTGCGGGCTGACCCCGTACACCCGCTTGAAGGCGCTGGACAGTGCGAACGCGCTGCCGTACCCGACGCGGCGGGCGATCGCGGCGATCGTCTGCTCGCTGTCGCGCAGCAGGTCGGCGGCGAGCGCGAGGCGCCAGCCCGTCAGGTACGCCATCGGCGGCTCGCCGACGAGCTCGGTGAACCGCCGGGCGAGCGCGGCCCGCGAGACCCCCGCCTTGGCGGCGAGCGCGGCGATCGTCCACGGATGTGCGGGGTCGTCCTGGAGCAGCCGGATCGCCTGGCCGACGACCGGGTCCCCCATCGCCCGGTACCAGGCGGGGGCCTCCGCCTCCGGCCTGGAGAACCAGGCTCGCAGCGAGGCGATCATCAGCAGGTCGAGCAGCCGGTCCAGCACGACGTCCTGCCCCGGCTCGTCCTTGGTGATCTCGTCGGAGAGCAGCGGGGTGAGCGGGCAGTCCCACACCTCGACGGGCAGGACCAGGAGCGGAGGCAGCGCGTCGAGCAGCCGCCCGGTGATCTCTCCGCGCGCCTGATAGGTGCCGATCAGCATCTCGGCGGCGCCGTCGGACGTCTGGCCCCAGGTGCGCCGGCCGAGGTCCTGATACCGGTCGGCCGGAGTGTCGCCGAGAGGCACGCAGCGTTCGCCGGGCCGGATCTCGACGTGCGCTTTCCTCGTCCGGTCGTCCGCGACGGTGTAGTGGCCGGGGCCGCGGGCGACGGCGACGTCTCCGGGGCGGATCAGCTGCGGTTCGCCGTCGTCGGGCACGATCCAGGCGGTGTCACGCACCATGACCATGATCGAGAGGGGTGCCTCGTCCGCGATGCGGACGGACCAGGGCGGGTCGAAGCACGCGCGGATCATGAAGGCTCCTCGCGCGCGGGGGCCTTCCAGCAAGCCTGCGAGTACGTCCATGCGGGAAGCGTAGACGTACGCGTATGGGGGTGAGTCCCTGACGGATGGCTCCTGGTGGCGCGGGACAGTTCACTGAAGTCATGACAGAGAACGCGTTGAACACGCAGAGCACGCAGAGCACGCAGAGCACGCAGAACACTCAGCACCCCCAGGACATGACGGTGTTGGTCACGGGCGCCACCGGCAAGACCGGGCGCCGGGTCGCGGAGGCCGCCGAAGCGGCGGGGTACACGGTGCGGGCCGCCTCGCGGTCGGGGACCGTGCGGTTCGACTGGTACGACCCCTCGACGTGGGAGGACGCGCTGCGGGGCGCGGACGCCGCGTACCTCGCCTATATGCCGGACGTCGGCGCGCCCGGCGCGGGCGAGGCGGTGGGCGCGCTGGCCCGGCAGGCGGTGGCGCTCGGTGTGCGGCGGCTCGTGCTGCTGTCCGCGCGGGGCGAGGACCAGGCGGAGCCGGCCGAGCGGGCGGTGCGGGAGTCCGGGGCCGAGTGGACGATCGTACGGGCGAGTTGGTTCGCCCAGAACCTCAGCGAGGGACATCTGGTGGACGGCATGCGGGCCGGGGAGCTGGTGTTCCCGGCCGGGGAGGTGCTCGAACCGTTCATCGACTCGCGGGACATCGCCGATGTGGTGGTGGCGGTGCTGCGCCCCGACTCGGGTTACGCGGGACGGGTGGTGGAGATTTCGGGGCCGCGCCTCATGTCGTTCCGTGAGGCGGTGGCCGAGATATCGGCGGCCTCGGGGCGGGAGATCCGGTATGTCCCGGTCTCGGCGCGGGAGTACGGGGGCGCGCTGGCGGAGTTCGGGGTCCCGGCGGAGGAGACGGAGTTCCTGATCGAGCTGTTCGAGACGAATCTGGACGGCCGCAACGCGCATCTCTCCGACGGGGTGCGGGAGGTCCTGGGGCGGGCCCCTCGTGACTTCGCTGATTTCGCCCGGGAGCAGGCGGAGGCGGGCGCCTGGAAGGCGTGAGTTTCCCGCGGGCCGCTCTGGCGCGGGGGCCTTGCGCACCGTCATCACCGGCGTCGCCGAGTTCGTCCGCAACGCCGGACGGGCTGATCAGTTCAGCCCGTCCGGCGTTTGAGGACGTCTTGTACGGGGTCTGGGGCAGAGCCCCAGCCAGGGGAAACGTCAGTCCTGGTCAGGCGGCGGGTCCGCGTTGCCGCCGTTCTTCTTGACATGCGTCCGCAGCCGTGAGGAGACATCGTCCGGCGGCAGGAAGCGGGACCACCGCTCCGGGAACTCCGACGGCATGTCGGGGTCGTCCGGGTCCGCGGAAGCCTCCCGCGCGGCGGCGGCGCGAGCCACCATCTCCACGGCCCGCGCCTCCCGGATGCGGTCGTTGGCCGCTCGCGCGGCCGCCGTGGCGACGGAGGGCCACACCCGGTCGATCGCGGCGTTCACCGCCGCCCCCACAAGGACCGCGAACGCCGACACGCCGATCCACAGGAGGACGGCCACCGGCGCCGCCAACGAACCGTAGATCGTGGGCCCTTCGACCGTGCTCGTGAGGTAGATCCGGAGCAGGAAGCTGCCGAGGACCCACATCCCCAGGGCGATGAGCGCGCCCGGCATGTCCTCCACCCAGGGCGAGCGCACCGGCACCGACACGTGGTAGAGCGTCGTCAGGAACACCACCGAAAGCAGCGTCACCACCGGCCAGTACAGGATCTGCACCACCGTCGTGGAGCCGGGCACCAGCTTCACCACCGCGTCGGGGCCCGCCACCATCAGCGGCAGCGCCACCGAACCGATCAGCAGCGCCACGATGAACAGGCCGAACGCCAGGAGGCGGGTCTTGACGATGCCGCGCGCGCCGTCCAGGCCGTACATCACCGTGATCGTGTCGATGAAGACGTTCACCGCACGCGAGCCCGACCACAGGGCGAAGACGAAACCGATCGAGATGACGTCGGGCCTGCCGACCCGCATGACGTCCTCCAGTATCGGCTGCGCGATCTGGCTGACGCCCTTGTCGGAGAGGACCGTGCGGGACGCCTCGAGGATGTTGTTCTCGACGCTGGCGATCGTGTTCGCGCCGGTCCACCGGTCCACGTACGCGAGCAGGCCGATCAGGCTCAGCAGCAGCGGTGGCACCGAAAGGAGCGTGAAGAACGCCGCCTCGGCGGCGAGACCCAGGATGCGGTATTCCACGCACGAGTTGACCGTGTCCTTGAGCAGCAGCCAGGCGGTCCTGCGCTTGGAGACGTTGCTGTAGAGAGCGCGGGCCCGGTTCCAGCGGCCCGACGGCCTCCCGGGTGTTTCATTTGCCTGGTGCACCTCCTTACCGTAGCGGCATGGCAGCCACCACCCACACAGTGACCAACCAGGCTCCGCCCCTGGTGGGATATGACGTTTTTACGTCCGACCGCGCGCTCGCAGAAGGAGTCGAACGGCATCTCGACCCCGCCCTTCTCGCCACGGCACGCGAGCAACTCTCCGAACTGGGGCGCACCGCGGGCTCGGCGCAGGCGCGCGATTGGGGGTTTTTGGCCAATGAGAATCCACCCGTTCTGCACACCCATGACCGCTATGGAAACCGCATCGACGAAGTCGCCTTCCATCCCTCGTGGCACCGGCTGCTCGGCAAGGCGGTCTCGTCGGGTCTGACCACCGCCTGGTCGCGGCCGGGCGGCCATCTGCGGCGCGCGGCCGGGTTCCTGGTGTGGTCGCAGGTCGAGGCGGGGCACGGCTGCCCGGTCTCGATGACGCACGCGGCCGTACCGGCGCTGCGGGCCGATCCCGCGCTCGCCGCCGTGTGGGAACCCCGGCTCACCTCTCTCGTCTACGACGAAGGTCTGCGGCCCGCCTCCCAGAAGGCCGGAGCCCTCTTCGGGATGGGCATGACGGAGAAACAGGGCGGCAGTGACGTGCGCGCGAACACGACGCGGGCGCGTGCCCTCGCGGAAGAGGGCGCCTATGAACTCACGGGGCACAAGTGGTTCTGTTCCGCACCCATGTCCGATGCCTTTCTCGTACTCGGGCAGACCGACGCGGGACTCACGTGTTTCCTCGTGCCGCGGGTCCTCGAAGACGGCACGAGGAACGCCTTCGCCATTCAGCGCCTGAAGGACAAACTGGGCAACAAGTCGAATGCCTCCAGCGAGGTGGAGTTCGACGGGACGTGGGGGCGCCGGGTCGGGGAAGAGGGGCGCGGGGTGCGCACCATCATCGAGATGGTGGCGGCCACGCGGCTCGACTGCGTCGTGGGCTCGGCGGCGCTCATGCGGCAGGCCGTCGCGCAGGCCGTGCACCACGCGACGTACCGCGAGGCGTTCGGCGGCAAGCTCATCGACAAGCCACTCATGCGCAACGTCCTTGCGGACCTCGCCCTGGAGTCGGAGGCCGCCACGACGCTCGCGCTGCGCCTCGCGGCGGCGTACGACGACGGGAGCGAGCAGGAGCGGGCGTTCCTGCGCATCGCGGTGCCGGCCGCGAAGTACTGGGTGACCAAGCGCTGCACGCCGCTCGTGGTGGAGGCCCTCGAGGTGCTCGGCGGCAACGGCTACGTCGAGGAGTCGGGGATGCCGCGGCTGCTCCGCGAGTCGCCGCTCAACTCCATCTGGGAGGGCTCGGGGAACGTACAGGCGCTTGATGTGCTGCGTGCGTTGCAGCGGGAGCCGCTGGCCCTGAACGCCTTCCTCCAGGAGGTCGGCCTCGCGCGCGGCGCCGATCACCGCCTGGACGGCGCGATCAAGGGGCTGCTCACCGAACTGGCCGACCTGGAGGGCGCCGAGGCGCGGGCGCGACGGCTCGTGGAGCGGATGGCTCTGGTGCTCCAGGGTTCGCTGCTCGTGCGGTACGCGCCGCCGGAGGTGGCCGACGCGTTCTGTGCCTCACGGCTCGGCGGGGACTGGGGCTCGGCGTTCGGGACGCTGCCGCACAGTCTCGATCTGGCCGCCGTGGTGGAGCGGGCGGCTCCCCGCGACAACTAGGGCCCTGGGCGAGGCGACCGGAGGGAGTTGCGGGGGTGGTGCTGCGCCGACACGGCACCACCCCCGCTCCCGAGCCCCGTTCAGGAGCCTCAACGCCGCGTGAACGGCGTTGGACATCAGCTTCGATCTCCGCACGGCCGTTCGCGAGAGTTGCAGACGGTTGCAAGCCGACAGTTCATTACTGAACCAATACCCTTGCGGACGCCGAAGGAGCACGATGGGTGGGTGCCCCCGACGCACTGGCTCTGCTCGGGAAGGACCGGTCATGAACGCGACTTCGACGATCAATCTCGCGGGGATCTCCGCCATGGACTGTGCTCAGGCCGCACGTGTGCTCGCCGGTGTCCGCCAAGCGGCGCTCGCCGGACAGCGGCCGCGTGTGCTGCCGCGTCCGGTGATCGAGGAGTCCTGGGAGCGCATGAAGCTCAGCGGGGTCGATCCCGACCGCGATGTCCGCTCCCGGCTGCTCAGCGTCGAGGAGCTCGAGGAGCGCAGGCGCGCGTCGCCGCTGGCGGAGATCATGCCGGTACTGCGGGACGCGCTGGTCACGGTGGCGGACGCGGCGCACCACATCATGGTCGTCTGTGACGCGGAGGGCCGGGTGCTGTGGCGCGAGGGCAACGCCCCGGTGCTGCGCAAGGCGGACTCGCTCGGCTTTGAACCGGGGGCGGACTGGAACGAGAGCGTCGTCGGCACGAACGGCATAGGGACACCGCTCGTCGTCCGCCGTCCCGTGCAGGTGTTCTCCGCCGAGCACTTCGTGGAGACGCATCACGCGTGGACGTGTACGGGCGCGCCCATCACCGACCCCCGTGACGGCCGCCTCCTCGGCGTGGTCGACATCAGCGGGCCCCTGAACACGATGCATCCGGCGACGCTCGTCCTGGTCGACTCGGTGGCGAAACTCGCCGAGGCGCGGCTCCGGGAGACCCATGGGGCGGCGCTCGACCGGCTGCGCTCGGTGGCGGCGCCGATCCTCGCCCGCCTCGCGGGGCGCGCCGTCGCGGTGGACTTCCACGGGTGGACGGCGGCGGTCACGGGAATGCCGCCCACGGATCGGCTCTCCCTGCCCAAGGCCATGGCCGCGGGCCATATGTGGCTGCCCTCGCTCGGCGCCTGCGCGGTGGAGCCGCTGCCCGGCGGCTGGCTGCTGCGCGTCGAGGAGGACCCCCAGCCGCTCGGCGCGGCCCGCGTCATCCTGGACGTGAGCGCGGCGCGCCGCTGGTCGGTCACCGTCGAGGGCGGCGGAGCCGGCGGCTGGACGCGTGAGCTGACCCCGCGGCACGCCGAGTTGCTCTTCCTCCTGACCAGTCACCGCAAGGGCCGCAGCGCTGCGGGGCTGGCCGAGGACATGTTCGGCGACCCTGCCCGCACGGTCACGGTCCGCGCCGAGATCTCCCGGGTCCGGCGGTACTTGGGCGGCCTCCTGGCCCACCGCCCTTACCGCTTCCCCGAGGACGTGGACGTGGAGGTGATCCTGCCCGAGCACCCGGCCAACCTGCTGCCGCATTCGACGGCGCCGGCGGTGCGCGCGGCGCGGAGGGTTCCGGAACCTTGAGTGCCGCTGCCCTGCGCCCACCCATGACGCGTGCCGCCGCCTCACCGCCGTCGGGCGGTGCGCCACGGTCGCGAGCAGCCTTACGTACACCTCCGCGTCCCGGGCCGCCCGCCCCACGAACAGCCCGTCGACACCGGTCAGCCGCAGCGGCCGGCCGCGTCGCCCTTTCACGCCGGCGCGGGCCCGCCTTGGCCGCCGCCCCCGCCCCGTGATTCGCTGGCCGGCATGAGCCTCACTGTCACCACCTGGTCGCTGGAGCAGACCGCTCCCACCGATCTGCTGCCCGCCTCCGCACCCGAGGGCGACGACGTACGGATCGTCCGGGCCGAGATCCCCTCCCCCGAGTTCAGTCGCTTCCTCTACACCTCCGTCGGCGGCGACATCCGCTGGACGGACCTGCTCTCCCACTCCTACGCCCAGTGGCAGGAGGCACTCGGGAAACCGGGCGTCGAGACGTGGGTGGCGTACGAGAAGGGGACGCCCGCCGGGTACGTGGAACTGGAGGCGCAGGAGGGCGGTGTCGTGGAGATCGTGCACTTCGGGCTCATCCCCGCCTTCCGGGGGCGCCGCATCGGCGGCCACCTGCTCTCGCAGGGCGTCCGCCGCGCCTGGGACCTGGCCGAACGCTGGCCGGACCTCACCCCGACCAAGCGGGTATGGCTGCACACGTGCTCCAAGGACGGCGAACACGCGATGGACAACTACCTCCGGCGCGGCTTCAAGCTCTTCGACACGAAGGTCGAGCAGGAGCCGGACGTGGCCGCGCCTGGGCCTTGGCCGGGGGCCTGAGGCAGTAGGGAACCGGGTTGCGAGAAAGTCCCGGTCAGTCCCCGTGGACGACGGGGCCGGCCGGGACTTTCTTGCGGTCCGCCTCCCCATGCTCCCCGCCTCCCGCCCGGGGCGGGTGGAGTGACCCACGTCACTGTGTCTCATTGAGTGGGACAACTACGTCCACATTGCGGATAGTGGTGGACTGGGTCGAAAGTCCCGTGACACGCTTCCGTCATGGATCGCACTGGAATTGCCTTGGTGAGTCGGCGTCACGTCGATCTCTGCCGCATGTCCAGCGCCATGTGTCCGGCGAGCTGACAGCACCAGCGCCGACGACCCCTCTCTCCCTGACCACCCTATTGCGCACCGCCGCGCCTCCTGCGCGAAGTGTGCAGGTCAGTGCCGACCTCAGCCCGCCTTGAAGGACGTATTCGCCATGGCTGCCACCCCCGAAAAGCCCACGACTGCCGCGCCCAAGCGCAAGGTGAGCCGTCACCGTGGTGAGGGCCAGTGGGCCGTAGGCCACTTCACGCCGCTCAACGGGAACGAACAGTTCAAGAAGGACGACGACGGTCTCAATGTGCGGACACGCATTGAGACGATCTACTCGAAGCGCGGCTTCGATTCGATCGACCCCAACGATCTCCGTGGACGTATGCGCTGGTGGGGGCTGTACACCCAGCGTCGGCAGGGCATCGACGGCGGCAAGACCGCGATCCTTGAGCCGGAGGAGCTGGACGACGAGTACTTCATGCTGCGGGTCCGGATCGACGGCGGGCGGCTGACCACCGAGCAGCTGCGCGTCATCGGCGAGATCTCGCAGGAGTTCGCGCGCGGCACCGCCGACCTCACCGACCGGCAGAACGTGCAGTACCACTGGATCCGCATCGAGGACGTTCCGGCGATCTGGGAGCGCCTGGAGGCCGTGGGGCTCTCGACGACCGAGGCCTGCGGTGACACACCCCGCGTCATCCTCGGCTCGCCCGTCGCCGGTGTCGCCGAGAACGAGATCATCGACGGCTCGCCCGCGATCGACGAGATCCAGCGCCGCTTCATCGGCAGCCCCGAGTTCTCGAACCTGCCCCGTAAGTTCAAGACGGCCATCTCGGGCTCTCCTCAGCTCGATGTCGCGCATGAGATCAACGACGTCGCCTTCGTCGGCGTGAACCACCCCGAGCACGGGCCCGGCTTCGACCTCTGGGTCGGCGGCGGGCTCTCCACCAACCCGAAGCTGGGCGTACGCCTCGGTGCCTGGGTGCCGCTGGACGAGGTGCCGGAGGTGTGGACCGGTGTCATCGGCATCTTCCGTGACTACGGCTACCGGCGGCTGCGCAACCGCGCCCGGTTGAAGTTCCTCGTCGCCGACTGGGGGCCGGAGAAGTTCCGGCAGGTTCTTGAGGACGAGTATCTGAAGCGGGGGCTCGTCGACGGGCCCGCGCCGGAGCAGCCCGCCGACACCTGGCGCGACCACCTCGGCGTGCACAAGCAGAAGGACGGGCGCTTCTACGTCGGCTTCGCCCCTCGTGTCGGCCGCGTGGACGGCGCGACCCTCACCAAGATCGCCGACGTCGCCGCGGCCCACGGCTCGGGCCGTCTGCGCACCACCGCCGAGCAGAAGATGATCGTGCTCGATGTGGAGGAGGCTCAGGTCGAGTCCCTCGTCGCCGGGCTCGAAGCCCTTGATCTGCGGGTCAATCCCTCCCCCTTCCGGCGCGGCACCATGGCCTGCACCGGCATCGAGTTCTGCAAGCTGGCGATCGTCGAGACCAAGGCGCGCGGCGCCGCGCTCATCGATGAACTGGAGCGCCGCATCCCGCAGTTCGACCAGCCGATCACCATCAACATCAACGGCTGCCCGAACGCCTGCGCCCGTATCCAGGTCGCCGACATCGGCCTGAAAGGGCAGTTGGTCCTCGACGGCGACGGCAATCAGGTCGAGGGATTCCAGGTGCACCTGGGCGGCGCGCTCGGCCTCGAGGCCGGGTTCGGCCGCAAGGTCCGTGGTCTGAAGGTCACTTCGGCCGAGCTGCCCGACTACGTCGAGCGGGTCCTCAAGCGCTTCGAGGAGGAGCGCGCGGACGACGAGCGCTTCGCCACCTGGGTGGGCCGTGCCAGCGAGGAGGCACTTTCGTGAGCGCAGCGAGCGAAACGAAAGGCACAGGATGAGCGAGCGAGCCGCCCCGTTCCACTGCCCCTACTGCGGCGACGAGGACCTGCGCCCCAACGAGACCGGTCACGGCGCATGGGAATGCGCCGCGTGCAATCGCGCCTTCCAGTTGAAGTTCCTCGGCCTGCTGGCCCAGGGAGTTCAGCGCAACAACGGTGGAGGGGAAAAGATATGACGACCGTTCAGGAGCAAGAGCAGCGTACGGACGACGAGTTGAGGGCTCTTGCCGAGCAGGCGGGGCGTGACCTCGAGAACGCGTCCGCCCTGGAGATCCTCCAGTGGGCTTCTCGCACCTTCGGCGAGCGGTTCTGCGTGACCTCCTCCATGGAGGACGCCGTCGTCGCCCACCTCGCCTCGCGCGCCCGCCCCGGCGTCGACGTCGTGTTCCTCGACACCGGCTACCACTTCCCGGAGACCATCGGCACCCGTGACGCCGTCGCCGCGGTGATGGACGTCAACGTCATCACGCTGACGCCGCGGCAGAGCGTCGCCGAGCAGGACGCCGAGTTCGGCGCGAAGCTGCACGACCGCAACCCCGACCTGTGCTGCGCCATGCGGAAGGTCAAGCCCCTCGAGGAGGGCCTGTCTTCGTACACCGCGTGGGCGACGGGGCTGCGCCGCGACGAGTCCCCCACCCGGGCGAACACCCCGGTCGTCGGCTGGGACGAGAAGCGCCGCAAGGTCAAGATCTCGCCGATCGCCCGCTGGACGCAGGACGACGTGGACGCCTACGTCACCGAGCACGGCGTCCTCACCAACCCCCTCCTCATGGACGGCTACGGCTCCGTGGGCTGCGCGCCCTGCACCCGCCGCCTCCTGGAGGGCGAGGATGCCCGCGCCGGACGCTGGTCGGGCAACGCCAAGACCGAGTGCGGGATCCACTGATGACAGATCCCCTGACAGATTTTCGGAACGAATCGGAGACGCACGTGAGCACCGGAGCCACCATCTGGCTCACCGGCCTGCCCAGCGCGGGCAAGACCACCATCGCCTACGAACTCGCGGGCAAGCTGGGCGAGGACGGCCACCGGGTCGAGGTGCTCGACGGCGACGAGATCCGCGAGTTCCTCTCGGCGGGTCTCGGCTTCAGCCGCGAGGACCGGCACACGAACGTGCAGCGCATCGGCTTCGTCGCCGAACTGCTCGCACGCAACGGAGTGAAGGTCCTGGTGCCGGTGATCGCACCCTTCGCCGACAGCCGTGAGGCGGTGCGCAAGCGCCACCAGACGGGCGGCACGCCCTACCTGGAGGTCCATGTGGCCACTCCGGTGGAGGTCTGCTCCGTACGCGACGTGAAGGGTCTGTACGCCAAGCAGGCGGCCGGCGAGATCTCCGGGCTCACCGGTGTCGACGACCCTTACGAGGCGCCCGAGTCACCCGATCTGCGTATCGAGTCCCAGGACCAGACCGTGCAGGAGTCCGCGGCGGCGTTGCGCGCGCTGCTCATCGAAAGGGGTCTGGCATGACCACCACCGTGGCCACTGTTACCGAGGGGACGGACAGCCCGTACGCGCTGTCGCACCTGGACGCCCTGGAGTCCGAGGCGGTGCACATCTTCCGCGAGGTGGCGGGGGAGTTCGAGCGGCCGGTGATCCTGTTCTCCGGCGGCAAGGACTCGATCCTCATGCTCCACCTGGCGCTGAAGGCGTTCGCGCCCGCGGCGATCCCCTTCTCGCTGCTGCACGTCGACACCGGGCACAACTTCCCCGAGGTCATCGAGTACCGCGACCGTGTGGTCGCCGAGCACGGGCTGCGGCTGCACGTCGCCTCCGTGCAGGAGTACATCGACGCGGGCAAGCTCCGCGAGCGCCCCGACGGCACCCGCAACCCGCTCCAGACCGTGCCGCTCACCGAGAAGATCCAGAACGAGAAGTTCGACGCGGTCTTCGGCGGCGGACGCCGTGACGAGGAGAAGGCGCGCGCCAAGGAGCGGGTGTTCTCGCTGCGGGACGAGTTCTCGCAGTGGGACCCGCGCCGTCAGCGCCCCGAGCTGTGGCAGCTCTACAACGGCCGCCATGCCCCGGGTGAGCACGTCCGCGTGTTCCCGCTGTCCAACTGGACCGAACTGGACGTGTGGCAGTACATCGCCCGCGAGGGCATCGACCTCCCCCAGATCTACTTCGCGCACGAGCGGGACGTGTTCTCGCGCTCGGGCATGTGGCTGACCGCCGGTGAGTGGGGCGGCCCCAAGGACGGCGAGACGGTGGAGAAGCGCCTTGTGCGCTACCGCACCGTCGGCGACATGTCCTGCACGGGTGCCGTCGACTCCGACGCCACCACGCTGGACGCCGTCATCGCCGAGATCGCCGCGTCGCGACTGACCGAGCGCGGTGCCACTCGCGCCGACGACAAGATGTCCGAGGCCGCCATGGAAGACCGCAAGCGCGAGGGGTACTTCTAAACATGACCAGCACCACCGAACCCGACAAGGCACAGCCGCTCTCCACCGAGCAGCTCTCGGCCACCACCCTGCTGCGGTTCGCCACCGCCGGGTCCGTCGACGACGGCAAGTCCACCCTCGTGGGACGCCTCCTGCACGACTCCAAGTCGGTCCTCACCGACCAGCTGGAGGCCGTGGAGCGCGTCTCGCTCGGCCGCGGCCAGGAGGCGCCCGACCTGGCGCTGCTCACCGACGGCCTGCGGGCCGAGCGCGAGCAGGGCATCACGATCGACGTCGCCTACCGCTACTTCGCCACCCCGCAGCGCCGGTTCATCCTCGCCGACACCCCGGGGCACGTGCAGTACACCCGCAACATGGTCACCGGCGCCTCGACGGCCGACCTCGCGGTGGTCCTCGTGGACGCCCGCAACGGCGTCATCGAGCAGACCCGCAGGCACGCCGCCGTCGCCGCGCTCCTTCGCGTCCCGCACGTGGTGCTCGCCGTGAACAAGATGGACCTCGTCGACTACGAGGAGACCGTCTTCGCGAAGATCGCCGAGGAGTTCACCGCGTACGCCAGCGAGTTGGGCGTCCCGGAGATCACCGCGATCCCCATCTCCGCGCTCGCCGGTGACAACGTCGTGGAGCCGTCCTCCAACATGGACTGGTACGGCGGCCCCACCGTCCTCGAACACCTGGAGACGGTCCCGGTCAGCCACGACCTGACCTCCTGCCACGCGCGCCTGCCCGTCCAGTACGTGATCCGCCCGCAGACCACCGAGCACCCCGACTACCGGGGCTACGCGGGCCAGATCGCGGCGGGCACCTTCCGGGTCGGCGAGTCCGTGACCGTGCTGCCCTCGGGGCGTACGTCGAAGATCGCGGGCATCGACCTCCTCGGCAAGTCCGTGGACGTCGCCTGGACGCCGCAGTCCGTGACGCTGCTCCTGGAGAGCGACATCGACATCTCGCGCGGTGACCTGATCGTGCCGAGCGGCGACCAGCCGCAGACCTCGCAGGACCTCTCGGCGACGGTCTGCCACGTCGCGGACACCCCTCTGGCCGTCGGTCAACGGGTGCTGCTCAAGCACACCACCCGCACGGTCAAGGCGATCGTCAAGGAGATCCCCTCGCGGCTCACCCTGGACGACCTCTCCCAGCACCCGGACCCGGGGCAGTTGGTCGCCAACGACATCGGCCGTGTCGTGGTCCGCACCGCCGAGCCGATCGCGGTCGACTCGTACGCCGCGTCGCGCCGCACCGGTTCGTTCCTCCTGATCGACCCGGCCGACGGCACGACGCTCGCGGCGGGCATGGCGGGCGACGCGTTCGCGAGCCACACCGAGCCGGCCGACGAGGCCGAGGCCGTCGCGGACGACGAGGGCTGGGACTTCTGACCATGGCCACGATCGACTATTTCTCGACCTTCGCGAAGGAGGGCGGCCGCGTCGGCAGCGGCGCCCTCGGCGCGGGGCAGGGCGGAGTCGGGCGATGTGCGCAGTGACGTACGCGCACCGCTTGCGCGCCCACACCCCCCGCGAGCCCCACCCGCGAAGACGAAAACCTGCCGATCTCCCGGCCACGCCCTGACGGTGTGACCGCCGGGCCAACGAGAGGACCACCTCCCGTGCCTGCCAGCTTCCGCACCCCACGCACCACCGGCGGCCGCCGTGCCCTGGCCGCCGTCGCCGCCCTGCCGCTGCTCGCGGTGGTGCTCACCTCCTGCGGCTACGGATCCGCCGCGGACGCCAAGGACGACAAGGCCGAGGTGGCCGCGGGTGCGAAGAAGATCGAGGGCCTCGACGAGGTGAAGATCGGGTACTTCCCGAACCTCACGCACGCCACCGCCCTCGTGGGCGACCAGGAGGGCCTGTTCCAGAAGGAACTGGGCGCGACGAAGGCGAAGTACACGCAGTTCAACGCGGGTCCTTCGGAGATCGAGGCGCTGAACTCGAAGTCGATCGACATCGGCTGGATCGGCCCGTCGCCCGCGATCAACGGCTACACCAGGGCCCAGGGCGAGAACCTGCGCATCATCGGCGGCTCGGCGTCCGGTGGCGTGAAGCTGGTGGTGAACCCGGACAAGATCAAGTCCCTGGACGACGTCAAGGGCAAGAAGATCGCGACGCCTCAGCTCGGCAACACGCAGGACGTGGCCTTCCTCAACTGGATCAAGGAAAAGGGCTGGAAGGTCGACGCCGAGAGCGGCAAGGGCGACGTCTCGGTGGTGCGCACCGACAACAAGATCACCCCGGACGCCTACAAGTCGGGCTCGATCGACGGAGCCTGGGTGCCCGAGCCGACCGCGTCGAAGCTGGTCGCCGAGGGCGGCAAGGCGATCCTGGACGAGGCCGACCTGTGGCCGGACAAGAAGTTCGTGATCACGAACATCATCGTGTCGCAGGAGTTCCTCAAGGAGCACCCGAAGGTCGTCGAAGCCGTCCTGCGCGGTTCGGTGAAGACCAACCAGTGGATCAAGGACAACCCGGAGAAGGCCAAGGCCTCCGCCAACGCCGCCCTCAAGGAGGCGTCCGGCAAGGAGCTGCCCGCCGAGGTCATCGACCCGGCGTGGAAGTCCATCCAGACCACCGATGACCCGCTGGCCGCCACGCTCGACTCCGAGGCCGAGCACGCGGTCAAGGCGGGCCTCCTGGAGAAGCCGGACCTCAAGGGCATCTACGACCTCAAGCCGCTGAACAAGGTCCTCAAGGCCGAGGGCAAGTCCGCTGTCGACGACGCCGGTCTCGGCGTCAAATAACCCCGGAAACCGTCCCCCACAGCCAAGCGCGTGGGGGGACCCCCATAGTTCCCAGGAGGTGACGACCATGGCGACGACCACGACCCTCGCCAAGGCGGCGGAAGACATCACGGCCGCCCCGCACGCAGCCCGGATCGAGCATGTCTCGAAGTCCTTCGCCACACCCGCCGGTCGGCAGCTCGTCCTGGACGACATCACGCTCGATGTCGCTCCCGGCGAGTTCGTCACCCTCCTGGGAGCCTCGGGCTGCGGCAAGTCGACGCTGCTCAATCTGGTGGCCGGGCTCGACAAGCCGTCGGCGGGCGACATCGCCACCGACGGCCGCCCCGCCCTGATGTTCCAGGAGCACGCGCTGTTCCCGTGGCTGACCGCGGGCAAGAACATCGAGCTCGCCCTGAAGCTGCGCGGTGTCGCGAAGACCGAGCGGCGCGAGCGGGCCGAGGAGCTCCTCGGCCTCGTACGGCTCCAAGGGGCGTACGGCAAGCGGGTGCACGAGCTGTCCGGCGGCATGCGCCAGCGCGTCGCGCTTGCCCGCGCGCTCGCGCAGGACGCCAAGATCCTGCTGATGGACGAGCCGTTCGCGGCGCTCGACGCGATCACGCGTGACGTCCTGCACGACGAGCTGACCCGCATCTGGCGCGAGACGAACGTCTCCGTCCTCTTCGTCACGCACAACGTGCGCGAGGCCGTGCGCCTCGCCGAGCGCGTCGTGCTCCTCTCGTCGCGTCCGGGCCGGGTGGCGCACGAGTGGCGGGTCGACATCCCTCACCCGCGCCGCATCGAGGACTCCGCCGTGGCGGAACTGTCCGTCGAGATCACCGAACAACTGCGTGGGGAGATCCGCCGACATGGCCAGCACTGACACTCCGGTCGGCAAGGCCGAGAGGGACAGCGGCGCCGAGAGGGACAGCAGCCAGGACCTGGCCGGTCTGGAGGCGGGCCTCGACGCACTGGACGCGGTCCAGACCCGGCGCGTTCCCTTCCGTCAGACTTTCGTGCAGAAGATCCTGCCGCCGGTTACCGCCGTCCTGCTCGTCCTGGTGGTGTGGCAGGTCCTGGTGTGGGCGAAGGTCACCGACTCCTACAAGCTGCCCGCGCCCTCCGTCGTATGGAACGAGGTCGAGGACGCCTGGCTCCAGGGCACGCTCCTGGAGTACATCTGGACGTCCGTCTCGCGCGGTCTGCTCGGCTTCCTGATGGCGCTCGCGATCGGTACGCCGCTCGGTCTGATCGTGGCCCGGGTGCGGTTCATCAGGGCGGCGATCGGCCCCATCCTCTCGGGTCTGCAGTCGCTGCCGTCGGTGGCGTGGGTGCCGCCTGCCGTGATCTGGCTGGGGCTCAACGACCAGATGATGTTCGCGGTGATCCTGCTCGGCGCGGTTCCCTCGATCGCCAACGGCCTGGTCGCGGGCGTCGACCAGGTGCCGCCGCTGTTCCTGCGGGCGGGCCGCACGCTGGGCGCGACCGGCCTGCGGCACACCTGGCACATCGTCATGCCCGCGGCGCTGCCCGGCTATCTGGCCGGTCTGAAGCAGGGCTGGGCGTTCTCCTGGCGGTCACTGATGGCCGCGGAGATCATCGCGCAATCCCCCGACCTGGGCATGGGCCTCGGCCAGCTCCTGGAGGCCGGCCGCACGAACAGCAGCATGTCGCAGGTGTTCTTCGCGATCCTCCTCATCCTGATCGTCGGCATCGCCATCGACCTGCTGATCTTCAGCCCGCTTGAGCGGCGCGTGCTGCGCAGCCGCGGACTCCTCGTGAAGAGCTGAGGCCACACCATGTACCCCCGTCCCGTCCTGTTCGTCGTCGCCCACGGCAGCCGCGATCCGCGGCATGCCGCGACGGTGCGCGCCCTGGTGCGCCGGGTGCGGGAACAGCGGCCGGGGCTGCGGGTCGAGACGGGCTTCCTGGACTTCAACTCGCCCTCGGTCCCCGAGGTGCTCGCGTCCCTGGACGCCGAGGGAGTACGCGACGTGATCGCACTCCCCCTGCTCCTGACACGGGCGTTCCACGCCAAGTCGGACATCCCGGCGGTCCTGAGCCAGGCACCGCCCCGGCTCCGTATCCGGCAGGCGGCGGTTCTCGGCCCGTCCCCCCTGCTCCTGACCGCTCTGGACCAGCGGTTGTACGAGGCGGGTCTCACCCCCGCCGACAAGCCCTCGACCGGGGTCGTGCTTGCCTCGGCGGGGTCCTCGGACCCGGAGGCGATCGCAGTGATCGCTGAAATCGCGCGGGAGTGGCGGCACACCGGTTGGTGCGCCGTGCGGCCTGCGTTCGCCTCCGCATCTCTGCCCCGCACGGAGGACGCCGTGCGGGAGCTGCGCGCGCTCGGGGTGCGCCGGGTGGCGGTGGCGCCCTACGTCATCGCGCCGGGTTTCCTCCCGGACCGCATCGAGCGCGGCGCCGCCGAAGCGGACGTCACGGCCCAAGTTCTCGGCCCTTCCGCGGGGTTGGCGCGGCTGCTCGTGAGGCGTTACGACGAGGCGTGTGGCGAGAACGGTGTGGTCGGGCGGGTGGCGCGGGTTCCCGTGCTGGCCTAGCTTGTGGGTTCATGACGCTCTCCAGATCCCGCACGCTCTGGCTGCGGACCGAGCCCCTGCACGCCGTGATCTACTTCGAGGAGCGCTGCCGAGATCTGGGCAGGGCTCTGGGCCTCAAAGGCTTCTGGATGGGCTATTTCGCGGCCCGCACGGCTCCCATGGGGCCGGTCGAGTCGGGCCCGGCGACGGCCGCGCTCGGCGTCTTCGCCCCCGGCATGGTGGAGCGAGCCCTTCCGTCCGCCTGGCAGTACGTCTCGCCGGGGCGGATCGTGGAGGAGCGGGCGGCCTACACGGCGCGGGCGCTGCGGGCGCTGATCCCGGGCATCGACGACCAGGCCGCCGCGCTCTGTCCGCCGCTCGCCGCGATGGTCGAGGACGCCCCGTCGCTGGCCCGCCCGCTGTTCGCGGCCAACCGTGACGTGAGCGAGCGGACCGACCCGGTGCAGCGGCTGTGGCAACTGGTCACGTGCGTACGCGAGTTCAGGGGCGACGCGCATGTCGCCGCACTCGCCGACCACGGCCTCGACGCCTGCGAGGCGCTGGTGCTCGCCGCCGCCACGGGCCGCGTGGACCAGGACACCATCCGGCACGACAGAGGGTGGGACGAACAGGAGTGGGAGCACGCGGTGGACCGGTTGCGCGGGCGCGACCTGGTGGACAGGGACGGGCACATCACCGAACACGGCCGCACCGAGCGCGAGTTGATCGAGGACGCCACGGACCGCCTGTCGGCGCGCCTGCTGCGGCCACTGGCGGCACGCGACGCGGACACACTCCTGGCAGCACTGGAGCACCCGGTGCGGCAGGTACTGGCGGCGGACGTCATTCCGTTCCCCAATCCGATCGGACTGCCGCGGCCCGCGCGTTAGTCAATCGGGTTGCCGAAGTACGGCCCGTGCGCCTACCGTCACGCCGATGACCCCCGTACTCCGTTCCGAGCGTCTGAGTCTGTCCCCCTATGCAGCCGCCGACGAGACACAGTTCGTCGCGCTCCTCCAGGACGAGGCCGTGGGCCGCTGGTTCGGGGACGGGATGCAGAGCGTGGAGCAGACACACGCGCTGTTCCGCCGGATCTTCGGCCTCATATACGCCGAGAACCACTTCCCGGTGTGGGCGGTACGGCACGAGGGGCGCTACATCGGCCACGCGGAGATCAAACCGTCGCCCGAGAGCTGGCTCGACGGCCACGAGATCGTCTACGGGCTCTTCCGGGGCAGCTGGGGCATGGGCCTCGGCACGGAGCTCGCCCGCCTGCTCACCGCGTACGGCCATCAGACGCTGGGCCTGACCGAGGTGCACGCGACGGTGGACGCGGAGAACGTAGCCTCCCTCACCGTCCTCAAGCGCCTCGGCTTCACCCAGGGCCGCTCGGTGGCGGAGGACAACGGCCGCACCACGATCCTGATGACGTCGTCGGTCAGCTGAACTCATCGGTCACCGGGCGGGCCGCCTCTCACTGCGGGCGGGCGGCTTCTCCCCGTGGGCGGGCGATTTCCGCTGCCTGCGCCACGATCGCCAGCAGTTCGGTCACCGGCATCGACCCCGCCTCGCGCCTCTCCCGCGCGAACGTGTTCGCCACCCGCTGCAAGGCGTCGTTCACCGGCGTCGCCACTGCGTGCAGCCGGCCGAGCAGCGCGATCTCGCCGTTGAGGTAGTCCGCCTCGATGGTGCCCGTGCCCCGGCTCAGGCTCTGCCAGGACGAGCCGCCGCCGCGTTCCGAGCCGCCGAAGGGCTCGAAGCGGATGCGGTCGCCGCGGGCCTCCTTCTGCTCCTGCTCACTCACCGCCTCGATGCCGGCGGCGGCGAGCACCGCCTCACCCTCCGCGCGGGCCTTGCGGTAGAGCGCGATCGCCTCGTCGTCGGAGAGCACGCCCGTGACCGCCTCGATGGCGTTGGCCAGGTTGGCGAGCAGCTTCCCGTACTTCCAGCGCATCACGTCCGCCACGACGGGCGCGAGCAGCCTCGACTTCTCAAGGTCGGCGGAGATGAGCCGGGCGGTGTCGTCGGTGCCCTTCGGGAAGCGGCCGATGTGCAGGATGCCCGTGTATGGGGCACCTGCCGCGGAGACCGAGCCCGGCTCGACATGGCTCGCGGGCAGCCAGACGCACATTCCGTACACCCGCCGGAAGCGGCGCAGCGCGATGCGCTCGCTCTCCACGCCGTTCTGCGCGCAGACCAGGGGAAGGACCTCGCCCGCCGTCCCGGCACCCGCCACCGGACGTCCGCTCCAGGTGTCGAGCGCGGCCTCGCAGTCCTGCGTCTTCACGGCGAGGAACAGCACGTCGTCCGCCCTCAACTCGCCCAGCTCGGCGGGCTCTTGGATGACGCGGAGCCGGTGCGTCAGCGCCCCTTCGGGCGTCTCGACCCGCAGTCCGCCCTCCCGTACGGCCTCATAGTGCGCACCTCGCGCGACGAGGACCACGTCATGTCCGCTCTCGGCGAGCCGCCCGCCCACGGTGCCGCCGATCGCCCCTGCTCCGATGATGATGTAGCGCATGGAGCCGAGCCTCGCACATCCTGCCGGGCAGATCAGTCCCTCGGCGGGCCGTCCTCGCTGAACGGCGTTCCTTGGTGGAACCAGAGCAGCCACTCGCCCTCGTGCCGCCGCCACAGTGAACTCCTGTGCGCCAGGCGTCCGTTGATGTCGGTGTCGAAGGTGAGGTGCACGAGGTCGTCGGCGAGCTGGACGCCCCGCATCCCGGAGGTCATGATCGGACGGCCGGTCCTGTTCGCGCTCCGGGCCAGGGCCGTGATGATCGAGGCGCGGTCCCAGCGGGTGCCGGAGACGCCGAACTCGGTGAATTCCGGGTGCAGCAGCCGGCCGAGCAGCTCGGGCGAGGCGCGCACCTCTGGTGCGAGCAGGCGCAGTTCGGCCTCGATGGCCGCCTCGACGGCGGACGCGCGGTCAACCACGGGCCGGCTCCTGGGTCAGCTGCACCAGTTTGGCGACGGTGTTCCAGTTGCGGGACGTGGCGACGACTCCCTTGAACAGGGCGGGCCGTGACAGGACCTCACCGAGCTTGGAGCGGCCGAGGCCGTCCGGTGCGTAGAGGTAGAGCGCGCGGTCGCCGAGCCGGAACTCCTCGGGCAGAAAGGCCGCTTGGTCGATCGTGTCGAGCCGGGTCGCGTCGACCGGTTCGGAGAAGTACGTGACGTGCAGTTGTCTGCCTTCGAGCGAGGCCGCGGGGAAGGGACACGCGTCGGCGACCGCCTTCAGGTAGGCGCCATCGCGCACCAGGACGTCCACGGCGAAGCCGAAGTGCTTCCCGATGGCCTCGCTCACCCGCGCGGCCAGCGCGTTCTCGTCGGTGGCCGCGTACGTGAACACCGCGTTGCCGCTCTGCAGATGGGTGCGTACGTCGCCGAACCCGAGCCCGTCGAGCAGCGTGCGCAGTTCCGCCATCGGCACCTTCTTGCTGCCGCCCACGTTGATGCCGCGCAGGAGCGCCGCGTATGCCTTGACCGTCATCCGCACACCATAAGACGGCCGCCGCGCCCCGTGGGGGTGGGCGCGGCGGCCGCCGGTCCTGTGGGTTACTCGACGACCTTGAGCAGCTTGTTGGGCGTGCCCTCGCTCGGGTTCGAGATCTTGTCCGGGGTGGCGCCGTCGGTCAGCGCCTTGGCGACGGCGTCCGGCTTGGCGTCCGGGTGGGCGGCGACGTAGACGGCGGCGGCGCCCACGACGTGCGGGGTGGCCATCGACGTACCGGAGATGGTGTTGGTGGCGTCGTCGCCGGTGTTCCAGGCGGACGTGATGTCCGAGCCCGGGGCGTAGATGTCCACGACCGAGCCGAAGTTGGAGAAGTCCGACTGCTCGTCGTCCTTGGTGGAGGAGGCGACCGTGATGGCCTCCTTCACGCGCGACGGGGAGCCCTGACCGGCGTCCGAGGACTCGTTGCCGGCCGCGACCGCGAAGGTGACACCGGAGGCGATGGCCTTCTGGACCGCCGCGTCGAGCGCCTCGTCGGCGCCGCCGCCCAGGCTCATGTTGGCGACCGACGGGCCCTGGTGGTTCTTGGTGACCCAGTCGATGCCCGCGACGACCTGCTCGGTGGTGCCGGAGCCCTGGTCGTCCAGGACACGGACCGCGACGATCTTCGCCTTCTTGGCGACGCCGTGCGCCTCACCGGCGATGGTTCCGGCGACGTGCGTGCCGTGGCCGTTGCCGTCGTCCGCGTTGTCGTCGTTGTCGATGGCGTCGAAGCCGGACGTGGCGCGCCCGCCGAAGTCCTTGTGGCTGACGCGGACGCCGGTGTCGATGACGTACGCCGTGGCGCCCTCACCGGCCGCGTCCGGGTACGTGAACTTCTTGTCGCCCGCGGTGTCCGCCTGGTCGACGCGGTCCAGGCCCCACGACGGCGGGTTGTCCTGGGTGGCGTCGATGGTGAACTTCTTGGACTGGACGACCTTGCCGACGGCCGGGTCGGCGGCAAGACGCTTGGCCTCGGTCTCGGTGAGGCTCTTGGCCGAGAAGCCGTTGATCGCGGACGAGTAGTTCCGCTTCAGCTCGCCGCCGTACTCCTCGGCGAGGTCGGACTTGGCGCCCTTGTCGGCCTTCTCGTCGAGCATGACGATGTAGCTGCCGGAGACGGCGCCCTTGGCGTCCGCTCCGTAGACCTTGCCCTCGGCGGGGGTCGCCGCGCCGGCGAACGAGGTGGCGAAGACGGTGACGCCGACGGCGGTGGCGGTCGCGGCTATCGCCGAGACGAGCTTCACCGAGCGTGCACGCTTGTGTGTTGCCATGAAGAGGGGTCTCCTCGTGGTGATGTGGGGGGATGTGGGGGGTTTCAAAACTTCACTGCGACGCCCCCTGAGATCCGGAAGATCTCCGGGCGTTGGGACGAAACCATGTCTGATTGACGCGCGCAGATCAATACCTACATACACCTGTGACTTGTTCAACAAGGTTCTGTAATAACAAAACGGGCCCCCGTCGGCAGATCGGACACCGTATGGCCGGATCCCTCAAGTGATCACAGATGTAAGGGGCTTGTCCGGGCCGGACCGACGTCGGACAGAACGACAGACGCCGGACGGGCTGGAGGTTCCAGCCCGTCCGGCGTCTGAGGACGAGATCGGCGCAGCGGGTGATGCCTACGCCGCGGTCAGCACTTTGCGCTCCTCGAAGGAATCGATCGTCCGCGTGAAGTCCCGCGTCGAAAGGAGCAGCTTGTAGATGATCGCCAGCTCGAAGACGAGCAGCAGCGCGCCGGAGACGATTGTCGCCGGCAGCACCACGTCGAACAGCGGGCCGATCATGAAGACGCCCATCTGGAACTCGATCCCGCTCACCAGGTGCGTACGGATCCGGTGCCGCAGCAGGAAGGAACGCGCCCGCAGGTACGCGGGGAACTTGTGCCTGAACTCCTGGTGCAGGTCGATGACCTGCCGCTTGGGAGCGGCCTCCGGTGCCTCCGGGGTCTGCGGAACGCCCTGCTCCGACTGCGTCTTCTGCAGGTCCTGCTCGATGTCGGCCTCGGGGTTGTCCCGGAGCAGGTCCTCCATGAAGGCCAGCTCGGCCTCGTTCTCGGCCCTGCGGGCCGCCCTCATGCGGACCTTGATCTGCTTGCGCATCGTGTGCCTGATCTTGAAGATCTCAAGGCCGTTGATGTAGCGCAGCGTGTCGAGGGCGACCACGGCGACCGCGGCCCAGATGTAGAAGGCATCCCCGGTGCGGTGGAACTGGCCGCCCATCAGGGCCACCGCACACGCCATCACGCGGATGCGGTCGAAGACGAAGTCGAGCCACGCGCCGAACACCGAGCCGGTGCCGGTGAGGCGGGCGACCTTCCCGTCCATGCAGTCGAGGATGAAGCTGAAGTGATAGACAACCGCTCCGACGACCAGCCACTGCCAGTCCCCCAGCGCGAAGAACGCGGCCGAGACAAGGCCAAGCAGGAAGGCGCCCCAGGTGATCTGGTTGGGCGTGATCCGGGTCCGCATCGCCGTCCACCGCACGAGCGGCGTGGCGACCGGATCGACCAGGATCACGGTCCACCACGCGTCGCGTTTCTTCTGGGTGATGCGGCGCACCTCGTCGAGGGGCGGTATGTCTCGTCGCATGGGGGTCAACTTCCTGGCGTTCGCGGAACGTTCACCCCACGCTAAGAAGACATTGGTTCAAGGAACAAGAACCTGAGCGTGCAACCTTTGGCCGGGGGTAACGGTCAACCTTTCAGGACGAGTCAATACCCATGCCAGAACCACCCTGCGTTACCTGAGCGTTATCGAATGACAGGGCTGTAACAGAAATGGCCTGGGCGTAACCGAATCGCCCTACGGAGCATCACGCCCCGGCCCGCCCGGCCGCCTTCGCGAGCTCCTCCTCGATCAGGTCCGCCGCCCTCTTCGTGCCGCCCTCCCCCGCCATCGAGGCCCGCACCTCGGCCAGCCGGCGCGCCACCTCCGGATCACCGACCAGGCCGAGCACGGCCTCCCGCAACGTCTGCGCGGTGGCCTCCTCCATCGGTACATGCCGGGCCACCCCCAACCCCTGGAGCATGTCCGCGTTACCGAACTGGTCGACGGCCTGCGGCACCGCCACCATCGGCGTCCCGGTGGCCAGACCCTCCTGGCTGCCGCCCGCACCGGCGTGCGTGATGAAGGCGTCGGCCTGCTTGAGGACCGAGAGCTGCGGCACCCACTGACGGACCTCCACGTTCCCGGGAACCTCCCCCAGGTCACTCGCCTCGACGTGCTTGCCGACCTGAAGCACCACATGCCAGCCGGGCAGATCCCCGAACGCCTCGATGCAGGCGCGGTAGAAGCCGGGCTGCTTGGTGAAGGACGAGCCCAGTGAGACGAGCAGCACCTTTTGCGCACCGGCGGGACGCCGCCATTCACCCTGTGCCGCGCGGTCGCCCTGGCAGGCACCGACGAACGTGTGCACCGTCTCGTCGACCCGGTCGGCGTTCGGCTGGAGCGCCTTGGGGATCAGGACGAGCGAGCGCGGCGGGTGCCCGACGAAGGGGTCGGGGTGCTGGGTGATCCCGTTCTCCTCCAGCCAGGCATGGAAGCGCGCGTAGTAGGCCTGCCCGCGCTCCGTCTCCTTCAGCTCCGCGTACATCGGCTCGGCGACCTCTTCCTCGTACCCCTCCCAGGCCACCAGGTTCGGTGAGAGCGAGATCTCGGGCACACCCCAACGGCGGGCGAGCACGCGGGCGGGAAAGGAGGTGATGTCGTACAGGACGAGGTCCGGTTCGTCACCCTCGTACGCCGACGCCAGCCGCGGCAGCGTCTCGATCGCCTCGGTGAGGAACGGCTCGATGTTGTCGATCAGTTCGGTCCCCCACGCCTCGGGATCGTCGTCGGGGCCCGGCAGCGTCGTCTCGAAGAGGACGGGCTCGGCGCCGGTCTCGGCGACCTTCTCGGCGAAGAGGGGCGGGATCGCGTACGTGACGCGGTGACCGCGGGCGACCAGCTCGCGGATGACTTCGAGGCTCGGGTTGACGTGTCCGTGCGCGGCGATCGAGAACATGGCGATGTGGGCACGCTGGCGTGTGGTCATACGCGGACTCTAAACGAGACGAGACGTCTCGTGCAACCTCATGCGCCGCGTTCGCCGTGTCCGCCGCACGCTCCGGCCCTCGCGCACTGCGCCCTACCCGACGTCCGGGCCACCGCGCGACGCCGCGTCGTTGTAGCGCAGCAGGCACTCGGCGAACTTCTCCAGGTCCGGTTCGTTCCACTCCGCGAGCCGCTCCCGGAACGCGACCCGACGCGCGTCGGTGACCTGCGCGAGCACCTCGATGCCCCGGCCGGTGAGATGCAGCACGTGGACCCGGTGATCGGCCGGGTCGAGACGCCGCTCCACGAGACCGGCCTTCTCCAGCGCGCCCACCTGCCTGCTGATCGTCGACTTGTCCAGCGTGTAGTGCGCCGCGAGGTCCGTGGCCCGGCATCCGCCCTCGTACTCCAGGTGACTCAGGAGCGTGTACGACACGAGCGACAGCTCGGGGTGCATCCGCGCGGCGGTGGCACGGGCCCGCCGCGCGAACGCCGTCATCTCCCGCTGAATGATTTCGATGGACCCGTCCCTGTCGGACACGATTTCTCCCTCTCCACGAATGGTTGTACAGTACAACACTGAAATTGAGTGCATAAGCCAACTATCGCGAGAGGCCTCTCGATGACCGCCACCTCGGCGCCCGCCCACAAGGCATCAGCGGGCCCGGCAACCGCCTCCGGACCGCTGCGCCACGTCCTGCTCCACCTCGTGACACCCCTGCTGATGTGCCTCGGCATGGGGCTCGCCTACATGGGCGCGTTCGTCACCCCGGAGCCGCACGACCTGCCGATCGCCGTCGTCGGATCGGGCGAGCAGACGCGGGCCCTCGCGCAGACCGTCAAGGACAAGGCCGGCGACGCTCTCGACGTACGGACGGTGGCCTCCCGCGCGCAGGCGGTCGACGAGCTCAAGTCCCTGGACGTCTCCGGGGTCTACGTCCCCGACGCCAAGACGCCGGAGGTCATCGTGGCCACCGCGGGCTCCGACATGAGCGCGATGGCGGTCGAGAAGATCTTCACGCCCCTCGCGGCGGAGCGGGGCGTACCGCTGAAGGTCTCCGATGTGGCGCCGACGGTGGACGACGACCCCACGGGACAGGGCCTGTTCTTCCTCCTCGTCGCGGTGAGCATCGGCTCGTACGCGTCGGTGGCGGCGCTGGGCGCCGCGGGGGCCGGGATGCGGATGCGGGTCCGGGCCGGGCTCGTCGTCGGCGTCTCGTTCGCCGTGAGCCTGATCGGCGCGGCGCTCGCCGGGCCCGTCTTCCACCTGGCGCACCAGGGGCTGTGGGGCGTGTGGGCCATGGCGTGGCTGTACTCCGCCGGCATCCTCTTCATCGGCGTCGGACTGCACACGTTCCTCAAGCGCTGGACGACGCTGACGATGATGGTCCTCTTCGTGATGCTCAACTTCACGTCCTCCGGCGGTCTTTTCCGGCCGGAACTCCAGAACGGCTTCTTCGGCTCACTGCACGCCTTCTGGAACGGCGCCGGATTCGTCGAGGGCATCCGCAGCCACCTCTACTTCGGCGGCCATGAACTCGGCGGGCACGTGTGGACGTTGGCGGCGTGGCTCCTCGTCGGCCTGGTCGTCACGGGCGTCGCGGCGCTCTGGGAGCGGCGTGAGCGGACACCCGTGGTCACGCCCGAGCCCGGCCACCAGGCCGGGCAGGAGCGGGAGCAGGAGGAGGAGATGGAGGAGTCGGTGGCGGTGTGACGGCGGCGGCCACGCCTGCCTGACGGCTGTGGCCCCCGCGTACGGACCACCCTCGGCCCCGGGGGCCCCCCCCGCCCGGGGACCCCCCCCCCCGGGGGGGTTAGGTGGAGGAACACTTATTAAAACACTCAAAA